>NZ_CP034145.1:1573615-1888338 GCF_003856835.1 Haloplanus aerogenes
CGACACGTCCGTAGTCTCCATCTCGGGGTCGATATCCTCCGGGCGCATCGACAGGAGTTCCTCGCGGCTGTACCCCAGCCGTTCGACCGCCGTCTCGTTGACGGCTTGGAACCCGCCCTCCTCGGTGCCGACGAACACTGCTTCGGGGAACGCCTCGAACAGTTCGCGGTACTCGGCCCGCGACCGTTCGAGTTCGCGCTCGTAGCGCTTCTGCTCCGTCACGTCGAGGAGTGTTCCCATGATCGCCGGTTCGCCTCGGTAGTCGATCCGGCCGCCGTGGACCTCGAACTCGATGCTCTCACCGCTCTTGCGTCGCCCCCGGAGCGTGTAGCGCAGGTCGTCCTCCTCGCCCGTGACGCGACGACGGATGTTCCGTCGCAGTTTCTCGTGGTCCTCCTCGATCACGAGGTCGAAGGGCGTGACGTCGGACAGCAACTCCTCCTGTGTGTAGCCGAACATGGCCGCGAGACGGGGATTGACGTACTCGAACTCACCACCCTGGATCAGATACACCCCGACGAGATTCCCTTCGACCAGCTGTCGGTACTTCGCCTCGGACTCCCGCAGGTCGGCGCGGATGTCGAGTTGGTAGAGCGCGCTGGCGATGTCGATCCCGAGGTCCGCGAGGAGGTCGCGCTCGAACTCGCCGCTCCACGCCTCGTCGGTGGTGCCGACGACGAGTACGCCGTATCGCTCCGATTCGTAGTCGAGTGGAATCGCCGCGACGGCACCCGTCTCGACGCCGACGTGTTCACCCGCCTCGGCCGTCGACATAACCGGCTCGCCTTCGGTCATTGCCGACTGGATGGCGGAGGTGCTGTCGAGCGTCAGATCGGCGGCGTCCATCGCCCCAGTCGACGTGGCGGCCGACCGGGCGTCCACGCCCGTCACGCCGTCGCGGTCGCCCTCCAGCGTCCCAATCACTGCCCAGGCGTACGGTTCGACCGCGGCGAGGCGCTCACAAACGGTCCGCTCGACGGTCGCCGGGTCATCGGCCCGGACGAGCGCCTGATTCACCTCGCGGGCGAGTTTCTGGAGCCGTTCGAACCGGCTCGCACGTTCGCTCGTTCGCCGCTTCGAGACCGCCTGCACGATCCGATTGGCCAGAAGGGTGTACTGGTCCGTGACCGTCCCCTTCCGAACGTAGTCCGTCGCCCCGGCGGAGATGGCTTCGCTCGCGAGCGCCTCGCTCCCCTTGCCGGTGAACACGATGAACGGGAGCCTCGGCCATCGGTCACGAACCGCACCGAGGAGTTCGATTCCGTCCGTACCGTCCATCTGGTAGTCACTGACGACGCAATCGAACGCGTCCGATTCGAGGCGGTCGAGACTCGCCGACGGATCCGTCTCGATCGTCACGTCGAGTCGGTCGTCCTCGCGTTCGAGCAACTCCGCGGCGACGGCCGCGAAATCGGCCGTGTCGTCGACGAGCAACACTCGGATCGTCCCGTCCATCTGGCTGTTCTAAACGATGTTTGACAGCAGTCCATTTACAGTTGTTGGGTGCATCGCTCGTCTTCTGTCACCATCACAACAGAACCTGTTCGATCGTCAGGCGATCCGGTCGACGAGACGGGTCGCCCACTCGACGGCGTCGACGGCACTCGTCCCGAGGACGTAGGCGATCGGTTCGATACCGAACGCACCCTCGTGGTAGACGACGCGGGGGACACCGTCGTCGAACAGGGCGTCGAGGCGTCGTCGCCGGTCCTCGTACTCGGCGTCGAACGCGACGGCGTCGGCGTCGTCCGGGACGGCCGCGAGGAGGGCGTCGCTCGTCGCGAGATTGACCGCGCCCCTGACGGTCGGATCGGCGACATTGGCCGCTAGCAGCGTCGTCGCCACGTGGTGTGAGGCGCCGAACTCCGGGTTCGCGGGGACGTTGATCCCGCCCCGCATCGCGTGGATGCGGCCGGGGACGGCGGCCACGTCCGTCTCGTCGGTCGCCTCCGGGAGCGCCATCGCCACGTTCGTCCCGACGTTCGGGACGTGGTCTGCGATGTCCGCGTTCGCGAACTGTCGGACGGCGCGGCGGACGTTCGACAGCACTTCGCGTTCGGCCTGCACGGCCCGGTCGCGCCCGCGCACGCACAGGTCACAGCCCATCCCCTCTAGCGCCGGCATCTCCTCCTCGTGGATCGCACAGATCGGGCCCCGATCCTCGAACGCCCGGACGAGTTCCAAGAGTTCCGCCAGCGCTTCGTAATCGTCCATCGTGCCGGCGTCGAACCCTTCGGCGATCCGTTCGATCGTCGCCTGCATCCGCGGATGCTCCGCGAAGCGCTCCTCACCCCGGCGCTCACCGGCGAGATACTGGCTCACTGCCGCCTGCGATACGCCGAGTCGGCTCGCGATCTCTCGCTGTGCGAACCCACGCTCCGCTAGCGCCGCCGCCAACATCGACCGCGCCGTCGGGAGGAAGCGCTCGACGACGATCTCGCTCGGTAACTGCACTGTCACGGTTCCACCCGCTGCTGACCGCGTGCCATATCCCACTCACTCGGCGGGTGGGTCTTATACTGTCGGCCGTCGGGGCCAGTGAGCGCTCGTCGCGAGTGAGACCATATTTCCTCAGAAAACAGATATTCTGTATAAAATATGATTCTCAGATAATTATTTGGCCGGATGGATATCCAGTACCTCGGCTATTAGAGCTATTCGTGCCGTATTTCGGCGCTTCTTCTGAGGTATTTCGATGACGAAAACACCGACTGGAGACGAACGAGAGATATTGGTCCAGAAACTCTCACAAGCAGACAAACCCAGTTATCGTCGTTCGATTTCCGATCGTTGCATACTTATAATATTTCCGAGTTAAAATTATAGTATAAGTATTCAAGTATTTTCAACCGGCCGTCCGATCCAGCCGTCGCCACGTCCAGCGCCCCCAAACGCTTTAGATGGGTCACCACGACTCCACGGACATGCAACCCGTCTCCTTCGACGAGGCAGAGACGTACGAACCGGACGAGGGCTGGCGCCGCGTGTCGCTGGCCGGTAGCGACCGCTTCACGTTCGAGTGGTTCGAGAAGCCGCCGGGCCACTCCTCGCCGATGCACGACCACGAAAACGAACAGGTCTGTCTGGTCCTGCAGGGTGAGATGACCGTCTACACCGAGGACGACGAGGTGACCCTCGGCCCGTACGACTCCGTCCATCTGGAGTCGTGGGAGGCCCACCGCGTCGAGAACACGGGCGACGAACGCGCCGTCGGCCTCGACGTGTTTGCACCGGGTCGCTCGTTCGACTTCTGGACCGACCGGGAGTAGGCCGTGACTGCCCGTTTGCGCTGTTATCGCTGTAACGAGACGTATCACCCGCCCGAACAGCGCTGTGTCTGTGGCGAACCGCTCTGGTTCGACGTCGGGGATGGGTTCGCTCCCGACCCCGATGCCCCCGGACTCTGGCGGTTCCGCGACCTGTTGCCTGTCGACGACCCCGGCGGCCTCGCGCACGCCGCGGGCGGGACGCCACTCGTTCGTACTTCCCGCCTCGACGACTACGCCGGGTGTCGCGTCCACGTCAAGGACGAGGGCGAACACCCGACGGGGAGTTTCAAGGACCGCGGGACTGCCGTCGGCGTCGCCGCCGCCCTCGACCGGGACCGCCCCGCCGTCGGCACCGTCTCCCACGGCAACATGGCGATGAGCGTGGCGGCCTACGCCGCCGCGGCCGACCTCGACTGTGTGGTCCTCGTCCCCGCCGACATCCCGCCCGAACGCCTGCGGATCATCGCCCAGTACGACCCGCACGTCCTCCGGATCGACGGCGACTACGGCCGCCTCTACGACGAGTCGCTCGCCGTCGGCGCCGAGACTGGCGTCACCTTCCTCAACTCCGACTCGCCCCTCCGGGTCGCGGGTCAGAAGACGACGACGCTGGAAGTGCTGTCGGCGTTCCGCCCCGAGGCGCCGGACGCCATCGTGATGCCCGTCAGTAGCGGGGGACACGCCAGCGGCGCGTGGAAGGCGATCCGTGATCTGGCGGCCTGCGACGCCCTCCCCGCGACGCCGAAACTGTGTTTCGTCCAGTCGGCGGCCTGCGACCCGATCGCGGCCGCCTTCCGCGCCGGCGACGACGCCGTCTCCCCGACGACGCCCGGCGACACCATCGCCTACTCCATCGCCAACCCGGACCCGCCGAGCGGGACGCGTGCGCTCGCGGCGGCGCGAGCGACCGACGGCGCCGTCGTCTCGGTCACCGACGACGAGATTCGTGACGCGCGGGCGCGACTCGCGCGCGACGCCGGCCTCTGTGTCGAGACGGCGTCGGCCACGTCGCTCGCGGGGGCGCGTCGACTCGCCGCCGACGGCGTCCTCGCCCCGGACGACCGGGTCGTCCTCGTCGCCACCGGGTCGGGGTTCAAAGAGGCGTCGGCCGCCGCTTCCGATGCCGATCCGCCGACGGTCCCGCTCGCGGACCTGCAGGGTGCGGTCGCTGGGCGGCTGTAGCGGGTGGGTTCGGCGCAGTGACGAAAAGAAACGAGTTCCGGCGGGCTAGCTACTGACCGCCCGGCGGATCCGCGGGCCGACGAACGGCCCGACGAGGATGACGACGATGGCGACGACCAGCATGAGCGGGAGCGGTTCGTTGACGAAGATCATCAGCGATCCGCCCGACAGCTGGAGCGAGCGGAGCAGGTTCTGCTCCGCGATGGGACCGAGGACGATGCCGAGGACGAACGCCACCATCGAGTAGTTGTACTGGCGCATGTAGTAGCCGATGAAGCCGAGCGCCAGAATCGTCATGACGTCGACCCAGTTGTTCCGAAGCGCCAGCGCCCCGAGCGTCGCCAGCACGAGGATGATCGGGATGATGTAGTTGGTGTCGATCTGTGTCACGTAGCTGAGCTTCGTGATGACCGTCAACCCGAGGACGAGGATGACGATGTTGCCGACCAGCAGGGCGACGAACATGCTGTAGGTCTGGGGAAGCTGTGACGTGAAGAGGTCGGGGCCGGGAATGAGACCGTGCATGATGAGGCCGCCGAGCAGGACGGCCGTGGAGCCACTGCCGGGGATGCCAAAGGAGAGCGTCGGGATGAGCGAGCCACCGACGGTGCCGTTGTTCGACGCCTCGGAGGCGATGACGCCTTCCGGGCGCCCCTTGCCGAACTCCTCGGAGTTCTTCGAGACGCGCATCGCCTCCCCGTACGCGAGGAAGTTGGACACCGAGGCGCCCGACCCCGGAATCGCGCCGATGGCCATACCGATAAAGGAGGATTTGATGACGGTGATCGGGTGGTTGAAGGTCTCTTTGATCCCCTGCCGGAGGCTGCCGCTGATCGAGATGTCGGCGTCCGCGATTTTCGTCTGGTCGCGAGCGAGAATCAACATCTCCGTGATGGCGAAGAGGCCGATCAGCGCCGCGACGTAGGACAGGCCGTTCCGGATGGCGAACCAGCCGAACGTGTAGCGCAGGGTGGGTTCGATGGGTGCGATGCCGATGGTCGTCAACAGGAGGCCGAACATCCCGGCGACGAGGCCTTTCACCATCGAGCCCTGCGAGACGATGGTGATCATCGACAGGCCGAGCAAGGCCACGAGGAAGTACTCCGGCGAGCCGAAAAGGAGGACGATCTCGACGAGGACGGGCGAGATGAGAAAGAGCGCGATGATGGTGAAGAGACCGCCGATGGAGGAGGCCACCGCCGACATCGCCAGCGCGTTTTTCGCCATCCCCTGTTTCGACATCGGGTAGCCGTCGAACGTCGTCGCCGCCGCCGCCGCAGTACCGGGGACGTTGATGAGGATGGCTGCGATGCTCCCACCGTACATCGCGCCGCTGTAGATGCTCACGAGGAGGATGATGGCGCTGATCCCCTCCAACGGGAGCGTCAGCGGGAGGATGATCGCCATCCCCAGCGAGGAGCCGATGCCCGGCAACGAGCCGAAGAAGATGCCGAGGAGGAGGCCGAGAAGCATCAGCCCAACCGTCGGCCAGCTAAACGCGATGCCGACGGCCTCGACGAGTGCGCCGGTGGCCGCCATCTACGGAACCCCCGGCAGGCTGATGTAGAGGAGGTCGCCCACGAAGACGCCTCGGTCGACGGGGACGATGAGGATCTGTGCGAACGCGTAGGCCAACACGATCGAGAGCGCGGTCAGGAAGACGATCATGTACCACGGTCGCTCGAACCAGACGAGATACGCGACCACGAACAGCGGCGTCACGATGAACATCGAGAACAGGAAGCTCAGCCCGATATACAGCGTCACGAGGATACCAGTAAACAGCGCCGGCGGTACCGGCCGGTCGGGAACGTTGCTCTCCCGATGCTCCCCGGCCTCCGCTTCCTTCTCGGCACGCATCTCGTCGCTCTGTCCGCCGCCGGTAATCGATGTCGACCCCGTTACGACGGTGTGGAGCGGTTCGGGGAGGTAGTCCCGTGCCAACAACAGTAGAGCCCCGATCAACGTCGCTGAGCCGACGAACTGGGGGAAGATAGCTGTCGTCCGGCTCCACTGAAACGACCGCGCCACCATGAACCCGGAGACAACGACCAGGAACACCAGCAGGGCGTGTTCGCTGGTTAGATTCTCGAATTTCTCTTGAACCATGTCCTCTCGTACCATGCTTTTGGTCTATTATGTAGTTTATGTTCGGTGGGGACCATCTCGTCCCGGTTGTTCGTCACCGTACGGTGGTCGGGTAGTCGTAGGCGAGAAACGATGCTGTCGGGTGAGCGACTAGCTCGTCGAGGACCGCATCGCTTCGAGGTCGACGTTGTTCGGAATCTCTTCGAAGGACTGCTGGAGCACCTGGTCCGCGAATTCCGGCGGGTTGTACTGGATGATGTTCCCCGTCTCCTCGGACCACGACTGGACCGCGTCGGTCTGAAGCGCTTCCTCGACAGCGCTCGCCATCGTCTGGACCCGCTCGTCCGGCGTCTCGCCCGGCATCCACATACACCGGGTGAGCTGTCCCACGTAGTCGATGTTGGGGTACCCCTGATCCGTGACGCTCGGCACGTCGGGGAAGACGTTACTCCCCTGACTGGAGAGGACCGCGAGCACGTCGACGCGGTCGTCTTCTGCGGCGCTCAGGCCGGACGCGTCGGTCGTGATCCCCGCGGGCACCTCACCGGACGCGACCGCCTGCACGAGCGGGCCGCCGCCGTCGTAGCCGACGTAGTTCTGCCAGCCGACGCCGTACTCGTCGTTGTTCTTCATGATCTGGGCGATGACGTGGACGATGCCCCCACGCTGCTGACCGCCCATGTTCGTGACGTCGCCGTTGTTGTACGCCTCGATGAGTCCCGAGAGTCCGTCGAACCCCTGACTGGGGTTGCCGTACACGACGTACGGGGTTCGGGCGTAGCCACAGACGCCGCGGAGGGACGTGAGTTCCCAGTCGTCCGCGGGGTTCAGCATGTAGGAGACGGGCGTCGACGGCGGGTTGAACCCGCCGAACGTGTAGCCGTCCGGCTCGGCCCGTACCATCTGCCCCGCCCCACGGAGGGACGCGGACCCCGGGACGTTGTTGATCTGGATGGGGACGCCGAGAATCTCCGATACCTGCGGCATGATCTGCCGAGCGTAGGTGTCGGTCCCGCCGCCCTCGCTGAAGGGGACGATGTACTCGATGCGCTGGTTGGGGTATTCGCTGTCGCCGCCACCCCCACCGTTGCCACCGCCACCGCCACCACCGCCACCGCCACCGCCACCACCGCCGCCCATACAACCGGCCAGTCCTGCCATCGAAATACCGGATGCCGCTCCCGTGTAGCGCAGGAGATCCCTACGCGTAATGCTATCTTTCGCCATGGATTACCACACCGAATCAATGTCTTCCTCATATATATAATTATTTTCATCATATATCGGACATGTCTCCGTCGAAGTAGCGGTCTGGATAGCGATTTTTCGACTCCAAGAGAAGACACGCGTCGGGAGCAACTGTCGCCGGATCGACCGATCCATCAGTAGCTTTATACGACGCTCCCGACTCCATGGAGGCGACTCCGCATGATCGACCCGCGGGACCTCGGCGTCGTGCCGGTCGTCGGCACGGTCGTCGGCTTCGGCTGTCTCTACGGTAGCGTCGTCGGGCTCCCCATCGCCGGCCTGAATCCAACGGGGCAGCGCGTGCTCGGCCTCTTCTTTTTCGCGCTCGTGATGTGGCTGACCAAGCCCGTCCCCTTCGCCGTGTCGAGTCTGACGACCGTCTCCCTGCTCTACGTACTGGGACTCGCCGACTCCTTCGCCACCGCCGCCGCCGGCTTCTCCTCCCGGCTCATTTTCTTCCTCATTCTCCTGCTCCTCCTCGGCAACACTATCTCGAAGGTCGATCTCGACGAACTGCTCGCGCGCCGCCTCCTCGTCGCCGATTCGCCCCGCGAGACCATTCGTCTCACCGCGCTCAGCCTCCTCGCACTCTCCTTTATGATGCCCTCCGCGCTCGCCCGTGCCGTCGCCTTCCTTCCCATCGTCGAGGAACTCGACGACCTGTGGCCGGGAACGGAGAACTTCCGGTTCGACGCGCACCTCATCCTCGGCCACGTCAACCCCGTCGCCTCCATGGGCCTCATGACCGGCGGCGGCATGGCCATCCTCTCGTCCGAGTTCGTTCGCACGTCGGTCACGTACATCTCGTGGCTCGACTGGGCCGTGTTGATGCTCCCGCCCACGGCCTTCATCTTCCTCCTCGCGACGGCGACCATCCTGCTCGTCCACCCCGTCGGCGGCGGGACGTCGGCATCACGACCCGACGAGGCGCCCACCGCCGAGTCGTTCGACCGCGACCAGCGCATCGTCGTCGGCGTGATGGTCACGGTCATCGTGTTGTGGGTCGTCGGCTCCTTCCTCGGCATCCCCACTATCCTTCCCCCGACCGCGGCCGTGTTCTTCCTCGCGCTCCCCGGTATCGGCATCGTCGCCGCCGAGGACATGCGCACGGTTAGCTGGGGCATCATCTTCGTCTTCGGGACCATGTTCTCCCTGCTCGAAGTGCTGGAGTCGGCGGGCGTGCTCTCGTGGGTCGTCGGCAACGCCGAAGCGCTCCTGCCTTTTACCGCCGTTCCCATCTGGGGTACGGTCGCGCTCTTGCTCGCGCTGGCGTTCGTCGTCCGCCTCTTCTTCTCTACCGCGTCCGCCGCGCTCCTCGTCCTCTTTCCCGTGATGCTCCGCTTCGCCGACGCGTTCGGCGTCGACCCGCTCTACCTCTCGCTGTCGCTCGTGATGATCGTCGGCTCCTCGACCGTCTTCCCCTTCAACACCACCACTGTTCTCCTCACCTACGACAAGGGCTCGATGACGGCCGTCGACGTGATGGCGACGGGCCTGATCACGACCGTCTACGCCGCCGTCGCGGTCGTCCTCTGCTGGACGCTCTACTGGCCGCTGGTCGCGTAGCTACAGGAACTTCTCCGTCAACAGATCGCCGTCCCGGATCACCGTCTCCCCGTCGAGTTCCACCGTCGGCGTCCGCAACACGCCGTCGAGGTGGATGTCGCTCTTGCGCGTCCCGCCGAGGCTCTCGTTGTCGCCGATGGCGAAGTGGACGGTCCCCTCCTTCTTCTTGTCCTCCGCGAGGTTGCCGATGAGTTTCGCCTTCGGGTTCGTCCCCATCGCGAACTCCGCGAGGTTGCCGGCGTTCTCGTCGCTCCGCTCGATCAGGTCGCGCAGGTCGTCCGCCTGACTCCCGCCGTCCACGTCGGCGACGAAGCCGTCCTCGATCTCCAGTGTCACCGGTTCGGTGAGTTGGCCGAGGTTGTCCATCGACACGTCGACGACGATGGTGCCGTTGGCGGTGTCCTCTTTCGGGTGGGTCGGCGACTCGCCCGGCGGGAGCGTCGCGAACCCTTCCGCCTCGTGGTAGTAGCCGTCGAGCGAGAACGCCGAACAGCCCTCGACGCTGAACTCGATGTCCGTTCCCTGCTTGCTCGTCACCCGCACCTCCGAGGCGGCGTCGTGTACGTCGCGCAGAGCTTCGGTTACCCGCCGCAGTTCCTCGAAGTCGACGGTCATCGCCCCCTCGACCATCATGTCCTCCGTGACGCCGCGCAGGATGCCGAAGCGCGTGCCGGCCTCCGCCGCGCGCAGGCGAGAGCGCGTGTGCGTGATGGCGTGAGTGGTACAGGTGAAACACACGTCGGCGGCGGCCATCGCGTCCGCCACGACAGCCGGCGGTTCGTTCCCGTGGCTCTCCAGCAAGGGCATCACGGATATCGTCGTCGTCGCGCCGACGGCGTTGGCCGCCGTCGCGATACTTCGACCGACGCCCACCTTCCGTGCGTCGGTGACGACGAGAACCTCCTCGTCGGCGGTGACTCCGAGACAGTCCTCGACGACCGACGACGACGCGTCGATCATCTCCAGATCTAGCATCTCCTCTGGCATGGCGACCTATCCTATCCCGACGCTACGTATAAAGCTACGCGTTACCGTGGCACTCGATCTCATTCTCCCGTCAGGTGGAGGACCGCGAGGACGACGAGGCTGACGGCCAGACAGGCGACGAAGCCCGTGAAAGCTAGCCCGTAACTCGACCGCGCGGCGACGACGCCGACGTACGTCGGCGCGAAACTCCCGACCCCCGTCCAGATCATCTTCATCGCACCCAGATCCCCCGCCATGCTGTCGTCCGGAAACAGCCCGATCAGATGAGCCTGCATCACCGGTGGGTAGGAGCGCAGGCCGACCGCCACCACCACGACGCCGAGGACGGCGACGAGCGTCGATCCCGCGGTGACGAGAACGAGGAGGCCGGCGATTGCGAGACCGACGCCGCCGAGGCCGACGAACACCCGCGAGACGGTGTCGCCGAGGCGGCCAGCCACCGGACCGACGACGACGGCGACGAGGAACACCGAGGCGAACGCGGCGCCCGCGAACGCCGGATCGAACCCCTTCTCGGCCTGCAGGAAGGTGGGGAGAAAGCCCAGAAACCCCTGCCAGACGAACGAGACGCAGATGTAGGCGGCGAGGAGGGAGCGCGCCCGCGGCACGGCGAGGATGCGCCGGCCGGTGCCGCCGAGACCGAGGCTCGCGCGCCCGATCACGAACGGCCCGTCGTACCAGTAGAGCAAGCCACCGAGGACACCGACGAGGACGACGACCACGGGCAGAAAGGAGAGTTGCCAGACGCCGACGGAGATGGCGGCGACGGCGACGCCCGCGGCCGCCATCGCGCCCACCGATCCCGAGGCGGACTGGATGCCGAACACCTGCCCGCGTCGGTCACCGAAGGTGTCGGTGAGCAACGCGCGCGAGGGGACGAAGTAGAGGCCGCCGCCGAGGCCGACGAGGACGAACCCCGCCAGCAGGCCGGCGTACGTCGAGACGACGCCGAGGACGAGGAAGCCGACGACGAGCGTCCCGAGACTCGCTGTCAACACCGTTTTCCGCGAGAGCGCGTCGGAGAACCGCCCGCCGGGGTACTGGCAGGTGGCGTAGACGAACCACATGACCGTGAGGCCGAACCCGGCGCTCTCCGGTGAGATCTGGACCTCGTCGATGATGGTGGGGACGAGGGGCGGAATGGCCTCGCGGCCGAGGCGAACCGCCAGCCACCCGGCCGACACCGCGATCAGAACCCGGCCGTCCGTCCCCGCCCACACCGAGCGTTCGTGGGACACGATGGCACGGAGGGCCGTCCCCTATTTGAGCGTGCAGGTGTCGGCAAGAGGGGAACGTATATCGGCCTCATGCTCCTCTACCGATCCATGTCTTCCTCGAACCCCGGTCAGGGCGCCGTCCCGGGCGTCCTCTTCCGCGGCGGCACCAGCAAGGGTCTGTTCGTCCGCGAGGGCGTCCTCCCCGACCCCGGCCCCCTCCGCGACGAACTCGTCCTCGAACTGTTCGGCTCGCCAGATCCGCTCCAGGTCGACGGCATCGGCGGATCGAAATCCCACACGAGCAAACTGATGATCGTCGGCGCTTCCGACCGACCCGAGGTGGATGTCGAGTACACGTTCGGCCAGGTCGCCGTCACCGACCCCGTCGTGGACTGGGGCGGCAACTGCGGCAATCTCACGAGTGCCGTCGGGGCCTTCGCGGTCCATCAGGGTCTCGTCGACGTGCCCGCCGACGCCGACACGGTCGATCTCACCCTCCTGAACACCAACACGGGCACCCTGATCGACCAGCCCGTCCCCGTCGCGGACGGGGCGCTCGACGTGTACGGCGACTACGCCATCGACGGCGTGCCGGGAACGGGGCCGCGCATCCCCTGCCGCTACCGCGACCCCGCCGGCGGCGTCACGGGCGCGCTCTTCCCGACCGGTACGGCCGTCGAACGCATCACGCGCGACGACCTCGACGTGACGGTGACCGTCGCGGACGTTGGCAACCCCTGTGTCTTCCTGCGGGCCGCCGACCTCGATCTCGATGGGACGGAACTCCCCGACGACCTGTCGGAGCGACCGGGATTGCTCGACCGAATCGAACGAATCCGGGGCGTCGCCTGCGAACGCATCGGTCTCGTCGACGACGCGGCGAAGTCGCGCACCGAGTCGCCGGCCGTCCCGCAGATTGCCCTCGTTTCCGAACCCCAGTCGTTCCCCACCTCGGTCGACACCCACGTCGACGCCGCCGACATCGACGTGACGGCCCGAATCGTCACCTCGGGTACGCCTCACCACGCCTACGCCGTCACGGGAGCGATGTGTCTCGCCGCCGCGGCACGCCTCCCGGACACCGTCCCGCGCGAAGTGGTTCGGCCCGGCGAGGGCGCGGTTCGGATCGGGCATCCGAAAGGTGTCATCGAAATCGACGTCGAGTTGGCGGGTGGGGCGGACCCGCACATCGACGCCGTCACCGTCGGCCGGACTGCCCGTCCCCTGTTCGTCGGTGAAGTGCAGTACCGGTACGTCGGGGACCTGGCGTCGCTGGCGTCCGATGACGCCGACGCGACCGTGGACACTGGTGCCGACGACTGATCCACCCCGGCGGTTCACTTATACTCCCGTCGGGCGAGGAGGCGGGTATGGATCTCGGACTCGCGGGTAACGCGGCAGTCGTGACGGCATCGAGCAGCGGACTCGGAAAGGCGGCGGCGCGGTCGCTGGCCGAGGAGGGCGTGAACGTCGTGATCAACGGCCGGGACGAGGAGCGCCTCGCCGACGCGGTGGCGGATCTGCGCGAGACGGCGACGGGCGAGGTCGTCGGTCAGCAGGGCGACATCGGCGTCGCCGCCGACGTGGAGGCGCTGGTGGAGCGGTGTGTCGACGAGTTCGGCCGCCTCGACCACCTCGTCACCAGCGCCGGCGGGCCGCCGAGCAAGGCCACGCTGGAGACGACCGACGAGGACTGGTACGACGCCTTCGACATGCTCGTCATGAGCGTCGTGCGCGCGGTGCGGGCCGGCGCCGACCACCTCCGCGCCGACGGCGGCGGGAGCGTCGTCAACATCACCTCGATGAGCGTCAAGGAACCGTCGAGCACGCTCGTCCTCTCCGCGTCGGTGCGGATGGCCGTCGTGGGTCTGGAGAAGACACTCTCGCGGGAACTCGCGCCCGAAGTGCGGGCGAACACCGTCCTTCCGCGGAGCATCGAGACGGCGCGCATCCGCAACCTCGGCGAGGCGGCGGTCGAACGCGGCGAGTACGACAGCTACGACGACGTGCTCGCGGACCGCGCCGCCGACAGCCCGCTCGGCCGGCTGGGCCAGCCACACGAACTCGGTGACGTGGTCGCCTTCCTCTGTTCGGAGCGGGCGAGCTACATCAACGGCTCGGCCATCCCCGTCGAGGGCGGCGTGTCGCGGTCGAACCTCTGACCTCCATCACGACTAAGTAGGCCGTTCGCGTTTGGCGGGGTGTTCATGACTAGCAGCCCGCCACCACGGGAGCGTCGCCCGGTCGACGTGAGCGATCAGGCGTACGGCTCCGACTACATCGCCGACTTCCTGAAGGGGTACGGCTTCGAGTTCGTCGCCTTCAACCCCGGCTCCTCCTTCCGCGGCATCGAGGAGTCGCTCGTCAACTACAACGACGAGACGCCGGCGATTATCGAAACTCCACACGAGGGCTTGTCGGTCGCCATCGCCCACGGCCACGCGAAGGCGACGGGCGACCCCGCCGTCTGCATCCTCCACAACGTCGTCGGCACGCTCCACGGCACGATGGGCATCTTCAACGCCTACTGCGACCGGGTGCCCGTCGTCGCCCTCGCGGGGACCGGCCCGGTCCAGAAGTCCAAGCGCCGACCCTTCTTCGACTGGATTCACACGGCCCAGATTCAGGGCAACCTCGTCCGCGGCTACACCAAGTGGGACGATCAGCCCGCCGCCGTCGACGGCATCGACGACGCCCTCCTGAACGCCATCAACATCGCGAACACGAAGACGAAGGGGCCGACCTACGTCGCCTTCGACCACGCGATTCAGGAGGCCGAACTCGACGAACCGATCCCCCTCCCCGACTTCGAGAAGTTCGAGGCGCCGACGCGACTCGCGCCCGACCCTGCCGCCGTCGAACGCGCGGCCGACCTGCTCGTCGAGGCGGAGTTCCCCGTCGTCCTCGCCGATGCCGTCGGTGACTCGCACGAGGCGGTCGACGCCCTCGTGGATCTGGCCGAATCGCTGGGCGCGCCGGTCTTCCACTCCCACCGCGTCGGTACGCCCCACCGCTACAACTTCCCGAACACGCACCCGCTCGATATGGCGGGCACCGAGCTCTACCGCGAGGCCGACGCCGTCCTCGCGCTCGACGTGTGGAGCCCGAACTTCACGCTCACGGACACGGACCCCGCGACCCACGCCAAGACCGAGGCCGTCGAGGGCGAGTTCGACCTGATCGACGTGGGCACGCACAACACCCGCCCGTCGGGGCTGGTGTCGGACCAGTTCGCGCTCCGCGAGACGACGCTGTCGATGGCCGCCGACACGTCGCTCGCGGTGCCGCAACTGCGCGACGCGGTGCAGTCGCGGCTCGAAACCGACGACGCCGCGCGCCGTCGCGCCAACGCCCGCCTCGACGAACTCGCCGGCGTCCACGACGAGCAACGCGCGGCGTGGCAGGCCGAGGCCGAGGATGCGTGGGACGAGACGCCCATCTCCCTCCCGCGGGTGACGGGCGAAATCTGGGACGTGATCGAGGACGGGGAGTGGGTGCTGACCAACGGTACCTTCCGCGGTTGGGCGTACAAACTCTGGGACATCGACGAGTTCGACCAGTACGTCGGCAGTTACTCCGGCGGCGGTGGCATCGGGCAGGGCATCGGACAGGCTATCGGCGCGGCGCTGGCGTACCGGGAGACGGACCGCGTCCCGATCAACCTCCAGCCGGACGGCGACCTGATGTTCTACCCCGGCGGCCTGTGGACCATCGGCCACTACGGCCTCCCCATCTTCACCGTCGTCCACAACAACGGCGCGCTGTACAACTCCACGAACCACCGGATGACGCTCGCAAAACACCGGGGCCGCGACGCGAGTCTGGAGAAGGCGCTCGTCGGCACCGGCCTCTACGAACCGACGCCCGACTACGCGACGATGGCGGAGTCGATGGGCGTCACGGGGTACGGGCCGGTCGAGGACCCCGACGACCTCGCGCCGACGCTCCGCGAGGCGTGGGAGACGGTGAAAGGCGGCGACCCCGTCCTCGTCGACGTGGTCTGTCAGCCGCGTTAAACGAGGCGGAAGGGGTCCGAAATCTCGCCCTCCGTCTCGACCCAGACACTCTTCGTCTGCAGGTACTCGTCGATGGCCTCGATACCCTTCTCGACGCCCATGCCGCTCTGCTTGAACCCGCCGAAGGGCATGGTGAACGACGACTTGCGGTAGGTGTTGAGCCAGACGACGCCCGCCTCCAACTGGTCGGCCATACGGTGTCCGCGCCGGATGTCGGTCGTCCAGACGCCCGCGGCGAGGCCGAACTCCGAGTCGTTGGCTTTCTCGATCACCTCGTCCTCGCTCTCGAAGGTCAACACGGCGAGGACGGGTCCGAACACTTCCTCCCGGGCGATGGCCATGTCGTTCGTCACGTCGCCGAGGATGGTGGGTGGATAGAACGGACCGTCCGGCACCTCGCGCTCCTCGCCGCCGGTCAGGAGCGTCGCGCCGTCGTCTACGGCGCGGTCGACGTGGTCGCGGACGCCCGCCAACTGCTCCGCGGAGACGATGGGGCCCATCTCCGTCGCCTCGTCCAGCGGGTCGCCGAGGCTGATGGCTTCGGTGCGCTCGATCAGGCGGTCGAGGAAGTCGTCGGCGATGGATTCGTGGAGAAAGAGTCGGGAGCCGGCGATGCAGGTCTGGCCGCTGGCGGCGAAGATGCCTTTGATCGCTCCCGTGACCGCGGTGTCGAGGTCGGCGTCGGGGAAGACGATGTTCGGGCTCTTGCCCCCGAGTTCGAGCGTGCTGGGGACGACGTTCTCGGCGGCGGCCTTGGCGACGGCTTTGCCCGCCGTCGGCCCGCCGGTGAGCGCCACGCGGTCGATATCCTCGTGGCCCGCGAGCGCCGCGCCCGCCTCGGCGAAGCCCGTCACGACGTTGAGCGCGCCGGGCGGGAAGCCGGCGTCGAGAGCGAGTTCCGCCAGTCGGATCGCGGAGACCGGCGCGAGTTCCGAGGGTTTGAGGACGACGGTGTTGCCCGCGGCGATGGCTGGCGCGATTTTGTACGTCGCCAGCGAGAGTGGCGAGTTCCACGTCGTGATGGCGCCGACCACGCCGTACGGTTCGGGCTTCGTGTAGCCGAAGAAGCCGTCCTGCTCGATGGGCATCGTGTCGCCCTGCACCTTGTCGGCGAGGCCGCCGTAGTAGCGATACCAGTCCGGCAGGCTCTCGACCTGCCCCCGCATCTCGCGGATGAGCTTTCCGTTGGACAGGGATTCGAGGTGCGCGAGTTCCTCGGTGTGTGCCTCGATTTCGTCGGCGAGGGCAAAGAGAAGTTGGCCACGCTCCGTCGCGGACCGGTCCTGCCAGTCGTCACTCTCGAACCGGCGGCGCGCGGCGTCGACGGCCGCGTCTACGTCCTCGGCCGTCGCTTCCGGCACCGACGCCCACGCCGTCCCGTCGTAGGGGTAGGTCACGTCGAAGCGCTCCCCGGCGGTCGCGTCGACGCGTTCCCCGTCGACGATCATGCCGTACTCCCGTCCAGCCAGTAACTCCGTGTGATCCATGCCCCCATCCTCCACCCCGAACGGGTTAACGATGCGGGTGATTTCGGGCAAACCGTTATACCGTGGATTGCGAATAGGGGCCTATGACCGTCCTAGTAGCAGTCGACCGTGGCGACAAGGGGCGCGGCACGCTCGAAGAGGGGAAGCGACTGGCCGACCAGTTCGACGACGATCTGGAGGTCATCCACGTCCTGACACGCAAGGAGTTCGTGAACCTCGAACGCACGAGCGTCTCGGAGACACACGAGGCCGTCGACCCCGACGAAGTGCGTGAGATTGCGGCCACCATCGCGAGGGAAATCGCCGAGGAGGTTCTCGACGACTTCACGGCGACGGGCGCCGTCGGCGACCCCGCTGGCGAGGTGCTCTCGCTGGCGAAAAAGCGCGACGCCCGCTACATCGTCATCGGCGTTCGCAAGCGCTCGCCGGTCGGCAAGGTCGTCTTCGGGAGCACGGCTCAGGAGATTCTGATGGACAGCGACCGGTCGGTTGTCGTCGTGCCGCGAGCGAAGAAGGCGGAGTAAGGACCGATTACCGGTCGGCCGACACCGCCGTGTAGCGCTCCGGTGCGCCCGATCCGCCGAGCATCCCGAACACGTTGTCGACGAGCGTCCGGATGCTGTCGACGCGCGTCTCGGTCGTCGTCGCGGCGACGTGGGGCGTCGCGACCACGTTGTCGAAGTCGTGGAGCGGCGAGTCGGCGGGGAGGGGTTCGGTCTCGAACACGTCGAGGCCGGCGCCGGCAATCTCGCCCGCCTCCAGTGCGTCGCGAAGCGCCGACTCGGAGACGATGGGCCCCCGCGCCGTGTTGATCAGGATGGCCGACTCCTGCATCCGGGCGAACGCGTCGGCGTCGATCATTCCTCGCGTCTCCTCGGTCAACTCGGCGTTGACGGTGACGATGTCGCTCCGGGCGAGGAGATCGTCGAGCGTCGTCAGTTTCGCGCCCGTTACGTCGGTGTCCTCCTCGAAGACGTAGGGATCGTACGCGAGGATATCCATGTTGAGCCCGGAGAAGAACGCGGCGACGCGACTGCCGATGTCGCCGAAGCCGACGATACCGACGGTCTTGCCGTTGACCGTCGTGCTGAGGGCCGTCTCGTCCCGCCACCCCCCGGCTTCCAGCAGGTGGTCGTTGCGGACGACGTCGCGGGAGACGGCGATGGCGAGACCGAGGGTGTACTCCGCCACCGCGGCGGCGTTCAACCCCGGCGTGTAGGTGACGCCGACACCCAGATCCGTCGCCGCGTCGAGGTCGACGTTGTCGATGCCGGTGCCGATCTTGCCGACGACTTCCAGATCCGTGGCCGACGCGAGTACGTCGCCCGTGATCGGGAGTCGGGAGGTGGTCAGGAGTACCTCCTTGCCGTCGAGTGCGTCGATGACGGCGGCTTCGTCGGATTCGACGCCGACGGTCAGATCGAGGCGGTCGTCCACCGCCTCGTCGACCGCCCAGAACGGCTGGAGGTCCTGATCGACGAGGGCCTTCATCTCAGAAGAAGGTGAACTCGCCGTCTTCGAGGACGACCTCGCCGTCGAGTTCGAGCGTCGGTTCGGCCATCATGGCGTCGAAGTGGACGGGCGCGCGGGTGGTGCCGCCGAGGTTACTGCTCGTGCCGATGCCGAAGTGGACGTTCCCGTACCGGCCGTGGTCGTTGGAGAACCAGCCGTTGAACTCGGGGCACTCGGGGTTCATGCCGACGGCGAGTTGGGCGATATTGTAGACGGCGGGGTCGTCGTGTTCGGCCCACACGTCCGCGATGCGCTGGGCCTCGCGGCCGCCCTCGACGGACGTGACCGCGCCGTCTTCCATCTCCATTCGAACCGGCTCCTCGAGGACGCCGATGTCGAGGTTGGGGATGGCGCCGTCGAAGACGACGGTTCCCTCCGTGGTCCCCTCGACGGGGGAGACGTTGGCCTCGATGTGGACGAGCGCCGTGAATTCGCCCGGCTCGTGGGCGATGCCGGGATGGGCGTTGCCGTCGCGGCCCTCCAGCCCGACGGTCACGTCCGTCCCTTGCGGTGACGTGACACGGGCCTCGTCGGCCTCGGTGAATTTGCGGGCCATCTCCTCGCAGTGGGGGCGCATCCCCTCGTAGTCGGCGTAGAGGCCGCCGGTCTTCAGTTGTTCCGGCGTGAACTTCACCATGCTGATGAACCGGGCGCCCGCCTCCTTGGCCTCGGCCGCGGCGCTGGAGTGAGTGATCGAGCGGTGGACGGGCGTGATGATCACGTCGGCTTCGAGCATTGCGGCCGCGACGGAGGGTTCGGGCTCGTTGCCGTCGTACTCGCGGGGGTCCATCAGGCTCATCGTCACGTTCGCGTCGCGCTCGTTGGCGGCAGCGGCGACGCGTTCGGCTACGTCGGCGACTTCCCAGTCCGAGACGACGAGCACGTCCTCACCTGCTTCGATGCCCGCACAGGTGTCGACCACGATGCTCGCGCCTTTCATCTCCTGAATCGAATCCATACCCTCTCCCTGTCCGGCGGCGTCAATAAATCTATGTTCCGCCGTGTCGGCGGGCGGGACGCGGTCCCGTCGCCAGCGGAGCAAAGTAAATAAGTGCTGGCTCCACAGTCACGTGGTGACGAATGCCAGAGACAGTCACATCGGAAGTCGTCGTTGTCGGGTGTGGGATTGCGGGACTTGCGGCAGCCAACCGCGCGGCCGAACTCGGTCTCGACGTGTCGGTACTGGAGAAGTCACCGAAGGAACACCGGGGCGGCCATACGCGTTTCAGCGAGTCGTTCCGCGTCCCCTCCACCACCGCGAATCTCGAACGCTTCGGCTACGAGTTCGCGGTGCCGGACTACACCCCCGACGACTTCTACGACGATATCATGTCCCAGACGAGCGGCCGGGCGGACCCCGAACTCGCCCGGACGCTCGTCGAGGAGGCAGGCGAGATGATCGAGTGGCTCACCGAACGCGGGGCCGAGTGGGACATGGAACCGCTCAACGTCGGCTACACTGCCGCGCGGACGTTCATGGATGGCGAGGAGAACGTCGCCGCCCTCGTCGAGGCCGCGGAAGCAGACGGCGCCACCTTCTACTACCGCACCGAGGCGCGTGACCTCATCCTCGACGACGACGGGAGCGTCGCGGGCGTTCGCGCCCGAACCGACGACGGCCTCGTCGAGTATCTGGCCGATGTCGTCATCGTCGGCGCCGGCGGCTACGAGTCCTCGCCCGAGATGCGCACCAAGTACTACGGCGAGAACTACGACGCGATGAAGGTTCGCGGCAGTCGGTACAACACCGGTGAGGGCATCGAGATGATGCTCGACGTTGGGGGCCGTGCCGAGGGACAGTGGGGCGGCGCCCACATGGCCCTCATCGACCGCGAATCGCCCGAGGTGGAGGGCGGCGCCAACCGCGTCGACGGCTACCAGTACGGCGTCATCATCAACAAGGAGGGCGAGCGCTTCCTCGACGAGGGGGCGGACGCCCGCGCGCACACCTACGCCCGCTTCGGCCGCGAAATCTTCGAACAGCCGGGTCACGAGGCGTACATCGTCGTCGACGCGCCGCTCCGCGACCACATGCGCGCGACCGGGCCTTCGGAGGTCACCGTCGCCGACACCGTCGAGGAACTGCTCGCCGAACTCGGCTGTGACCGGCCGGAGCGCGGCGCCGAAACGATCCGCGCGTTCAACGAGCAGTGTGATCCGGACGAGTTCGACCCCGACGTTCTCGACGGCAACGAGGCGACGGGCATCGAACCGCCGAAGTCGAACTGGGCGCTCCCGCTCGACGAACCGCCGTACTACGGTTGGGCGGTCACCGGCGGGATCACGTTCGGCTTCGGCGGCGTGGCGACCGACACCAGAGCGCGCGTCCTCGACACGATCGGGCGACCGATCCCCGGCCTGTACGCCGCGGGCAACAGCGTCGGCGGCCTCTTCTTCGACAACTACCCCGGCGGAACGGGGCTGTCGAACGCCGCCGTCTACGGCAAACTCGCCGCCGAGGACGCCTCGGACTATCTAGGATGAGCGACCAGCGCTCCCTCCACTGTGCCATCGTCCGCGGTGGGACGAGCAAGGGCGTGTTCGTCCGCGAGTCCGAACTGCCGACGACGAACCGCGACGAAGTCGTCCTCTCGCTGTTCGGGAGTCCGGACCCCCGACAGATCGACGGCCTCGGTGGCGCCACCTCGACCACGTCGAAGCTGATGGTCGTGGGCCCGGCCGCCGAGGGCGTCGACGCCGACGTATCCTACACGTTCGGGCAGGTTGCGGTCGACAAACCGGTGATCGACTGGAGCGGCAACTGCGGCAACCTCACCAGCGCCATCGGCGCCTTCGCCGTCGACGAAGGACTGGTCGACGTGCCCGCCGACGCCGACGCGGTCGACTTACACTTGCACAATACGAATACGGACGCGCACATCGACCAGCGGGTGCCGTTGGCGGATGGGAGCGCGGCCACCGAGGGCGACTTCGAGATACATGGCGTCCCGGGGTCGGGTGCGCGAGTTGACACGACGTTCCTCGATCCGGAAGGCTCGTTGACAGATGGACTCTTCCCGCTCGGCGGGCCGACTATCGAGCGCACCACCGACGGACGGACGCTCGAACTCACGGTGTTGGACGTGACGACGCCCATCGCCTTCGTCCGTGCGGCCGATCTCGGACTCACGGCGACGGAGACACCGGACGACATCGACACCGACCCCGCTCTGCTGGACGAACTGGAGGCCATCCGCGCGGCCATCTGTGCGGAACTGGGATTCGTCGACGACCCGGCCGATGCGGCCACGGAGTCGCCGGGTTATCCGAAACTCGTGTTCGTGGCACCGCCGGCCGACTACGAAACCTCCGATGGTCGGACGGTGGCCGGCGAGGAGATCGACCTCCTCGCCCGTTACATGGCGATGGGGAAACTCCACCCGGTGTACGCCGTCACGGGCGTCGCCTGTACGTCCGTCGCCGCCCGTCTGCCGGGCACCGTCGTCGCCGAGGTGGCCGACGTCGACGACGAAGGGACGGTCACCCTCGGCCATCCCCGTGGCGCGATGTCCGCGACGCCGTCGGTGCGGACGGACCCGCCGGCCGTCGACGGCGTCACGGTCTACCGGACGCAGCGTCGCCTGATGGACGGCACTGGCTACTACTGATTGGCCGTTTCGCGATACGGAATTTTATATATCTCCCGCTGCACGTAATGGTACCATGGGCGACACGAGCACCACGGTTCAGGCGACGGGGACGACCCTCGACATCCTGCACGCCCTGCGCGAGTTGGGTGGCGCCCGCATCGCCGAACTGTCCGACCGACTCGACCTCGCACCGAGCACCGTCTACCGACACCTCGCGACGCTCCACGAGCGCCACTACGTCCGCAAGGAAGGCGACGAGTACCACCTCGCCCTCCGGTTTCTGGAACTCGGCGGCCACGCCCAGATGGAACAGCCCGGATTCGATATCGCGAAAGAGAAGGTCGATCAACTGGCGGCCGAAACCGAGGAGCGCTCGCAGTTCATCGTCGAAGAACACGGCTACCGCATCTACCTCTACACACAGACGGGAGCGAACGCGGTTCGAACGGGGGCGAATATCGGCAAACGCGGGTATCTCCACACCAGTTCCTCCGGGAAAGCGATTCTCGCCCACCTGCCCCGCGAGCGTGTCGAGGAGATCATCGACCGAATCGGCCTGCCCGCCGTCACCGAACACACGGTGACCGACGAGGACGAACTGTTCGACGAACTCGACGTCATTCGCGAGCGCGGATACGCGCTCAACATGGAGGAGACGATGACCGGTCTCAACGCCATCGGGACGGCAGTCCTCGATCCGAACGGCGACCCTATCGGCGCGCTCAGCATCTCCGGCCCCGCGAACCGCCTCAAAGGCGACCGCTTCCGCTCCGAACTCCCGGATCTGCTGCTCGGATCGGCGAACGAAATCGAACTCCGTCTGCAGTACGACTGACGAACCCTAACAGAAGTACGGCTATTAGGAAATGTTCGACGACGTGGTCGCGCTCGGCCCGACGGAACATATAACTGCCCCCCACCAGATGCTACGACGTGAATGAGTGGGCCCGGACGCCGGAGCAAAGTCGCGACAGCCATCGAAACACACGACCTCGACGGAATCGGCGCGGAACTGGAGTCGCGCTGGTCCCGCGAGCAGGATCGCTGGAGTCTGCGTCGCCTCGCGGACTACTTCAACGCCGAACTGCTGGAGCAGATGCTTCGGGAGGCCGGTGGCACCACGGTCGAGATAGATCCCGCAGACCTCTACGACCGCGTGCAGAGCGACGACCGAACGACCCGGACCGAGGCGGAACGACTGCTCGAACGTGCGGGCGTCGACGTCGACGCCCTCCGTTCGGAGTTCGTCTCCTATCAGGCGATCCGGACGTACCTCCGTTCACACCGCGGAGCCGAGCCACCGACCGACGACGGGCCGACTGTCGACGACGCCGTCGGAACCATCCGTCGTCTCGACGGTCGACTGACCTCGGTGGCGCGTGACCGACTCTCGAACCTCGACGACCTCGCGGTCGCCTCCCCCCGTGTCCTGACCTCGATCAGAGTCTACTGCGACGACTGTGGTGCCCGACTCGACCTCGACGCCCTCGACGACGGCGCCTGTAACTGCTTCGACGATTCGAACTAACTCGCTCGGACGGGTCAGATGTCGTTGATGCGCTGGTACGAATCCGAGAGCGCGGCGGCGTCCTCCGGAAGGAGCGCGACGACGAGGTTGTCGGCGTAGGATTCCAGATACTCCACCACGGCGGCGATGCGGTCGGAGTCGATGGCTTCGAGCGAGTCCAGCAGCATGAACGGGACCGTCTCGTGGACGTCGTGCACGAGATAGCCCGCGAGGGCGAACACGAGGCCCGTCACCTCTCGTTCGCTCTCCGAGAGGTGGTCGACCGTGTCTTCGTAGGTGACGCCCGACTCGGTCGTTCTGACGATGTGGAGATCGAAGACGCTCTTGGTCACTTTCTGCCGGCCGTCGCGGACCTCGGTCTGGGTCCGTTCGAGCCAGATCCGCTCGATGTTGCCGTACTCCAGTCGATCGAGGACGTTCGCCATGTGGGTGTTGAACGCCTCCGCGGCGCCCTGTTCGATGTGGTCGACCCGCGTGCGGAGATCCTCGAGTGTCGCTCGTAGTTCGTCCCGTCGCGCTTCGAGGTCGTCGCGGTCGTCGAGTCGGTCGTCGATCTCCTCGATCCGAGTGTCGACCTCCGCGAGTTCGTCCTCGAGACGGTCGAGTTCGAACTCCAGCTGGTTCGCCTCCTTGTGGAGGTCGAGAATCTCCCCGTAGCTATCGTCTTGGAGGCGCTCGACCTCGGCTTCGAGCGTCTCGATCCGGTCCTGCAGGTCGTCCCGGTCGTCGGCCAGCGACGCCACGCGCCGCTCCCGCCGGTCGATTTCGTCCCCGACCCGCTGGCGCTCGCGTTCGAGTTTCTCCTGGCGCTGTCGTTCCCGTTCGTACTCCTGGCGCTCGGCTTCGAGATCATCGATCTCCGCCGCGAGTTCGTTGCGCTCCTGGAACTTCTCCTGGCGGAGGTCGCGGAGGCGGTCGAGGGTCTCCTCGATCTGTCGGGCCTGTACGTCCGAGCCACACGTCCAGCAGGTCACCGTTCGGCCGTCGCCACGGAGTCGATCCGTCACCGACTCGTCGTCGGTCGGCGACTCGAGGAGGTCCGAGCCGTCTTCGTCCAGCATCTCCTCGTTGAACTGGAGGATGCTCTGGAGTTCGTTGACGTTCGCGTCGAGCGTCTCCTTGCGCCCGCGAAGCCGTTCGATCCGCTGTCGAATCTCCTCGATCTCGCTGGCGGCCGTCTCGGTTCCGCCGTCGAGTTCCGCGTCGATCTCGTCGCGTTCCTCCCGGAGCGACGCCAGACTCTCTCGCTGGGTTTCGAGCGAGTAGCGTACGTCTTCGAGTTTCGACCGGACGCTCTGCAGGTCGCTCAGCCGTTCCTCGAGTTCGGCCTTTTCCTCTCGCTTCTCCTCGATGTCGGCGTCGGTGGCCTCGATCTCCGCAACCGTCTCCTCTCGCTCCTCCCGTTTCTCCTCGATGTCGGCGTCGAGGCGGGAGCGTTTCTGGACCAGTCGCGTCTTTTCCTCGGCCAGTGCGTCGAGGTCGTCCAGTTCGCGCTCTATCTCTCCTTTCTCCTCGACAGCACGGTCGATCCGTCGCTGGATCTCCTCGGTGTCGACTGGCCGCATGATGAGTTCGCGGAGGTCGTCACCGCGCTGGACGGCCTGGCGCGCCTCGTTCCGTTCGAGGAGGAACGCGAAGAGGTCGGCGAGTTCGGAGTCGTCCAGATACGGGTCTCCACCGGTGACGACGTGGTCACCCTGTCGGTCGAGCGTCCGGGTGAACCGTTCGCCCTCGACGTGCAGTTCGACTCGTCCCGACTCGGCGTCCGCCTTCAGCGGTTGCGCGTCGCTTCCGAGTGCCGCCATGATCGCAAGCAGGAGCGACGTTCGGTTGGTTGCGTTCCGTCCGGAGAGAATCGTGACGCCGGGGGTGAACTCGACCCGTGTCTCGTCGATGCCACCGACGTTCTCCGCGGTGACTCTGACGGTCGATTCCGCGACTCGCTTTTCTGCCATGCCCCAACAGTGGCACATTACCGTAATAACAGTTTATGCTGTGCCAATGGCCCGGAAACCAACGAACACTCCCGATCCGGCGAAGGGGTCGGACCTGCGGACCTCCCCCCGCTATCGTGGGAGCACGGTCGTGCGCTACTGTCTTTCGAACCGATAACTCCCTTTTCTAGTCCGAAATTTTAGAACTCTATTTTTAGATACTGGAGCAGGATCGAGAGCCTTCGTAGACGTAGATTACGTTGGTTTTCTACTTTGCTCCGAATGAATCTGAATTAGTTCTGAATATCTGGACATATGGGCCATATATTGAAAAATTACTCGCATACGCTCTACCAGTGGCGAGACTATGATGGTGGCCCCACCCGATATGCATCACTCGAAAAAAACTATACCGAATTTTGGGATATCGGCGTAATCGAATCCGCTCCCTCGCGCTCGCTACACTGACCTACTGATGCAGATCTTCCCGTCGATCGGGGTCGCTGACCGATCGTTCGACCCTCGCATTTCGTATAGCGATATACGATTTATGTGTTCGGAGCCGAACGCAGTTCATGACAGTTGATAGATATTTTCTTCGTAGGTTCGACGCACGCGATCCCCCCAGTCGTGGGTGTAGGTGTCGATAATGTCGCTCGCCACGTCGCCGCGGAGATACTTGACGATGCCGCGGTCGCCGGTACGGTCCCGGAGATGGGTCGTGAAGAAGTGTCGGAAGTAGTGGGGAGTGACGTTCTCCTCGGCGCCGCCGCCGTCGCGGTGCCACCCGCGCTCGCGCGCGTGTGACTCTACGGTGTGGTGGACGACGTGCGGGGTGACGCGCTCGCCCCACCCGTCGCGCGTGCTCACGAACAGCGGATTCGCCTGCGAGACGGGATCGGGCCTGATGGCCAGCCACCGGGTGAGCGCCGTGCGTAGTTCGTCGTCGACGGGAATCACCGTCGCACGCTTGCGTTTGTTCGCCGCTGTCCGCTCTTCACCTTCGACCACGTCGCCGACGGCGCGGTCGGCAGCGACGAAGAGAGCGTCACCACGGCCGTCGAGCTGAGGGCGGATCGGGGCGTCGAGTGCCTGCCGCGTCACCGGAATCGAGCAGTCGCGCACGTCCAGATTGCAGAGTTCGCCCACTCGGATGCCGGTTTTGAGCATCGCCACCAGGAGCGCGCGGTCGAGCGGGTGGTCGACGTCCGCGAGAAAGTCACGCATCTCGGGGATACTGATCTCCCGTCGCGTCGGATCGGTGTTGATCCGTTCGTCCATCTCCTCGGCGACGAGCGTCATCGGGTTGGATTCGAACTCTCCAACCTGCGTCATGTAGGCGTAGAACCGGTGGAGGTAGGCGGCGTAGGTGGCCACGGTGCTCTCCGCGACGGTACCGCGCAGCCGGTGGATCCACGCCATGCAGTCCCGATGTTCCGCTGTCGCCGGCGTTGCGCCCCGTTCGTCGGCCAGGAACGTCTCGAACGTCCGGAGGACGCGCTCGTAGGCCGCGCGTGTGCGGTCGGTCTTCCCGTGGTAGGTCATGTCCTGTAAGAAGTAGCCGACGGGGTCGTCCATCACGCGTCCTCCACGAGTCGGTAGCCGCCGTGCCGGCCGCTGTACTGGACGACGTTCGCCTCCTGCAGTTCGGTGAGCGTCTCCTCGAGGCGGTCTTCCATGCCGTCGGTCAGCGCCGCGAGCAGGTCGTCCCACGACCGGTGGTCTTCCCCGCTCAAGGCGTCTTTCACCCGGGGTTCGAGCCCCGAAGACCCACCTTCAGCGGGTTCCTCGTCGGCCGTCCGTTCGGGTACCTCGAAATCCCGGCGACCGGCCTGGACCATCGTCCGGACGAACTCGCTTTGACTCATGCCGAGTTGCTCGGCGTGTTCGCGCCAGCGCTCTTTCTGGTAGGGCGGGACGTACGTTTTCACCGGGACGCTGTCTGCGTCTCCCATGATTCGCCTCTCGATTGCCGCACACTTCAAAGTAGTCCCACTCAGGGAGATAAGGGTCTTTAGATGTGAAAACAGGCCCTAATTTTGCCCCCGAATAGATGTAGATTTGTGTATCTAGGGTTTTTATTGGTTTCTCGATAGTGCTGAACGCACAAATACAAAATTTGCTCCCGAGGACACGCCGATCGCCCCCCTCTCACGCTTCCGCGGGTTCGATCAGCGACGGGTCGTCGTGGCTCGGATTGTTCACGCGCGTCGAGACGGGGTGGGCGGTCAGGTCGTCCGCAGGGTAGGGGTCACAGCAGTCGAGTGCCTCGTCGACATCACCGTGGAGCCACGTCGACTCCGCGTCGGGCTCGAGAATGACTGCCATCCGGTGATGGAGGTCGCTCACGAGGTCGTTGGGCACCGTCGTGACGATAGCGAACGTCTCGACGGGATCGGGATCGACCGACGCGCCGCCGTCACCGAACTCGCCGAGCCCTGTCTGTCGGATCGGTGGCTCCCACCGCGACCAGATGCCCGCCATAGCAAAGGGGCGATCGTCCTCGAAGGCGACGCGATACGGTCGCTTGTCGCCGTCGCGGTCCACCCACTCGTAGAAGCCATCCGCAGGCACGAGGCACCGGCGGTGTTCGACCGACTCGGCGAAACTCGGTTTCTCTTCGATCGTCTCCGCGCGGGCGTTGATCGACGCCATCGACGCGTCGTCGGCCCACTCGGGGAGCAGGCCCCACTGCTGGCGGGTAAATTGCTCCGGCTCCGCCCCCGTTACGACCGGGAGGCCCTGCCCCGGCGCACAGTTGTATCGCGGCTCCCGGTCCGGGGGCTGCGTTCCGAAGCGGTCGGCCAGTTCCTCGGCCGGCGTGAACAGGGTGTACCGCCCGCACATACGGCTCCCTTCGGTTGTGAGCGGTTAAACCTCCGGGTCCGCCGTGGTGCTTCGACGGCGACTCGGCGCCGTCACGGGGAGCGTTCCGAACGAGTGACTGTCGCCGTCTCCGCCGCCGGTGAGTCGGGACAGTCGAACTGTCATAACATCAGACAGATTTTATTTTTATCTGGGCCGACGCCGTTCGCCACACGACGCATAAACCACATCTCGCTATACAAATTTTGCACTCTCTGGAAGTTGAGACGACAGTGGGTTTGGAGGGCTGTGATGCGTGATATCAGCCGAGTCAGTGAACAGAAGCTGCTTCAGATCGACGCTCGAACGACCATTCTTGTCTCACTACCAACTATTTCGGGAGATTTCCGAGACTGCTACCACTCAGAACTTCGGCGCTTCCTCGGACAGACCTCGTGCCACTCGTTGTTTCCCCGGGTTGAGCTTCCGCTCTGTCTCATAGAGTCTGGTCGTGGTCCTGAAGGCGATTTTCATTAGCGACTCGATACGGGCCCTCCGATCTGATAGCCAGTCGGAACTTGGCGAAACTGGTGTGACGTGGTGGGAGTGTCCTTACGCGCTCTCTTCCATTTTGTTCCGCATGTGGTCGATAACCTCTCCGTGCTCGTGTTGTGGACTAAACATAACGACATCGGTGTCCCTCTCGGCCCGGACAGTGTGCCCCGGTGGCCAATAGTACATGTCGCCGCCCTCGTCTACTTCTTCGCTGCCGTCGGTATAGGTGACGGTCAACTCGCCGCTTATCACGTATCCCCAGTGAGGCGACTGGCAGTGGTCGTTTTCCAGTCCTTCGAGGAGTCCTGTGATATCTGTCCCCTGCTTAAGTGAGAAATATTCTGCCGCGAGGTCTCCGTAGTCGGTTGCATCACCGAAGTCCGGTTGGTGGTGAGCGATCGCGGCTGGACTGTCGATTTCGGCTGGAATGTCTTCTTTAGCTACTTTCATCGGTATCTCGTCTGTCGAAGGACGGCCACCCACATGATAGATTGACATTTTCACCGAGAACTGTTGTTGCGCGCAACTGAGTGAGTCCACAAAATGAGGAAGGTGAGTAGAGTGCACCTTGCACGATGGTTCTGCCAACTACCAGAGAGCACACCAGATGAGAGAACGCCTTCGTTTGCTAATCAGGGATTCGGCAGCGACACTTCTTCAGGGAGCGAGTCGAGCACCGTTTCGACCTGTTCGTCGGGGTGGTACCGGACGACTCCGGTTCTGTGCTCGAAATCGACGACGCCGTGGTCTGCTAACTGCGGCAGGTGGGTGTGGTGGAGTTGGATGGCGAGTGATTCTCGGTCCTGCGGTGGGCCGTTTTTGGCGTCGGAAGCTCGCCTGTGCATCTGATCGACGAGGTCGTCGAACGTCGTGGCCCCATTAGCCTCGTGGCGCAAGTGGTGGATGACCCGACGTCGGTGCTGGTCGGCGACAAGGCGGAGACACGCGTCGAGACCGTGGTTCGTCATACTGCGTTACTATTTATCAAGGTGCATCAACTGTGGCTATTTTCACACTTGAGAAAATTTTCATTATGTGAGTTACACTCCATGAGCGTACCTGTCTGCAACGATACTACATTGGTTGTTGTAGGCCCTCGAAGCCCACGTCACCCGGGTAATCAAAAACCGCCCGATTGTTAAAATCTCGTCAGTTGATGCAGTCGGAGAGCGTTAGTTCCGGTGTCCGCTCACCAGCGGAGAGATCACACATGGTACGAAATCCGTTCCGATCGCGTCGAGAAACGCGGCGCCGATAACGAACGATCACGGATTCGTCCCTACCAGGGCCTCCCAAGTGACAGAACAATGCCTGTATGCAACGACTGCGGTGGGTTCGTAACGTCACGATTTGCCCGCGTCTTCAGGGACAACGAGAACGATGTCTACGGCTGCCGCAGCTGTCTGCCAGTCACAGCACTGGTCGAAGGACATGCGTCACGGGATACCTCGTGACGGCAACGAGTGCTTCCGCTCTCGATCGATGCCTGGCGTCGGTGCGATAATTATCAACAAAACATGACAACTACACACAATTCCGTTCCAGAAACAACGCTCTACGTATGCCGTGATTGTGGAGACGGCATCGAAGATCCCAACACGAACAACTGTCCTCACTGTGGTGGATTGTTGGTGAACAGTACTGTCCCACATGATTAGCAGCGCAATCCTACGACATGAAGGGAAGTTATTCCAGTGGAGCACCAACCACGGGTATGCCCCGCTATGAGGCGTCCTTCGAGATAAACTCGAAGACTGATTCGTACGCCGCTCGACGCATGCTGGAGCAGGTATACGATACAATTCGAGAAGAATCACGGAGCGTTCGAGAAGGGACGGACGACGCCGATGAGCTCTTGGAAGCATTCCGGACGCTTCGAGACGCAGCGAAGCGACCCAAGCCAGGCCGACTGACCATTACCTACGAACAATACGACAGCGGATTCGAAGACTGATGTCGTGGACTCTTCGTCGGGGCCGACCCAACTGCCTCTGATGGACCCACGTGTACTCCGCATCGGGATCGTTCGCGATACTTAGACAGTCTAAAGCACAGAAGAACGGTAGATATCCTCCCCCTACAAGTACCGCCACGTCCGTAATTGACTATGGTAGATCTGATTTCTCTGGGCGGACTACTTCTCGCGTTCTTTCTCGTTATCATGAACGGGGTCTTCGTAGCTGCGGAGTTCGCGTTCGTGAAAGTCCGGCCCACACAGGTCAACGCGCTCGTCGAACGCGGCAAACCGGGGGCGGCACTCGTGCAGGACGTCATCCAGAATCTGGACGACTATCTGGCCGTCAGTCAACTCGGCATCACGCTCTCCTCGCTCGGTCTCGGCTGGATCGGCGAGCCGGCCGTGGCAGCGCTCATCGAACCCGTCCTCGGCCAGTTGCTTCCCGCGGGGACGGTCCATCTCGTCGCGTTCGTCCTCGGGTTCGGCTTCATCACGTTCCTCCACGTGGTGTTTGGCGAACTCGCACCGAAGACGTTCGCCATCCAGGAGGCCCCGCGTATCGCGCTCCTCGTCGCCCCGCTCATGAAGTTCTTCTACTACGTGTTCGTGCCCGGCATCATCGTCTTCAACGGGACGGCCAACTACTTCACCCGCCTCGCCGGCGTCTCGCCAGCATCCGAAAGCGAGGAAACACACACCGAAGAGGAGATTCGGATGATCCTCACGCGGTCCGAGGAGACGGGACACATCGACATCGACGAGGTCGAGATGATCGAGAGCGTCTTCGAACTCGGCGACACGATCGCTCGCGAGATCATGATTCCGCGCCCTGATGTCGAGACCGTACCCGCCTCGATGTCGCTTCCGGATCTCCGGTCGGTCGCGGCGACGGGAACCTACACACGCTATCTCGTGCTCGACAAGGACGGCGATCAGCCACTCGGATTCGTTCACGCGAAGGACATCCTGCGAGCGAGTGCAACCGAGACGGATTCGGGAGAGTCGCTCACTGCGCGTGACCTCGCCCGAGCAGTCCTCACGGTCCCGGAAACGCGTCGGATCGACGCGATCCTCGCCGACTTTCAGACCCGTGGGGAAGGCCAGATGGCCGTCGTCGTCGACGAGTGGGGCGTCTTCGAGGGCATCGTGACCATCGAAGATATCCTCGAAGAGATCGTGGGCGACATTCAGGACGAATTCGATACCGCGGCGCAGCAGCCGTCCATCGAGAAGCGGGACGACGGCGCGTACGTCGTCGACGGAGGGGTCCCCATTCAGGACGTGAACGATCGGCTCGACACTCGATTCACGAGTGACGACGTCGAGACGATCGGTGGACTCGTCTTCAGTCGCCTCGGCAGAGTTCCCGAAGTGGGCGATCAGATCGATGCGAACGGGTACGTCCTTCAGGTCGAGGCTGTCGACGACACTCGAATCGAACGGCTCGTGATTCGAGAGCAATAGGCGGTACAGTCCGGAAACGGGCGACGGCCGTCGCGCGGGGCTCCGGTGGGTCCCGTCGGACGGTCCGACGGTACACCGGGAAGCGACGGCATGGGGTTGATAACCGACTCTCACCACGTTCGATACGGCATGCACGACGACACGACGATTCCGATCACGCTCATCAGCGGGCCGCTCGGCGCCGGCAAGACGACGCTCGTCAATCGCCTCCTGAACGATCCGGGGGACAGACGCATCGCCGTCGTGGTCAACGACATGGGGGAGGTGAACGTCGACGCCGAACTGCTGGATCGGGAGACCGACGACGGCGTGATCGACCTCTCGAACGGGTGTATCTGTTGTCGTCTGCAGGACGACCTCGTGACCGAAGTGACTCGGCTCGCCGACGAGCGCTCGTTCGACTACCTCGTCGTCGAGGCTTCCGGAATCAGCGAGCCGATCCCCATCGCGCGGACGCTGACGGTCGGAACCGAGGAGCGGCGACTCCCGGATCGGTTCCGCCTCGACACCACCGTCTCGGTCGTTGACGCCTACGGGTTCTGGAAGGCGTTCGATCCGTCGGCGTCGCTTCCCGATGCGGCATCGGCCCCCGAACGACCGCTGACGGAGGTCCTCGTCGATCAGATCGAGTTCTGTGACGTACTCCTGTTGAACAAATGCGACATGGTTCCGGACGACGAACTCGACGCCGTCGAGGAGTCGATCCGGGAACTCCAGCCGCGCGCGGAACTCCACCGAACGACCCACTCCGAGGTCGACCCGGCGGTCGTCCTCGGCACCGGACGGTTCGACTTCGAGGAGGCGAAGCGCCAGCAGGGGTGGAAGCGAGCGCTCGCCGCAGCCGAAGCGGGCGAAGCGGAGGGACACGGCCACGATCACGACGACCGGCCGGCGGCCGTCGCCCACGGCGTCGAGTCGTTCGTCTACCGCCGAGAGCGACCGTTCCACCCCAAGCGGTTCGACGACTGGCTCGACGAGTGGGAAGGGGACATCGTCCGCCTCAAGGGCTTCGCGTGGGTGACGAGTCGGCCGGCGACGGTTCTCGGCGTGAGTCAGGCAGGGCCGGCCGTACAAGCAGGGCCGCTCGGCGAGTGGGGTGACGACACCCCGGGGACGCGACTCGTGATCATCGGCCGGAATCTCGATACCGACGCGATTACGGCCGCGCTCGACAGCTGTCTGGCCGACGAATCGGAGCGCGAGGTGTCGGCCGACGCCGACCCCTTCCCGCGCTAAGCGGTGAGGCCGATGTCGTCGCGGAGGTCGTCCCACGACTCGTGGAAGCCGTAGGTCGACTCGGAATCGACGGTCGCCGCCCGGTAGGTCTCGTCGTACGACAGCAGTTGCGTCCAGCCGTCGTGGAGACGGTAACTACAGTACTGACACATCTACGGTTCGAGCAGCACTTTCGTCACGCCCTCCTCGCGGTTGTCGAAGGCCTCGTACATCTCCGGCGCCTCTTCGAGGCCGACCCGGTGTGAGACCAGCCAGCTGGGATCGGCACGCCCCTCGATGATCAGGTCCCGGAGCTGGCGGTTGTACTCCTTGACGTTACACTGGCCCGTGCCGAGCGCCTGCCCCTTCTCGAAGAGGAGTCCGAAGTCGATGCCGATGCGGCCCTGTGCGGCCATGTCGTCCGGTGCGCCGGGATCCTCCGGCACGTAGAGTCCGGGAATGCCGAGTTCGCCGGTTGGTTTGACCGTCCGAATGAGGTTATTGATGACGACTGCGGGGTTCTCGCGGGCCGGATCGTAGGCGGATCCGCCCTCTCTTTCCGCGTCGACGGCCTGGTAGCCGACGGCGTCGACGCCACAGTCGACACCGCCGCCGTGGGCGGCTTTGATCTGCTCGACGGGGTCGCCCTCCTCGAAGTTGATGGTCGTCGCGTCGCAGTGTTCCTCGGCGAGCGCCAGCCGACTCGGGACGCGGTCGACGACGTAGATGTCGGCGGCACCCCGGATCTTCGCGCTGTAGGCGGCCATCAGCCCGACCGGCCCGGCGCCGTAGACGGCGACCGAGTCGCCGGGTTCGAAGTTCGCGAGTTCGATTCCGTGCCACCCGGTCGGGAAGACGTCCGCGAGCAACGAGAACGCGTCCTCGTGGTCGTCACCCTTCGGCAACTGGAGTGCGTTGAAATCGGCGTAGGGGATGCGGAGCTTCTCGGCCTGTCCGCCCGTGTACGGCCCCATTGCGACGTAGCCGTACGCGCCGCCGGCGAAGCCGGGGTTGACGTTCGTACAGAAGCCGGTCTTCCCGTTCTCGCAGTTCTCACAGTGTCCACAGGCGACGTTGAACGGAGCGACGACGCGGTCGCCGACTTCGAGGCTCGACACTGCCTCGCCCACCTCGCTGACGATACCCATGTTCTCGTGACCGAAGACGATCCCCGGTTCGGCGGCCGTCCGTCCCTCGTACATGTGGAGATCGGAGCCGCAGATACACGTCGTCGTGATGTCGATCAGGACGTCGTTGGGGTGTTCGATCGTCGGTTCGTCGACCTCCTCGACCGCCACCTCGTGTGGTCCCTTGTAGACGACGGCGTCCATCGACATCAGTGAGCCACCTCGGGCGGTTCCTCGTCACCGCGAACCGTCTCCCAGTGAGCGACGCCCGCTTCCGCGACCTCCATGTCCTGTTCGACCGCACCACCGGAGACGCCGAACGCACCGACTACCTCCCCGTCCTCGTCGAACAGCGGATACCCCCCGCCGAAGATTACCAGTCGACCTTCGTCGGTCGACTGGAGTCCGTACAGGGAGTTACCGGGCTCGGAGGGTTCGGCGAGTTCGTGTGTCGGCATGTCGAGCGCTGCGGAGGTGTACGCCTTGTTTCGCGAGATCGAGACGGACGCGAGCCACGCGCCGTCCATCCGGCGCTGTGCGACGAGGTTCCCCTCGCTGTTCGTCACCGCGATGACCATCGGGTTGTCGATCTCCTCGGCCTTCCGCTCCGCCGCGTCGATCAATTCCTTTGCCGTGTCGAGTGTGACGGATTGAACCATTACGGATACGAATTGTCCTCTGACGGGAATAAACATTTGAATTTACGTTCTGTGAGTAACACGATCACAGATTGTGCGCAGTTCGATTCTCGATATATCTGTATATTCGCATAAGGGGGCCTAAGATGCCCGTATAACTCGAATAGATAGGAAGGGATCGTTTTCGGCTTCTGAATACGTCCGACACCAGGGGTAAACGAAATATATTACATTACCTATCTCGGGAACGGACGATCGTCGGCGCGGTCGGACTACAGGTCGAAGTGGTGCGCTGCCGTGGAGCGGGCCCGCCCGATTGCGGTAGATGTCGGCACAGTAGCGGCCGCCGAGGTCGGCGAACTCACCGTCTGCCACGAGTGGCCGATGTTCGCCCGAGCAGAGCCATCCGATCAGCGGTCGCAACTGGACCAACAGTCGTCCGGCGGGTCGGGATACCAGACCTTTTCCCACGTAACGACCACTATACAGTGTGCTTTCCTTTTTACCTCCGCTGGCAACTCGGGGCCTGGCTTCGACATCGGTGACAGCGGAGATGCTGGTCGTCTTTGCCCTCATTCTCCTCGCTCTCGTTCTGTTTGCGACCGAACGGTTCCCAATCGACGTCACCGCCATCTTGATCATGGTTCTGTTGATGGTGCTCGAACCATGGACACAGATTTCCCCGCGGGAGGGAATCTCGGGGTTCGCGAACCCGGCGACGATAACGGTCCTGGCGATGCTCATTCTGAGCACGGGTATCAACCGAACCGGCCTCGTCCAGTTGATCGGCCGGAAGATGAGTGCCTTCGCCGGGACCGACCGACGTAAGCAACTCGCCGCGACGATCGGGGTCACTGGCCCAGTTTCGGGATTCATCAACAACACGCCGGTCGTCGCGATTCTGGTCCCCGTCATCGCCGATCTCGCACACGAAGGGAAGACCTCGCCCTCGAAGCTCCTGATGCCGCTGTCGTTCGCGTCGATGCTCGGGGGAACGCTCACACTCATCGGAACGTCGACGAACATCCTCGCGAGCGACATCGCGGCCCAACTCGGTGCGGAGTCGCCCGGGCTCGGATTACACGCGTTCGGAATGTTCGAGTTCACCAAACTCGGCATCATTGTCTTCGCCGTCGGAGCCCTCTATCTCATGACGATCGGCGTTCGACTCCTTCCCGAACGAATCCCGGCTGACGAGGACCTCGTCGAGGAGTACGCGCTCCAGGAATACCTCGCGGATGTCGTCGTCCCAGCGAACTCACCACTGATCGGCCAGACGGTCCGGGAGGCGCTCGGCGACGACGACCTCGATATCGACGTGTTACAGCTGATTCGCTACGGCGAGCAGTTCAACGAACCGCTCGCTCGAAAGGAGATCCACGAAAACGATACGCTCCGACTCAGGACGAACCGAGAGACGCTCGAGTACATCATGGATGCGGAAGGACTCACACTATCGGGAGGTCCGCGAACCGAGGACGACCTGCATCCGGAGGAGGAAGAACCGGTGCTCGTCGAAGTCGTCATCCCGTCTGGATCGTTTCTCGTTGGCGAGACGCTGGCGAGTTCGTCGTTTCGACAGCGCTACGACGCGAACGTGCTCGCCTTTCGCACCCGTGGAGACGTCGTCCGGGATCAGTTCGAGGAGATCCGTATTCGCGTCGGCGACACGCTCTTAGTCCAAGCGCCGCCCGACAGCCTCACACGACTCGTCGAGAACGAGGATTTCATCGTCGCCCACGAGTTCGACGAGGTGAGCTACCGGAGCGAGAAGATTCCGTTCGCGGTCGGCATCATCGCCGGCGTGGTCGCACTGCCGGCGTTGAACATCTTCCCGATCGTCGTCTCGGCACTCGCCGGCGTCGTGGCGATGATCTTCACCGGCGTCCTCAAGCCGACGGAACTTTACTCGTCCGTCGAGTGGAACGTGATCTTCCTCCTCGCCGGCGTCATCCCGCTCGGTATCGCCCTGCAGCAGACGGGCGCTGCGGCGCTGCTCGGCGACGCCGTCGCCTCGACGGCGGTGTTCCTGCCACCGATCGGCGTGCTGTGGGTCTTCTACCTCGCGACCGGGCTGTTGACGAGCGTCATCAGCAACAACGCGAGCGTCGTGTTGATGATTCCGGTGGCTGCCAACGCCGCCCAGTCGATTGGGGCGAACGCGTTCGCGTTCGTCCTGGCGGTCACGTTCGCCGCCTCGACGGCGTTCATGACGCCGGTGGGGTACCAGACCAATCTCTTCGTCTACGGACCCGGTGGGTACACGTTTTCTGACTTCCTTCGGGTCGGCGCGCCGTTACAGTTCCTCCTCTCGATCGTCACCGTCCTCGGAATCGCGTTCTTCTGGGGGGTCCGTGTATGATATGTGGTCACTCTTATACGGATGGCGAGTACCGGGTGGCCGGTGAAACAGGAGACGTGCTCACCGTCACTGGACGTGGAGAGACGATTACGAGGTCAGTCCCGCATTGGGGGCGTTCCGCTTGACGCTCTCGATTCCACGCCACGCACCGCTCCGGTCGGAGTAGCCTTCGCGGCCGTCCGCGAGGATGTTCCCGTTCCGGTGGCGGAGTCGCCACCGGTACTCGCCCGCAGTGTCCTCGTACACTTCGAAGGCGGCCCGTCCGATATCGATCAGGTCGGCTTCGGGCAGGAACCTCCGGAGACGTTCGACGGCGTCTGTGGCTCCGTCGTGAGATTCGTAGCCACTGCTGTCGGCCTTAATCCGGGTGTCTCCGCCCGCCAGTCGCCAACGGAATCCACCGCTTTCGTCCTCGTACACTTCGATCTCCGCGTCGCCGATGTCCTCGCGGAGGCTGTCAATCACGCGACGGACACCAGACCGGCTCGCATACCCTTCCCCACTGCTCGCCAGGACGTTGCCGTTGCGGTGAACGAGCCGCCATCGCCACCCGCCTGCGACATCGCGGTAGACTTCGATCGCGGTCGGATCCGGGTGCAGATAGTCTGCAGGCCCAACATACCGCCGGACACGTTCGATCGCAGTTTTCGCGCCGTTTCGGGAGGCGTACCCTTCGCCGCACCCGGCGATGATGTTGCCGTTCTCGTGGCGGAGTCGCCAGCGGTACTCGCCCGCAGTGTCCTCGTAGAGTTCGAACTCCGCCTGACTCTCCGTCTCAGCAGGGATCACGAGCCCCTCGGTTGTTTCCGGGAGTTCCGCTTCGCTTTCGATGAAGAGGGTGGTTGCACCGAGGGCGTTCCGACGAACGCTCTGCATCCCCTTCTGAGCGTTGTGCCGCTGGGTGTAGCCTTCTCCGCTGTCGGCGATGAGATTGCCATTCCGGTGGCGGAGCCGCCAGCGGTGCTCGCCCGCAGTGTCCTCGTAGAGTTCGAACTGTGCCTGACTCGTCCGGAGCGCTTGGATCTCCGCCGCGAGATCGACTCTCTCGGCCTCGGTATCGGTGATTCCCCTCTCGAGGTCGGTTATCGTTCGTTCGAGATCGACTTCGTCGGCCTTACTTGCTCGTAATTCGGCGTTTTCGTGTTTCAGTTCACTTAGTTCGGAACGAAGCGCCGACTCGCGTTCGGCAGCGGCGGCTTCCGCCTTCTCGTGTTGTTCGGTCGCATCCTGGTTTGCGTCATCAGCCCTACTTGCTCGCAATTTGGCGTTTTCGCGTTTCAGTTCACTTAGTTCGGAACGAAGCTCCGACTCGCGTTCGGCAGCGGCGGCTTCCGCCTTCTCGTGCCGTTCGTTCGCATCCCGGTTTGCGTCAGCAGCGTCTGCTTCGGCTGCGGCGCCCGCCAGTTCGGCCGCGGCTTTCTGTGGGTCCGTCGCGAGGGGAACGACGCTGCCGGCGATGCCGATGATTCCCAGCCCGGTGATGTAGGTGAGAATCACACCGGTATGTCCAGTAGATGTCGACCAGCCGCTCGGGAAGATCAACACGAACCAAGCCACTGCCAAGAGCGTGATGGCTGCACCCACGCCGACGAGATACGTCGCCATCCTGCGAAGCGGGAACCGGAGGACGGCTCCGGTCATGAGAAACGCTGGTGCCAGTGCAGCCACAGCATAGCCAATGCCACGTCCGGTCGTCGCTGCATCAGTCGCGAAGTAGGTGACGAGTCCGAGCAGGCCGAGGCTAACGCCGACCAAGAACGACCAGTAGCCGAGAACCTCGTTCGTGCTCGTCACCGTTCCGATGCGGTTTTCGTAAATCGACGTCAGCGACAGCTCTGCTGAGGATTGTGCCATACTTATCCATGGTGGTGAACGTCAATCAAACGACTACATCTTCATAATTCGAGTATTTTTGATAAAGTGGGTGACTGATCTTCGGTCCGTTCTCATCACCTGCTGTGACAACGTACTGCGGAGTCCGGAAGCCGATAGTAGCCTTTGTACGTCGTTGGACGCCAGATTGCACGTCGTCTGGTGATCGGATGTGCGATGCCTTACAAAGGCTACTATAGCCCGCCGGGACGAACCGGAGTTCGCCAGTCGACGTGGCAGAACTCGTCGATGTCGAGTTGGAACTGGAATCACTGACGTTTCCAGCGACCGGACGATATCGTTGCCGCCATCGTCGTCGATCACGTCGAATAAATCGATCGGACGACTCACATCCACCACGGGATTCCACCGAGTGGGATAACCCGGATTGCTGCCCGTTCTGTGGAACAGCCTCGCGAGACGCTGGAGCGGGATTCGTGGAACACGTCGAGACAGCCGATACGTGTCGGGAACGGTTCGAGGCGTGGCTGGAGACCATCAGCGGCGATATGGGGAGTACGTGGACGGGGTGAGCCCACGTCGATCACGACTCCTGCCCGGGAAACGAAGCCCGGTCGTACCCACTCCGGCAGAATCAGGTGACCGTAACGGCCGGTGACTGTATCGCCACTCGTTACGAGTCCGAGTCGACGGTGTCGAGCCGCCACGTGAAAATCGCTTTCAGAACAGCGACGAGGCTGTTGGTCTCGCCTTCGCCCCAGATGGCGGTCTCCGAGCGTGGGTCGGACTGACTCTCGTCCACACCGTTGACGAGCGCGCTCACGAGTGTTTTCTGTCCGTCGATCATCATGATCCGGCCAGCCGGAGTATCCGACCAGGCCCACAGCGACTCGAACATCGTCGCACTGGGAATTTCGTCTTGGATCCGCTCCTGTACCTCCGCCGAAACGCCGCCGAGTTTGATCGAAATACCGCGTTCTGCGGCGTCGCCCAGCGCGTCGATCAGGTCGTCGGTGAGTAACTCTTCGACAGTCATGTAGACGATCTCCTCGTCTGCACTATCGAAAAACTCCAAGATCCGTTCCGTGACTGCTGTCTGGCCGTCGACTGTCCAGACACCGCGCTGCGTATCTCGCCGCTCGACGGGTTCCAGTTCGGTCAGTGCGGTCTGGAGGATATCCGTACGGTGTTGGAGTTCGTGTTCGAAGGATCGACTCGCGGTCTCGGCGGAGATCGCCCAGAATTCCTTGGGGGAGGATTGCTGGACATCGACGAGTCCCCGGTCGTGCAGTTCGTCGATGGCATCGTAGACGCGGGTTCGGGGAACCTCCGATACCTGACTGACATCTCTGGCTGTCCCGGTGCCGAGGCCGGCGAGCGCCACGAACGTCCGCGCGGCGTACGAACTCAATCCGAACTGTTCGAGTTGCTCGACGGCAGCGGACTGTGGGTCTTGGGTGGGGTCGGTGTTCATCAATAGGGGGACATTCCCGTCGAACCCTGCCACGTGAGGTGGCGGGTCAGCACGCAGGAGCGAGTGGTTGGGACACAGTGCTACACTGCGTGCTAGCTGTGACGTATGAACTCCAGCCGAATATAGATGTTGTGATTAAACGGGTGAAGTATCGCTAGCGAGATTTCGTTCGCTTTCTATCGACCTATTCTCTCGAGGAGTAGTTGTGACTCTCCGAGTTACAGTAGTTTCTCCGCCCCTTGCCTGTTTGGTATGTTCTCCTTCTTTTCGAAATCATCGTCGATATGAGTGATGCGTGAGTTATGAAGTGAGTGACAACCTCTATCCGTCTTCCCGACTAACTGTTAGTTTACCCCGTTCAAACGAGGTGGTTGGGACACAATGAACGTATCCGAAAACATGGAAGAGGCGATAGAAGTACTGCAGCAACTCGGGTTGAAGGAGTACGAGGCACGGTGTTTCGTGGGACTGTCACGGTTAGAGACGGGGACGGCGAAGAAACTCAGCGAGATGACCGAAGTGCCGCGGACGCGAGTGTACGACGCGATCCGGGTGCTGGAAGCACAGGGCTTGGCCGAAATCCAGCATTCGAGCCCACAGCAGTTTCGCGCGGTTCCACTGGACGAAGCGACCGAGACGCTCCGCGACCAGTACGAGGCCCGCGTCGAACGGCTTCACGACGCCCTCGAGACGGTCACCATCATCGAGGAGGAAGACGAGGAGCCGGTCCAGCAAGTGTGGGCAATGTCCGGGAACGGCGGGATCGAAAACCGGACAGAGCAACTCATCGAGACGGCTACCGAGGAGATCGTACTCGTCGTCGGCGACGAGTCGCTGTTGACGGAGGACCTCGTCGCCAGGCTCAACGAGGTTGGGAACGACGTCGAGTTGCTCATCGGTGCCTTGAGTGAATCACTACAAGAACAGATTCAAACGGCCGTTCCGAACGCCACGACGTTCATCTCGGGCCTCGAGTGGTTACACGGCGAGAACGCCACCGAAGACGAGACCGCAATCGGTCGCCTGCTACTGGTCGACCGCTCGACGATCCTCGTGAGTTCCATCATGCCGAAGACGAAAGAGGAACAGGCGATCTTCGGCGAAGGCTTCGGGAACGGTCTCGTCGTGATCGCCCGCCGACTCATGGCACAGGGGCTCTTGACCCGGCGTGATCCCACCTCGTGAGATTGTCGGCTGTCCGTTCGTAACGGTGGTCGGCATTTCGGGGGGCCGGATTCTTTCTGTTCCGGCAGTAGACGTCTTGGAGATCGCCCGGTAGCTGACCCGTCACCGGATGTCACTATCGATGGAGTCCGGCCGTCTGTTGTGGATTCGAGGATCAATCGGGCGTAGCGTGAGGTACTCGCCGTTCTCGACCGTGACCCAGCACTTGCTGTAGACGAACGTGAGGCGGCCACCTGGCCGGGGGGTGCCGTCACCGCGCGAACCGAACAGGGCATCCAACGCATCCGGATCGAGGACTTCCGCGAGCGGCCGAAGCGACCGTTGATCAACACCTTCGACGGCGCTCACGGCACGCACCACGGCTGTGCTTGCCGATTCGTCTGCCTCGATCTCGTACTCCATACGATAGTGTCGTGGTAGACGAGGAAAGCGCATTCGATTTTTACCCAGATTATCAAAACAACTACTCGGCTCAGTTGGGAGTCCGCATTCGTCGACGACAAAATCCAACGGCTGCGATGGATTGCTACTCACGGTCACCGCACAAATTCACGTTCCGTCGTGATCCGCCCCGGGCAGATGGAATGACGGGCGTCGCCGGCTGCGCCGAGCAAAGCGACGGCTCTGATTTTGCCGGAGACTTCGGTATCGATGGGTGGGAAGCGAACACGACTATCGGCCCGGAAGTCGAGGTCGAGACGTTCGAGTGTCACCGAGATAATAACATTGAGTAAGCGAGTAAGTACGGCAAATTATGACCGTGAGTATTCTGGAGTCGGTATGCCCGAGTGCGACAACTGTGATTCCTTCGTGACCGAGCGGTACGTTCGTGTGTTTGCACCGACACATCTCGACACCGTGCGAGTGTGTCCGAGATGTGAGGATTTGGTTCGGGACGGCAACGAGACGCGCATGGCGCGCTCGACGCGGTAGTGATCTACTGCTTCGACTCGCCGGGTATGCCGCTCTCTCGGCGCTCGTCGAACCACTTCGGCACGTGCCGCCGATCCTGCTGGTTCCAATTGCCATCTTGGCTATCCCCGCGGTCGTAGTCGCCATCGCTCTCGGGGCACTCGTCTCAGTCGTCGCCCTGCAACCGACGACCGTGTTAGTCCCCATCAGTAGCTACCTCGTCAGCGTAACGAGTCTCTGGGTCTACCGGAAAGGAAGACGTGGACGACTATCCTCGAACGCCCTGTGATCACCACCATCTCGGACTGTCGGCGCCACACGAACGTTCATTGACCTGCCCGTCGTTCTAGCGGCATGGCCGAGTTTCCGGACGAACGACAGCTCATCCTCCAAGCCCGCTCTCAGTTGGACCAGTGGACGAAGAGTTCCCGGAGAGAGGCGTACGCTGAACTGTTCGACGGCGACGATCCTGTGCTCTCCCCCGAAGAGGTGCAACTCCTCGATGCGTTCGACTCCGAACTGGAGCGAGAGGGCGGCGACGGTGTCTGGGGGACCGATCAGTACGGCATCCACACGGCGGGGAGTTCGAGTTCGGATACCGCACTCGGTGTCGTCTGTGTCTATCATCCACAGATCACCAGGGATTCCGTCCTCCGCGGCGCCGACGACCTCGACGACGAGACCGAAGAGCGACTCAACGCGGCACTCTGGCAATACAGCGAGCGTGTCGCGACACTCATCGAAGCAAAGCTCGACGAGTTCGTCCGTCAAACGCAGGGGTAGGTCAGAGCCACTTCCGGGAGACCGCAGACATCTACAGTAGCCTTTGTACGTCATTGACGCCGTATCGCCAGACTGCGTGCAGTCGGGCGTGCAAACAATGCCAACTGCGACGATATTGTAGTTCAGCGAGGAGTTCCTGCCGTCGACAGCGCGGAGGCTGTCACACGCTGCCGACGGAGTTGTCCATGAACGCGAACGCTATCTCCTTCGCCGCCTCTAGGTCAGCGGCGGTTCCAAGGTCACCGTCCCGCCCCGAGCGGTGTACGGCGTATTTCCAGACGTTCTCTCCGTCTATGACCTCGTTGATGTACACTGCATCTCGGGTGTGTTCCTGTCGATAGAGGACCGTGGTGTAGTCCCGGCCCATGAGTTCGTCGTGTGTCGTCTGCTCGGTGTCCAATACCCAACCTGTCGGAGGAGTTCGTTCGGAAGTCATGCTTGGTCGTTGATCTGCTCGTCGGCGTGGTCGGCACTCTCGGATGCTCCGTCCTTGACCGCCTTGGCCTGTTTCTCTAGCTCTTCGATATCCATCTCGGCTGCTCGGTCGATTTCGCCGAGAATCTCTTTGATGTCGTCGAGTCCGACGAGTTCGCGCGTCTCGGCGTCGAACTGTAGACTGTCTAGCTGCTGTCCGTTGCCCGTCACGTCGCTCCCCGTGAGGTGCTTGCCGTAGCGACCCACCAGCGAGGTGAGTTCCTGCGGGAGAACGAACGTCGTCGATTCCCCCTGACCGATCGCTTCGAGCGTGTCCATCCCTTTGTCGATGATCGCTCGCTCCCCCATCGACTCCGCGGACTTCGCGCGCAGGACCGTCGAGATGGCGTCACCCTGCGCTTCGAGAATCTGGCTCTGCTTTTCGCCTTGCGCTCGAATGATGTTCGACTGCTTGTCCCCCTCGGCTTTCTCGACGGCACTCCGGCGTTCGCCCTGTGCTTCGAGGATCGTCGCCCGGCGGCGACGCTCCGCGCCGGTTTGCTGTTCCATCGCGTTCTGAACCTCCGGACTGGGGTTGACTTCTCGGACCTCGACCGACTCGACACGAATCCCCCATTCGTCGGTCGGTTCGTCCAGTTCCTTGCGGATGCGAGCGTTGATCTCCTGGCGCTTGTTCAGCGTCTCGTCGAGTTCCATGTCGCCAATGACCGCCCGGAGCGTGGTCTGGGCGAGGTTCGAGACCGCCGTCTTGTAGTCTTCGACCTCGAGGAACGCCTTCTTCGCATCCATCACGCGGAGGTAGACGACGGCATCCGCCGTCACGGGGGAGTTGTCCCGCGTGATCGCCTCCTGCCGGGGCACGTCCATCGTCTGTGTACGCATGTCGAACGGGTACGTGCGCGAAACGAACGGCGGAACGAAGTTGATGCCCGGCTCGAGCAAGCCGCGATACTCGCCGAACACGGTGAGTGCCTGTTTGTCGTAGGCATCGACGATCCGTACCATCTGCCAGACCGTTACGATTGCCAGCCCAAGCACCAACAGACCAACTATCCCGAATAGAGACGTGCCGATCTGCAGCGGGAGCGGGTGAGACATACGGTCTATAGTTCTTCCCGAGACTACATCAAGCGGCAATATTTTCACACTAATTCGGTTTTTAATGATGCGAGTCACACGACAGGGAGAGCAATCCAACTGGCCGTCCAAGCGGACCCGCTGACCCTCACCGGTGACGGGGACCGGAAGTCGACCCGCGGAGTGGCCGTTCTCTCCCTTGACGCGCTCGACTCGGAACTAGAGCGAGAGGGCGGCGACGGTGTCTGGGGACCGATCAGTACGGCATCCACACGGCGGGGACTTCGAGTTCGGATACCGCACGCGGTGTCGTCTGTGTCTATCAGCCACAGAACTCGACGCAGCACTCTGGAGGTACAGTGGGCGCGTCGCGACACTCGTCGAAGCAAAACTCGACGAGTTCGTTCGTCAAACACAGCGGTACATCCCGGCTAGATCCTCTTTCAGGGATCGTCCGCATCGACCTTCCTTTAGTTAGAGAATCCCGCCGTCGACGGCGCGGAGGATATCTCACGCTGGCGACCGGCGTCGCTGTTTCGAAGTCGCCGGTTCAAAGGTGGCGTGTCTCACGGAGAGCAGTTGGGGGTGAGTCTACAGAATGAACGTGACGATAGCGAGGACGACGAAGATGATGACGAGCCATTTTGCGATGTTCATACTGACTCCAGCGACCCCTCGAGCACCGAGTACCGCTGCGATGAGTGCGAGTATCAAAAAGAGGACTGCAAGCTCGATGAAACCACCCCCGAACTGCAACGGCACGGCTTGGACTGAGACAGCACTATCCAGAACTCCGTGTGATGCGGCCATAGCGCACCTACGTCTCCCGAGTATTTTAACCCACAACGTATTCATCCTCTTCCTGTTTTTGAGTAACCGGGTGACTCCATCCGTGTGGCAGTAATTCAGGGATCGCAGTCTTCTGCGTCTGGCATCCGGAATGCTAGCGATATTTCCCACCCGATTGTTACTATGTCCCGAGACGACTACGAGAGAGAACTGACAGCCGGAGGAGATTGCATCCATACTAAGCGGTGTGGCGGATGGAGTTCGTACAGGAGCCGTTCGATTAGGCGGTAGCACGGATGCTGTGACTGTCGATACGCCAGACGACCGCGAAGCCGAAGACGGCGAGATGTCTCGTACCGGGACGGTCTCCGATGAGCACCAATGAACGGGGTCACGACCTCTCGGCTGACACTGACGTCCGAAGCGACGGGTAGCGAGGACAAATCACGCCGTCTCTGCGAAGGGCAGTTGTAGCTGTGTCCCGGCCCTTCGCCGAAACGGTCGGCGAAGCCCGGTATGACTCACACAGGCCTTGTCGGGGCAGGGCTTCCCAATTCGACGATGCGCTCTGCACGGACTGTGGTTCCCGCAGGACCGCTCATCGCAGCCGAGCGTCTCTCATCCGACCAGCCCCAGCAGTCCCAGGACCCACCGTCCGGCCTCCGAGGCAGCGAACAACGCACCCTCCGGCCGCGAGAGCTGTCGGCCCGTCCACAGCGCCGCGACCATGACCACGGTGACGACGATGAGCCACGCGATGGATTCGAGCGCGACGGATCCGAACGACAGCGGCCGGACGACTGCCGCCACGCCTAACACACCGAGTACGTTGAAGACGTTGCTCCCGACGACGTTCCCGACGGACACGCCGAGCCGTCCTTGCTGCATCGCCACCAGCGAGACGGCGAACTCCGGCGTCGAGGTGCCCGCAGCGACGATGGTGCCGCCGATGACCGAGTCGGGGATGCCCGCTGCCCGTGCCAGCGTGGAGGCTGCCCCCACCATCAGGTCGCCGCTCACCAGAACCACGGCGAGCCCCAGTACCAGCAGGACCGTATCGCGTCCGCGGAACGTCACACGTTCGGTCAACGCCGTCGGTATCCCTTCTTTCTCGGGACTGAGATCCGCGTCGGAGGGGTCGGCACCGGTTCGGAGCAGGTACGCCGTGTAGGCGACGAACGAGACGAGGAGTACGGCACCCTCGACACGGACCACCATGCGGTCGAACATGACTGCGGCACCGAGAAGAGTGCTTGCGACCAGAACCACGCCGTCGCGGTGGACCAGCGACCGCTCGATCGGAATGATCCGAACCAGCGAGACGACGCCAAGTATGAACGCGAGATTGTAGATGTTCGACCCGACGACGTTGCCGACTGCAATCGCCCCCAGATCGGCCAGTGCCGCGTCAGCGGTGACCACCAGCTCCGGAGTGGAGGTACCGGCAGCGACGATGGTGAGACCAATAGTGAGCTCCGACAGTCCGAATCGACGGGCCAGCCGTACCACGGAATCGACGAGGAGTCGAGCCCCGATCCAGAGTCCGCCGACTGTCGCAACGAGGATTCCGACTTGGACAGCGGTTCCGCTGCCCACCATCACGTATCGTGAGAGATGTCCACAGGTAGCCCCATAAAACCAGTCGTCGACTGGGTCGTGAGGCCCCGTCGAAAAACGACACGCTCTCTCGTAACGGGGTACTGTCCAACACGACGGGTAGCGGTGACAAATTAGGCCGTCCCTGAGGGTACGTCGGTGTCGTCCCGGCGAGAACGGAAGTAGCAAGTCCGACTCAACGGCCACGAGTGTATTCGCTCGCCGTTGGTCAATCGATCACCGAGGGGATGGCTAGAAATCCTCGAATGTGCCGTCAGTGAACACCGTCACCCGGCCGTCCTCTTCGCTGAGTGTGATCGCCGCGATCACCTCTTGTCGGGTCGAAGTTTCCAGCGCGCTCATGTGACGTGCACCCATCCACCCCGCATAGGGAAGATCGTCGTTTCGTCGGCATTCGGCTGGAGAGAGCTGCTTGACTCGGACCATCGTCTCCTCTATCGTCCCGTCGCTGTGAACGACGACTGCGCCATCACACGATAACGCTACGTTCTGTGCAGCCTCAAGAAATGCATCGATCTCGGCAAAGACCGTTGCACAGTCCTCGACCGGCCAGCGGTTCGTCCCCATCTGAGCCGCAAAGTCGGTCATGGAACCCCGTTCGACGACGAAATAGAGTCCGGGTCCACGGGCGTAGGGATCATCCCATCGCTCAAATCCGAGGCTGATGTCCTTGACGCACCCCTCGATCCGCTCGAGTACTGTGTCGATGTCTGTACCATCAGAGTTCGGCTCCAACGTCGCAGAACTATAGATGGGTTCGACCATGCTTCTCATATGAATACGGCTGGTGGAGGAATAGTAGCCCCGAATTTCCGAATGAACTGGTGTGTTGATTAATCGGATGAATCGATCAGAGCAAGCGTTCGATGATGGCGAGGAGCGGTGCGCTCGGCCACTCAACAGTACCGCCACCTGTGACTCCCTTTTCGTTGGAGCCTTTCGGCTTTTGGTAACAGGGCCTAAAGACCAAGTCACGATCCATGAGAACCTATGAACTCGTAGATAGGCTCCCACCAAAGCGCTTCACTCGACGCCAGCGGCTCCTCCTCGTCTACGCTGTTGGGCTCATCACGATCATTCTCACCTACACTCTCCTGTACAATGCGGGAATGCGCTACTTCGAGGGGGATCAGCAGTCAGTGTTCCACTCGGCACAGATCGTTGTCGAAACCATGACCACGACCGGATACGGGTCTGACTCTCCCTGGTCGACGCCTGTCATGAATACGATGATGATTACAATGCAGGTCACCGGTGTCGTCATCGGCTTCGTGACGCTACGAGTACTCGTCATCCCACTGTTCGAACGGACACCACTCAACCTCGACGACCGCCTTTCGGCCAAGAACGACCACGTCGTCCTCGCGGAATACCAGCGCAACACGGAGGTAGTGCTCGACGAGCTCGAGGAGTTGGGCGTTCAGTACGTTCTCTTGGAGTCGGAGGAAGACGAAGCGAAGCGGCTCTCCGACGACGGCTACCAGACCATCCACGGTGATCCAGAGGACCGTGATGACCTCAATCGGGCCACTATCGAGCGTGCGAAGTTGCTCATCACAGACGCAGGTGATCGAACTGCGAGTATCGTCCTGACAGCACTGGAAGCAAACGAGGAACTCAACGTCGTTAGTTTCACCGCATCCACCCGTCGCAAGGCGGCACTGAAGGAGGTCGGCGTCGACCGGAGCGTCGCCCCCCACGCTCTCATCGGGCAACAACTTGCCGAGAAGGCGACAACACCAATCGCGATTGAGGCCAACGTCGAGAACGACGCAATAGGTGTCCGCGAGATATTGGTCCGCCACGACAGCCCGCTTCACGGTGTCCGCATCGACGAGTCTCCGGTGCCAGAACATCCGAATCTGACCCTCGTAGCCGGCTGGTTCGACGGCGAATTGCGTCTCTCACCTGCGCCCGAGGACCGCCTCACGTCGAATACGGTCCTCCTGGTGGCCGGTCCAGTGTCCGAGATCACGGCCCTCGCCAGAGAGATTGCCGGACTGAGGGAACCTGGAGACACGGCACATTCCAATGTGATCATTGCAGGACTCGGGGAAGGCGGGTCCGCGGCCGCCGAACGCCTCACGGCGGACACGGCTGTGACGACCATCGACGACGATCCGGACACCAATCCCGACATCGTCGGCGATACAACTGAACCGGAGACGCTCCGTGCAGCGGGCATCGAAGAGGCCACTGCTCTCCTCGTGACTGTCGACGACGATTCCTCGGCCCTGATGACGGTGGCGATGGCACGGTCGTTGTCGGCAGAGGTCGAACTCCTCGTTCGGATCACGGATGCGGAGAAGACCTCCGCCGCCGTTCGGGCCGGCGCGGACTACACGCTGTCCGTCCAGCGTGTGTGTGCCAGACTGGTCGCCGCGGAGATCCACGGGGAGCGTGTGATATCCCCCGTGAACCAGATCCGGCTCGTCCGAGCGTCGGGGGCTTCCTTCGCGGGTGAACAGCTCGCCGCGATCCGTCAGGATCCGAACCGCGACTGGACGGTGGTCGGTGTTGCACGGGCTGGCGAAGTTCTCACTGACGAATCCACGTGGGTTCGCCCGGAGGACGAGGTGTTCGTAGCCGGCAGCGACGATGCGATACAGAAATTCGAGCGGACAGCCGATCTCTCCTGACGGCTCCCTGTTGGGTCGATCCCGGCATCACCGTAAAGAGAGATCCGGGCGACCGACTTCCTTGTTTACCGCTCTTGTGAGGCCACATATTGCTGGACACTCATGCCGAGGAGTAGACATCGGTGAGGGGCTGCTGGAGGGAACCGACCGCAAGGTCGACCGGGTAGCGGCGGACGAGTCCACCGCTACCCGGTGGTAGAGCGGGATATGACGAGTACTGGTGCGACCGTGTCCGGGATCTGGGGCCCGCAGTCGACGAGGGTGACGGAGACGCGGACGTTACGGCAGTAGACGAAAACCGGCGGTGAGACGTGATCCGCTCGAATAGTTCCGACGGCGGCCCCTCTTTCGAGGTGTCCGTCACACCGTCCTAATCTGAACACATCGAGAGATGACCGGACGTCGTGTATTCACCCACCGAGCCACCAGCCGTAGAGCTGTTCCTGCTCGTCTGTATCCGGATGCTTCTTCGACTGGCCGTAGGTCTTCCCCTTGAGAAGTTGGCGTTCGACAGCGTTCGCTGCGAGACGGAGGGCGTGGGAGGCACCGTACCCCTCCCCATCGGCAGTGAAGTAGCCGCGGTCAGTGACCAGTCGAATCCGTGCGAGTACCAGCGGCACGCCCCGGGACTGTTCCTTGTGCTCCTGCAGTTCGATGCTGGCTTTGATCACGCTCATCTCGCCGTACTTCGAGGTCATGTTCTCGATCAGCGCGGAGACATCGTCGTAGTCCATCCCCTCCAGCAGGTCGAGACCGAACACCTGCACGGCGTTCCGGTCGTCGCCTTCCCAGGTGAGCGCTTCGATGATATCCGTTTTCGTGATGATTCCGACCGGCTCATTGGTGTCGTCGTCCGTGACGACGAGCGAGGAGATCTCTCGCTCGAACATCGTCTCGACGACGCCGTCGAGCGGTGCGCTCCGCTCGACTGTCGCGACTGTATCGGACATCAGGTTCCGTACCGGCAGGTCGAGCATCCGGTCGGAATTGCCCTCACGCGCGCCGAACCCACCACGGTTCTGCCCGCCACCGCCGCGTCCACCGAAGCTACTCGACGATCCACCCTGGCTCTTGCTACCGCCCCGTGTCGTGAACTCGATGACGTCGTACAGGCTCAGCATTCCTGCAAGGTCGTCCCCGTCGACGACCGGGAGATGGGCGATACCGGCTTCTCGAAGCGTATTGAGCGCTTTCCCGATCGTGGTTTCCGGGGTCGCACTGATCAACTCCGCCGTGTAGGCGTCGTCGACAGTCACCGCGTCGAGAAACGGACGGACAGCCTCGAGGACAGCATCGCCGGTCACCACACCGACGACACGGTCGTCGCCGTCGAGTACGGGGAGCGTTTTGGCGTCGCTCCCGATCATGAGCCGCGCGACCTCGCGGACGTCCTCGGTGCGCTCGACAGTCGGGACGTGCTGTACCTGTGAGCCGACCTTCGCAGACGGCTGGTTGGACGAGGACGCCAGCTGTCGGCGACTCACGACGCCGCGATACTCGTCGCCGTCCGTTACGACGACGGCATCGAGTTCCTGATTCTCGAACGCCCCGGCGACCTTCGAGAGCGGGGTTCCGATGTCGAACTCGGTGAACTTCGTGGAGAGTATCTCGGAGATATCCATGGGTAACTCTCTAGTACGAGGGGCGCTGGCCAGTTATGCCTGTCCCACCCCTGATTGTAGCGAGGGGGACGCACGAAGTGATGTTTGTGTACTGTATTATACTGTGTCGGCCGTCTGCATCGAGACCATTAGTCTCGACTACTGAGCCCTCTCAGTGGTCCTCGCCGAACGGCCGAATCCGGCTGGCTCGAACCCTGTACGTGCCGTCCGGCTGTGGCGTGGCCTCGATGTCGCTCCCGAACGCGCCGACGAGCTCCAGATTCGTGCGCACGTGATCAGTGAGCCGGGGGATGCGGATCCGGCCACCGGCGAACGCGAGCAACACCAGCAACTGGTCGGCCATGTGTTCGTCGACCGGGGCGGTGCCGGCGCGGAACGACTCGAACGCGTCGACAGCCTCGTCGGCCACGTCCTCGGACGTGCGCCCGCGCTCACCGAGCGCGCTGAACCCCGCGACCGTGTGGTCGTAGGTCGCCCGGAGGAGCAGGGAGGAGCCGAGCGATTCCGCCTCGACGTAGTCGACGCGCGCCACGTCCGCGGGCACGCCCATCTCGTCGAGGCGCTCCGCGGCCTGTGTCGCCTGCCGGTCGGCCACCTCCCGATCCGCGAGGTCGGCCGCGGCCTTCGAGTAGACGTCGACTCGCTCCAGGTCGCCGCGGTCGTCGATGTCGAACCGCGACAGCGACGACGACGCGACCGTCAGCGTCACCTCGCCACCCCCGGCCGGATAGAAGCCGGTGCGGTCGACGGTGAGGTCGGCGTCGAGCCCCTGCGTGGCCAGCAGCGGCAGTTTCACCCGCCGGTAGTACGCCGCGGTCGGCGCCCACTTCACGTCGGTGCCGCCGGTCGCCGTGAGCTGAACGGGGTCGTCGTCGACGGCGGCGACCGGCAGGAGCGTATCGCAGAGCAACGTGACGCTCCCCGCGGTGTCGACGTGTGCCTCCAGTGGCGACCGGCGCTCGCTACCGGGCACGAACGTCACCGTGTCGGCTCCCAGTTCGGCCCCCTCGACCTCGGCATCACAGTACGACGCGGCGAGCTGGACGGCCGCGAGATGCTGAGCGGCGAGGCCGGGATTCGGTCGGTCGTTCCGGATCGACTCGATCCGGAACGGGGTGTCCGTGACGACGGCGAGGCTCAGTGCCGTCCGGAGCAACTGTCCGCCGCCGTCCGCGCCGTCGAGTTCGAGCACGGAGCCTCTTCGACGGCGACCCACCTGAACGTATCCCCGTCCATGATCCGACCCCGCACGTATTTCGGGATTGTCACCGAATGTCGGATCACCCTCATGTCACTCGACATCCCCGCCGTCCTCGAAGACGGATTCTCCCGCCTCCTGACGCGCGTGGCCGGTCTCCTGCTGGTCGCGTATCTCGTCGTGGGCGTGATATCGACCGTCACCGCACAGACGCTCAGCCTCGCCGTGTTCGACGCGTTTCGGTCGTCGCTCCCGTCCGACGCGGCGACCACCCCGACGACACCGGGGATGGGCGGCAATGCCCTCGCTCTCGACGTGGGCCTCCCGGTCGCCATCGCCCTCTTTCTCGCGCAGATCGTTCTCGCACAGATCGTCGGCATCGTCGGCATCCGGACGTTCGTCAGCGAGGCCCGTCGCTCCTTCCCGACGGGCGTGGCTCGCAACCTGCCGTGGGTCGTCCTGAACGCCCTCGTCGCCGGCTTCATCGTCAACGTGTTGATCGGCATCGGCACCATCTTGCTCGTCATCCCCGGTATCTACCTCGCCGTGGCGCTCTACTTCGTCCAGTTCGAGGTGATCGTCGAGGAGCGAAACGCCATCGACGCCCTCCGTACCGGCTGGGAACTGACCAAAGGGGAACGCCTCGGCGTGTTCCTCCTCCTCCTCGTCATCTTCGCCATCGGTATCGCGACTGCCGTCCCGAGCATCGTCCTCGGGTTCGTCGGCGCACCGACGGTCGTCGTCGTGCTAGTGAGCGTCGTCGTCGGCGCCGTGGCCGGGGTCATCGGTGTCGCCATCGGCGCCCGCGCGTACGTGCAGTTGAAGCCCGATGGCTGGTCATCGCCGGGTGGGGGCGCCGACGCGCGGTTCCACCGCGCGCCCCGTTCGTGATCGCGAAGCGATCACGCAGTTCGCGTAAACGCTTTCTACCCCGACCGACCACTACCGCTGTGCGCATCGAGAACAGCTTCATTCCCATCCGCGGTGTGGGCGAGACGACGGAGCGCCGCCTGTGGGAGGCGGGCATCACCCGCTGGGACGACTTCGACGGCTCCGTGGTCGGCCCGACGACCGCCGACCGTATCCACGACTTCGTCGACGTGGCGACCGACCACCTCCGCCGGGGCGACGCGGGCTTTTTCGACGAGGCGTTTCCTTCCAGCGAGCGCTGGCGCTTCTACGAGAACTTCCGCGACGACGCCCTCTTTTTCGACATCGAGACCACCGGCCTCGACACCACCCATCACGACGTGACGACGGTGAGCGTCTACCGCGACGGCGACACCGACACCTTCGTCCGCGGCGACAACCTCACCACCGGCGCGCTCCGTGAGCAGTTCGCGGACGCGCCGCTGATCGTCTCCTTCAACGGCGCTCGGTTCGACGTGCCGTTCTTGGAGGAGTCGTTCGACCTCTCCATCGACGCGCCGCATCTCGACCTGATGTACCCCTGCCGCCGTCTCGACCTGACCGGCGGCCTCAAGCGCATCGAGAAGGACGTGGGCATCGACCGCGACCGCCCCGACATCTCCGGCGAGGACGCCGTCCGCCTCTGGCGCCAGTACGAACGCGGCGACGACGCTGCCCTCGATACGCTCGTCTCGTACAACCGCGAGGATACGCGGAACCTCGAACGCCTCGCCAACCACGTCACTGCGAACCTCCACGACGCCTGCTGCCCCACCGACGCAACGTTTTAGGCAAACCTAAAAGCTCAAGTGGTGGGACTCACAGGTAGGGGTATGAGCGAGTTCACCTTCGACGACGTGGCTGTCGTCATGGGGACCTACAACGAGGAGGAAGCGATCGGGAGCGTTCTCGCAGATATCGAGCGGGTGAGTGGGGGGCGGGCCGAGGTAGTCTGTGTCGACGGCTCCGACGACCGCACGCCCGATATCGCTCGCGGCATGGGCGCCCGCGTGATCGAACAGGAGCCACAGGGGTACGGCGTCGCCGTCCGCGAGGCCGTCCTCACGCCGGACCGACCGGTGGTCGTCACCACCGACTGCGACGACACCTATCCGATGGAGCGCCTGCCGGACTTCCTCGACCTGATCAACGAGGGGCACGACGTGGTCAGCGGCGACCGCATCACCCCCGGCGCGGAGACGATGCCCCGGCTCAACCGCCTCGGCAACCGCGCCTTCGCCGGCCTCGCCAGCCTCCTTCTCGGCCGCCGGCTCCACGACGTGACGACGGGGATGCGCGCCTACCGGCGTGACCTGCTCCACCGGATCGACTGGACCGAGAACACGGGGCTCTCGGCGGAACTCCTGATGCGTCCCGTCGCCCGCAACTACCGGGTGACGGAGGTGCCCATCGACTACGACGAACGCGCTGGCGAGACGAAACTCGACCCCTTCCGCGGTGGGGCCGCCATCGCGAAATCCATCCTCCGAATCGGCATCGAGGAGCGGTTCGGCACGTCGCTCGACTCGGTGACGACGACCGACACCGTCGAGCGGACGTAGCTCCCCCGCCGAGCCGCCACAGTACCTATACGTTTCCACACTGAACGGGTCGCCGACCCGATGGTCTCGGATCTCGTCGCCGTCCCCGTCCTCCTCGTGACGCTCGGGTTCGTGGGCCTCTACACCGGGTGGAAGCGCCGTGGGATCCACGCCCAGATGGCCAGCGTCGACCCGACCCCCATCCGCGAACTCGCGTCGCCGGGAACCGTCGAACTGGAGGGCACCGCGACGCCCGTTGGTGATCCGTTCGTCGCACCCCTGACCGACCGTGAAGCCGTCGTCGCCGCGTGGACGGTCGAGGAGTGGGACGAGCGAGGCGACCGCGGGAACTGGCGCGAAGTCGCTCGCGGCATCGAGAGCCCCGGATTCGAACTCGACGACGGAACCGGCACCGTCGACGTCGCGCCCGTCTCGAAGCGCGACACCGCGGGCAAGTGGACGCAGACGACGGGCGTCAGCGCCGCGGACGGCGTCCGTCTCGACGACGTGCTCGTCGAGTTCGACTCGTTTCCAGTGCAGGAGGAACTCGGCCCCGACGAGGATCCGCCGGAGAGCGTCCGCCGCCTGCACCGGGACCACGGGCTCTACGAGGACACCGGATCGGTCACCAACGCCGTCGACATCGGGAAGAAACACGGCCGTCGGCGGTATTTCGCACGGGTGATCGAACCCGGTGACGAGACGTACGTCCTCGGACACGTCCGGGCCCGTGACGACCGTCACCCCGAACGCTTCCGACCGGCCGAGGCCGTCGTGACCGCCCCCGACGATGGCCTGTTGATCTTCTCGAATCAGGACGCGGCGAGTCTGGAAGGCGAGTTCGCGTCGTCCGCGAAGGCGCGCCTCGCCGGCGGCACCGTCTCGGTCGTCGTCGGCGTCGTGATCGGACTCGTCCTCCTCGGCGTCCTCTGACACCGTCCGTTCGGCAGGTCGAGCGTGACGGCGGGCCTACCGCACGATATCCCCGATCCGCCGAGGTTCGCCGCTGAGCGAGGGCTCTTTCTCCACTATCTTCAGCACCTCGTGGTCGGTCACGTCCGGATACGACTTCCCGACCGCCTCCTCGATCAGTGCCTTCTCCAGTCGGAATTCGGTTCCTTCGTAGACGACATCGACACCGTTCTCGTCGAAGGAGAGCGCAGTCATGCGCGTCCCTAGTGGATGCCCGGGAAAAACCCTGCCGTCACGCCGCTGCCCTCGTCTGACCTCTGTCTGACGGCGGTTTCGATGCGAACACCTCGTCAGACCTGTGTCTGACGGCGGTTTTAATACGAGAAGCGTGAACACACGCGCGTGGCACTCGGGAGGGACCCGCTCGACGCGCTCGAGATTCCCGACGGGACGACCGTCGAGGAGCACGACCTCGTCACCGAGGGAGACGTGATCGTCGGCGGGCAATCGACCGTCGAGTTCGGCGTCCGCGGCCGCAACGTCGTCGCCGGCGAGCGTGTTCGTTTCGGCGGCGACATCGAAGCCGAGGGAGACTGTCGGCTCGACATGTGGTGTGACGTGGGCGGCAACGTCCTCGTCGGCGACGACGCCTACCTCGGCGAACGCGTCCACGTCGGCGGCCAGCTTATGGTCTCGGGCGATCTGGACATCGGGGACGACGTGGAGATCGAGGAGGGCTTCGAGGCCAACGGCTGGATCGTCATCAGGAATCCGATGCCGACGCTCGTGTTCTACTTCGTCGTCCTCTCGCAACTCCTGCGGATGGGCGAGACGGACGCCGCCGACGAGATTGCCGAGGCGATGTCCGACGGGGAAGAGGCCCCGGCCGACCCGCTGGTGATCCCGCGCGGCGGGAACGTCTCCGACGACTCCTGGCGCGTCTCGACGCCCGCCCACGTCGGTGACGGCTGTCGGCTCCACGGCAACGTCCGCGCGAAATCCATCGAGATGGGCGCCGACAACAACGTCTTCGGGAGCCTGCGCGCCCGTGGCGACATCGCCGTCGACGAGGATACCCGCATCCACGGCGACGTGACTACTCGTGGCGGCACCGTCCAGCTAGCCGCGGGCGTGCGTGTCCTCGGCGACGTATCCTGCAACGAACTCGAACTCCACGAGGACGCGGTGGTCGACGGGTCCATTCGGTCGCGCGGCGAGATGCGGATCGTCCGACCGGAAGCGAAACGAGAGATCGAGTGAGTCATCGGAATTATCGGCCGTTACGGTCCGGCGAGACTCTATCAACAGTTACGATAACCCCTACCAGTCGTCGCTGCCAGTCCCGGATCGCGGGAGTCGCACCGTGATGACGGTTCCCCGGGGCTCGTTCTCGTCGATGCGAACCGTGCCGTCCGAGAGGCGGACCGTCCAGTTCACCAGCCAGAGACCGAGCCCGCTGCCGTGATACAGAGGTCGTACCTCCCGGTCGCCGGTGAGGACGGCCCGCTCCATCTCGGGGATACCCGGTCCCTCGTCTGCGACGTGGAATCGGACGGCCTCCTCGTCGGCCGTCACCGCGACGCGGACGGACGGTGTCTCCGCGTCGCTGTGGACGACGGCGTTCTCCACGAGTTCCCTGATCGCCCGCGGCAATCCCTTCAGCGCGTCGACGGTGACCGACTCCGAGAGATCCAGTTCGAGCGTCGCCTCGGGGTGGTCCCGGTGTATCGTCTGCACCACCGTCCGGGCCACCTCGTTTGCGTCGAACGTCGTCGTCCGATGGCCTCCGAGGAGGACATCGACGATTTCGCGCTCCTTCTCGGCAGTCTCCAGGAGACGGCCGGCGCACTCCAGGATGCGGTCGGCGTCGGCAGATGGACGACCGTCCGTCGCTCGCTGGATGTTGGTGGCGAGTCCCCGGATGATGTTCGTGTCGTTGCGGAGGTTGTGTCGGAGCACCCGGTCGATCACGCGTAGGTGCCGTTCGCGCTCCTTGCGCTCCGTGATGTCGATTTCGACCCCGACCATCCGAGCGTCCGGCGTCCCCGCATCGAAGGCCTTCCCACGGCTAGCCAGCCAGCGCACGACGTCGTCCTCGCGGACGATGCGGAACTCCTGGTTGAAGGAGCCGCCGCGTTCGGCCGTTTGCTCGACCGTCCGTTCGACAGCGGCACGGTCGTCCGGGTGAACGCGGTCGAGGAACGCCTCGAAGGTCCCCTCGAACGTGCCCGGGTCGAGACCGAACAGCTGTTCCAAGTTCTCGTCCCACGTCGCTTCGTCCGTCTCGCGCTCCCACGCCCAGATCCCGGCGTTGGCCGTCTCTAGCGCCAGCGCCAGCCGCTCTTGCTTCTCGCTGAGTTCGCGCTCGCGTTCGAGGCGGTCGGTGATGTCGGTCATGATGGCGACCACGGCTTCCTCTCCCCCCCTACCCGGGTCGAACGGGTAGTACTCGACTACGAAGCGACGCGGTCGGCCGTCCGGCGTCTCGTGGGCCACCTCGAACTCTACCGCCTCGCCCCGCATGGCCCGCTCCAGGTACGGTTCGACCCGGTCGTAGGTCTCCCGGTCGAGCACTGCGGACACCGGCCGCCCGACCACCGCGTCGGCGGACTGCTCGTGGTGGTCGCCCCAGGCCTCGTTCACGAAGAGGTATCGGCCGTCGGTGTCGACGGCGGCCATCACGTCGTTCGACTGCTCGATGGCCGTCTCGTAGTAGCGGAGCCGTCGCTCCCGCTTCTTGCGCTCCTCGATGTCGCGTACGATGACGAGGACTCGCCCGTCGCCACCGAGGACCGCGTGGCGCAAGCTCACCTCCACCCAGAACTGCTCGCCATCGGCGTCCGCGGCGTGCCACTCGAACACCTGTGGCTCCCCTGCGACGGCCTTCCGAATGCGCTCCTGCGCCCGAGCTTCGGTGTACGGCGGATACCCGGCACTCACGTCGCCGATGGAGAGGTCCAACGCCTCGGCCCGGTCGTAGCCGTACATCTCGCACATCGTGTCGTTCACGTCGAGAATCGCACCCGTCTCGGCGTCGTGGACGAAGATAGCGTCGTTGACCAGGTCGAACATCGCTCGGTAATCCTCCGGATCCAGGCCGTCGGGCCCGTCCGACGCGTCCGCGGATCGATCATTGGACATGCCGCTTCCTTCCGCATTGGTCGGTCGCCGTGAAAGCCCTTCTCATCGACGAGAACCGCGTTCGGCCCGGCGGCCGGCCCACGCGACCGAAAGTAAATTGCCGCCGACCCGCCCAGAGTGGGTATGCTCTCTCTCGCGCTCGCGGGCAAACCGAACGCGGGCAAGTCCACCTTCTACAAAGCGGCCACGCGCGCGGACGTGGACGTGGCGAACTACCCCTTCACGACCATCGACGCCAACCGTGGCGTGACTCACGCGCGCACGGAGTGTCCCTGTCTCGCCCGCGACGAACGCTGCGGCAACGAGCGCTGTCACGACGGCAAGCGGTACGTCCCCGTCGAACTGCTGGACGTGGCGGGTCTCGTCCCCGGCGCCCACGAAGGGAAGGGATTGGGCAACCAGTTCCTCGACGAACTCACCAACGCCGACGCCATTCTGAACGTCGTCGACGCCTCCGGCGGCACGAACGCCGAGGGCGAACCCGTCGAGGTAGGGACGTACGACCCCGTCGAGGAGGTGGACTTCGTCGAACGCGAGATGGACCAGTGGCTCGCGGGCATCATCGACCGTAACTGGGAGGGCGTGGAACGAAAGTCCCGCTCCCCCGACTTCGACATCGACGAGGCGCTGACGGACATGCTCACGGGGTTCGGCGCGACGGTGGCCGACGTGGCCGCCAGCCTCCGTACTCTGGAGTACCCCGAGGACCCGATCCAGTGGACCGACGAGGACCGCGCCACCCTCGCCGAGGAGATTCGCGCGCGCACCAAACCCCTCGTGATCGTCGCCAACAAGGCCGACGTGGCGCCCGCCGAAAATCTCGAACGCCTCCGCGAGACGGACAAACCGGTGATCCCCGCGACGGCGGACGGCGAACTCGCCCTGCGCACCGCCGCGGAGGCAGGCGTCGTCGATTACGACCCCGGCGACGAGGGATTTCGGATCACCGGCGACGTGACCGACTCCCAGCGCAAGGGGCTGGATCGCATCCGCGACGTGATGGACGAGTATGGCGGCACAGGCGTACAGGACGCCATCGACCACGCCGTCTACGAGCTGCTCGACCGGATCACGGTCTTCCCGGTCCAGAACGAGACGAAGTGGACCGACGGGAGCGGGAACGTGTTGCCCGACGCCGTCCTCCTGCCGAGTGGGTCGACGCCGCCGGATCTGGCCTACGCCATCCACACCGACATCGGGGAGGGGTACCTCCACGCCGTCGACGCGCGGTCGGACCGCCGGATCGGGGAGGACCACGAACTGTCCGAAGGCGACGTGATCAAAATCGTCAGCACCGCGAAGTAGGAGGGGAGGGAAGACGAACCGAGTCGTCAGCGGGCGCAAGCAACTTACGACGCGTGGATAGTTTAACGTAGCGTTCGTGCCACTCCAGCCAGTTTATTCGAGTTTATTTTCGATTCAACCGTGTATCGAGGTCGAACTGACTGATCGTCACGTCGGCGGGGGGTCGGTCGGGGGGCGTCGCTGTACGAACGTCGAGGTGGCCGACGCCGTCGTCTACTGACGGCGTGACGGTCGCCGTCCCACCCAGCGACAGGGCGTTGCACGCCTCGCGCGTCACGAGGCCGTTCGCTGGCCTGCCGTCCGCCGGGACAATGTTGACCACGTACCGGACGCTCGCGAAGTGGTCGTTCAGGCGGTCGTGGGTCGCTCGGGGGACCGAGAGCGTTCCGACCCTGTCGACGGCGGCGCCGGCGTGGATGGGATCGTACTCGCCGTGGATCAGCCGGCGGTCGGGTTCGAACGCGAGGAGGGCGACGGTGGCGTCGACGGGGTCGCCGTCCGGTCGCGGGACGCCGACGATGATGGACTTGCGGGTGACGGTGCCGGTCGTGGCGTCGTCGCTCGCACACCCCGCGAGCGAGCCGACGGTCGCGGCCGATCCGAACGCCGCGAGCAGCTGTCGTCTGGAGGGCATCGGGACGGGGGTAGGTGACAGGCGTTCTACGCCCGCAGATCCGCGACGACGGCTTCCATCACGTCCAGCGCCTCGCGGAGCGCCTCGGTGTCGTTGGCGTAGGAGAGGCGGGCGTGGCCGGCGCCGCCCTCGCCGAACGCCTCGCCGGGGACGACGATCACGCCGCGGTCGATGCAGGCGTCGACGAACCCGTCCGGCACCTTCGGCATCGCGTAGAAGGCGCCTTTCGGCGTCGGCACCTCGACGCCCATCTCCGCGAAGCGATCCAGCAGGAGGTTCCGCCGCTCCTCGAACGTCTCGCGCATCTCGTCGACGACGCCCTGCGGACCGGTGAGGGCGGCTTCGGCCGCGTACTGCGCCGGTGCCGACGCGCAGGCCTGCACGTACTGGTGGACGCGGAGCATCCGCTCGATCCGGCGGGTCGAGGCCGTCACCCATCCCAGTCGCCACCCCGTCATCGAGTAGGTCTTCGAACAGCCGTTGACGACGACCACGCTGTCCGTGTCGGCGTAGGTGATCGGGGAGTGGTGTTTGCCCTCGAAGACGAAGGGTTCGTACACCTCGTCGGAGACACAGACCACGTCGTACTCGTCGGCGATGCGCGCGAACTCGCGGATATCTTCCTCGGGCGAGACGGCGCCCGTGGGATTGCCGGGGCTGTTGACGACGAAGACGGCCGTGTCGTCCGTGATGGCTTCCTCTACCGCCGCTGGATCGAGCGTCAGGTCGTCGCGCAGGGGGACGGGCTTTGGCGTTCCGCTCGCGACTTTCGTCAACGCGTCGTAGGAGACGAACCCCGGATCGGGGAAGATGACTTCCTCGCCGACGTCGACGTGGGCCTCGAAGGCGAGGTGGAGCGCTTCGCTGCCACCCGCGGTGGCGATGATGTCCCCGGGGTCGACGGCGATCCCCTGATCGCGTTCGTGTTTCGCCGCGATGGCCTCCCGGAGGGGTTCGATCCCCTTGTTGCTCGTGTAGGCGTCGGCCTTCCCGGCCTCGATGGCGTCGATAGCGCCCTGCCGGGCGTGGTCGGGCGCCGGGAAGTCGGGTTGGCCGAGGCCGAGGTTGATGGCGTCTTCGCCGGCGGCCTCGAACACCTCGCGGATGCCGCTGATGGAGATGGCTTCGACGCGCGGGGCGAACTCGCTCATTCCTCGCCCTCGTGCACGTCGCGCAGGGTGGAGACGTGGTCGCCCAGTCGCGACAGCGCCGCGTCGGCGTCGATGTAGCCGTCGTCGTACTCGTCGTAGACGCGTTCGGCGGCGTCGAGGAAGTCCGCCACTGCCGCGTCGAGGTCGTCGGATGACATACCCGGTTGGCGGGGCGGAGGGCATATATTTCCACCCCTCGAAGCCCGCGACGTGACGCTCCGCCTCCGGTTCGTCGACGGGACGATCATCGCCGATGGCGCCGTCCCCGACACCCTCCCGCTCACTCCCGACGACCGCGACCGGACGCTCCGCGCCCCCGCCCACCGTTACGCCGAACTCCGCTCGGCGCTCGATTCGGCCGGCGTCGACTACGAGGACCGCGTTCTGGACCTGCCGGCCCTCGACCTCACTACCGACTACGACCTCCGTAACTACCAGCGCGAGGCGCTCGACGCGTGGGACGCCAACGACCGCCGGGGTGTCCTCGAACTCCCAACCGGGAGCGGCAAGACCGTGATCGCCGTCGCCGCGATGGCCGCGCTCGGGACGCCGACGCTCGTGGTCGCTCCCACCGTCGACCTCCTGACCCAGTGGCGCCGCGAACTGGAGACGGAGTTCGACGTGCCGGTGGGGCAACTCGGCGGCGGCGAACAGCGTCTGGAAGACCTCACCGTCTCCACCTACGACTCCGCGTACCTCCGCGCCGACGACATCGGTAATCGCTTCGGCTTCGTCGTCTTCGACGAGGTCCACCACCTCGGCGGCGAGGGCTACCGCGACGTGGCGCGTCTGCTCGCGGCGCCCGCGCGCCTCGGCCTGACCGCCACCTTCGAACGCCCGGACGGCGCGCACGAGGTGATCGAGGAGTTGGTCGGCCCCGTCGTCTACGACCTCGCCGTCGACGACCTCGCGGGCGACCACCTTGCGGACTACGAACTCCGGCGGATCGAGGTCGACCTCACCGACGCCGAGCGCTCGGCCTACGAGGAAGCTCAGGGCACCTTCGTCGACTACCTGAAAACCTCCAACCTCTCGTTTTCCTCGGGGAGCGATTATCAGGAACTCGTCAAACGTTCGGGGAGCGACCCGCGCGCCCGCGAGGCACTGCTGGCCAAACAGGAGGCCCGCGAGATCATGATGAACGCCGACGCGAAGGTGGACGCCCTCGCCCGCCTCCTCGACCGCCACCGCGACGACCGGGTCATCGTCTTCACCGCCCACACCGATCTGGTCTACCGCCTCTCCGAGCGGTTCCTCCTCCCGGCGATCACCGGCGAGACGGGGGCCAGCGAGCGGCGAGCGATCCTCGACCGCTTCCGCCAGGGGACTTACAGCCGGATCGTGACCGCGAACGTCCTTGACGAGGGAGTGGACGTGCCGGACGCGAACGTCGCCGTCGTCCTCTCGGGAAGTGGGAGCGAACGCGAGTTCACCCAGCGGCTGGGCCGAATCCTCCGGCCGAAAGCGGACGGCGGCCGGGCGCTTCTCTACGAGGTCGTGAGCGCCGAGACGGCGGAAGAGCGGGTGGCCGAGCGGCGGCGGTAGCGATCCGCCCGCGACGGAGACCGCCGAAACCCGCGGACTGGAGCGCTACGATCCGTAGAGAGTAGGCAGCTCCTAACCGACAAAACCTCGAATTAATCCCTCTAACGGGGAATTAGCTATTAATTCAGAACGAGTGACATTTGGACACTCCTCGGGGGATGGAGGCCGCTCGTCGATCCGATTCGTTCGGTGGGGCCTCCGAAGGGGGAGCAAACACATGACCGACGACGCTTACAACCTGTCACGGCGGAAGGCGCTGGCCGCACTCGGGGCCATCGGGGCCGCCTCTGCGGGCACGGGTCTCGGGACTTCCGCGTTCTTCAGCGATCAGGAAACGTTCGAAAACAATCGACTCGTCGCGGGCACGCTCGACATGAAGGTCAGTTGGGCGGAGCATTACAGCGACTGGAGCGAGGACGAGGCCCAGTACGCGCACATGGAGGGCGGCGAGTTGGTCATCGACGATCTGGATGGATTCATGGCGGCCACGTTGCAGGAGCAGTATCCGCCGGGTGGACTCGGCCCGAACGAGGACCCCTGCGACGTGCTCGCTGACGTGCCGGAGGACCTCGACCTTGGGGGACAACCCCGGCCGCTGATCGACATCGAGGACGTGAAGCCGGGTGACTTCGGCGAAGTCACCTTCGACTTCGCGCTGTGTGACAATCCGGGCTACCTCTGGATGAACGGCGAACTGCTGGAGAACGCCGAGAACGGGCTGACGGAGCCCGAAGCGGACGACCCGGACGAGGGGGACGTGATGAACGCCGGCTTCGGCGCCGGGCTGGCCGGCCTCGTCGGCTCGCTCGCCGCAAGTCGGCTAGATACCGAACCGGACGCCGACGGCGACGACGGTATCGTCACCCGGAAGAACGCGTTGCGTACTGCCACCGGCGCCGGGTTCGCCACCCTCGGCGTGGGTGCCTTCGCCGGGAGCGCCGCCGCGGCGGAGGGCGACGTGCTGGGGGCCGCCGACCTGCCCGGCCACTCCGTCGGCGTCGGCATCGGCTTCGACGGCACGTACGTCTACACGCTCGACGGTCTCCAGTCGTCTACCCTTCAGGTGTACACGCCCACACCTGGCGGGAGCGAGGCGTCGCCGGTGACGGCGACGCTGGTGGCCGAGAAGAACATCGTAACCGGCGGCGGCAGTCCCGTCTTCATCAGCACCGTCGACTGGGATCAGGGCCGCGAGAGGCTGTGGGCGGCGGACAACGGCGGCGGTGCCCACCTCATCGACGTTGGCGATCCGACGGACGGATCGGAGGACGCAATCGCCGAGTTCCAGTTCTCGGCGCCGAGCGGACTGATCGACGGCCTCGCGTACGACGGCAACGGCGACACCATCTGGTGGAGTCAGGACGTCCAGCCGACCCTCTATCACTTCGAGGCGGACGGCACGCAGATCGAGACGATCACGCCCACGGACCAGAACGGCAATCCGATGGGCATCAGTGGCGTGGCGACCGGGGTCGACGTGAACGGCCGACCGACGCTGTACGTCGGGAACCACACCGGCGCCGAGCGGATCATCCGCATCTACGCCGACGACGGCACCTACATCAGCGACTTCGAGACTCCGCAGGGCCGCATCGAGGACCTCGCGTGCGACCCCAACACGTACGACACGACGGCGCTTCTCACCATGGACGCCTTCGACGACACCTACTTCGCCTTTGAGATTCCGGAGGGGTCGTGTCTGGTTGGTGGCGTCGAGGAACCCCAGCCGCCGGAAGAGGGAATCGGCGAACTCGCCGACGCCCTGCAGGTCACCATCTGGTACGACGACGACTGTGACAACATCCTCGACGACACCGAGGAAGTCGTCTTCGAGGGGTCGCTCGCGGACGCGATGGTCCAACTCGGGACCGGCAACGGAATCCCGCTCGCGGGCGACATCGACGCCGCGCAGGGCGGCGGGACCGGACGCAACTGTTACAGCGCGACCCAGCGCCACTGCATAGGCTTCCGGTGGGATCTGCCGGTGGATCACGCCAACGAGATCCAGTCCGACTCCGTCCGGTTCGACCTCGGCTTCTACACCGAGCAGTGCCGCCACAACGACGGGAGCGGAATGGGCGTGCTCAACGAGGAAGAACTCGAGGAGGAGGAAGAGGAGAACGGCGCGTAGCCCATCCCGTCGGACACGGCGTTCGACCCGGCCGAGCGCGTGGCGACCGACGAGCCGAGCCGCGACGCTACGAGACCCAGTTCGTGTTCAACGAGCCGTTGCCCGAGAAGTCGTCGTAAGCCACGTCCGCGAAGTCGAAGGCGACCTCCTGCTCCGTGTTCGCCGCGACGGTTACCTGCTGTTGCTGTTCGGTCCGGGTTTCGCCGGCCCTGACGCGGATGCGGAGCGTCCGGGTTCGCTGGGCGTTCGTCGGGTTCTGAACCGTCGCCAGCACTCGCAGGTGGCCGTCGTCGGCTTCCTCAACGTCGAGGCTGGTCACGCGTAGCGAGCGCTGGGGGGCCGCCGTCGGTTCGGACGGCGTCGGCGGCGTCCGCGGCCCCGTCGCTCGTGGCAGGTTCGAGCACCCGCTCAGAAGCGTCACCGCGATGGCGAGGACGCGGCGTCTGTGCATACGTGGCCCCTCCGCCCCGACCGGCAAAACCGTTGTTCATTACGCCAGCAACCGTGCCCCGAACGCGATCAGGAGGACGGCGAGCAGGTCGATGCGGCGCTCGCGGTTCACGGCCGGACCCTCACAGCGGCGGGCCTTTATTCCCGCCGCTCCGATAGGCGGCCGTGCTCACGAAGGACCTCCTCCGCGTGTCGCGGGCGGGCGGCGGCTACCACCCGCAGTTCGCCGAGCGGCGCCACCGACCACTGGCTGCGCGCGTGATGGGGACCTTCGAGACCCACGTCGACCGGCCGCGCGCAGACCTCGACGCCGCCCTCGCGGATCTGGAACCCGAGGCCGACCACTTCAAGCTCGTTCGCGGGTTCGCGGCGCTCTGTGACCGCGACGCCACCTTCGAGACGCGGGCGGCGGTGCCGCCGGAGCGCGCCCGTCGGGTCGCCTTCGAGGCCGCCGAAGCGGTGGGCGTCGTGAGCGAGGCGGACCGCGACCGGGCGCTCGCCCGTGCGGCCGACCGCCTCGGCGTCAGTGAGGAGCATCTCGGCGACTCGCTGTACGCCGACCGCGACCCCCGCCAGATCCTGACGGCGTTCGAGCCCCGGTGGGACCCCGACGACCTCCTCGACCAGTACAACCTCTCGCTCGCTCAGACGGCGCTGTTCGACGCCGTCGAGGTGCGCGTCCGGAGTTCGGACCCGAAGGCGCTGATCTCGGCCGTCAAACGCCTCGGCCTCATGTACGAGGTGCGCCGGACCGATTCGGGGCGCGAGGTGGTCGTCACCGGCCCGGACCACCTCTTTCGGCGCACGCGACGGTACGGTACGTCCTTCGCCCGCCTGCTCCGCTCGGTCGCCAAGAGTCCGGAGTGGCGCCTCGACGCCACTATCGACGACCGGGGGACCGACCGCGAACTCGTCTTCACCGACGAGGACGTGTCGGTGCCGGGGGTCGACCCGGTCGCGGAACCCACCTACGACAGCGGCGTCGAGGCCGACTTCGCCGCCCGATTCCAATCCCTCGGCCTCGACTGGAATCTCGTGCGCGAACCCGAACCCCTCGCCGCCGGCGCGCGCGTCATGATCCCCGACTTCGCCTTCGAGTACCGCTACGCCGACTTCACCGTCTTCTTCGAGATTATGGGCTTCTGGACGCCCGACTACGTGGAAAAGAAACTCCGGCAACTCGCGGACGTGGAGGACGTGGAACTCCTCGTCGCCGTCGACGAGAGCCTCGGCGTCGGGGAGGCAATCGAGGCGCGCGACCACCGCGCCATCCCCTACACCGGGTCGGTCCGCGTGAAGGACGTGGTCGATGCCCTCCGCCGGTACGAGGACGAACTGGTCGCCGACACACGCGCCGGCCTGCCCGACGAACTCCACCCCGACGCGGACGTGATCGGTCTCGATGCCGTCGCCGCCGATCACGGCGTGAGCGTCGACGCCCTCGACGGGGTGGCCTTCCCCGACCACGACCGCGTCGGACGGACGCTCGTCCACCCCGCCGTCCTCGACGCCCTCCGCGACCGCCTCGAATCGGGAATGTCGCTCGACGAGGCCGAAGCGGTTCTCGACGAGTACGGTCTCGACGACGCTAGCGCCGTCCTCTCGACACTGGGCCTCCGCGTCGAGTGGGAGGGGCTGAGCGGCGGGACGCTCCGGCCGTCGGAGTAGACGGCATCTCCCTGCCGGCATCTCTCCGCCGTAGCGACTCGTTATCGCCTCGTAAGCTGTCGAATCGCCATTGCCAAATTTTATCTTTAGACAAGTCTAATTCTAGATCACGATGATATCGAGTAACATACTTCGACGGCGTAGACGGGCGGCGGTACCGCCGACGCCACGCCGCGCCGCGGGAGGGGTAGGATGCCCTCGATGACGTACTCGCGGGCGCGGGAGCTCACTGAACGGTTGGAGGAACGCCTCACCGACTCTATCGCGTCCGACCTGACGGCCACGCGACGCGCGGTTCTCGGCGGTCTCGGCCTCGCCGGCGGGGCGGCCCTCGCGGGCGTCGGGCGGGCGGACGGCCACGACGCCGCGGCCGCCGGCCACGACGACGACTCTCACGGCAACTTCGGCGCCGTCGGCGAGTACCGGGACCTCGATTTCGACCCGCACGACTATCTCACCCGGTTCAACACCGGCCGTGGCGAGAGCGACAACGTCCCACAGGACGTGTACGAGGAGGATGGCCGGACGGTCCGGGAGTTCACCCTCACCGCCGTCGATACGACGGTCACCATCGCGCCGGGCATCGAGTTCTCGGCGTGGGCGTACAACGGGCAGGTGCCCGGCCCGACGCTTCGGGCCGTCGAGGGCGACCTGATCCGCGTCCACTTCGAGAATCTGGGCCGACACGCCCACACCATCCACCCCCACCTCCGCAACCTCGATCCGGCGATGGACGGCGTGCCGACGAACGGCCCCGGCGTCCTCGACACCGGCGAGTCGTACACCTACGAGTGGATCGCCCAACCCGCAGGCTGTCACTTCTATCACTGCCACTCGCTCCCGCTCAAAGAGCACATCCACCGGGGGCTGTACGGGGCGATCATCGTCGACCCCGATCCGGAACGGGTCGCGGAGCATCCCGCGGACTACTGCGACTTCCACCCCTCGCAGATCACCGACGACCTCCGCGCCGACCTCGTCGCGGAAGCGGAGACGCGGAACCACGAGTCCGACGCCAACGACGACGTGAACGAGATGGTGATGGTGATGAACGGCTTCGACACCAACTTCGACGGCGACAACGAGGTGTACGCCGTCAACACGCGAGCGTTCGCGTACGGCGTCGGAGAGACGGACGGGGAAGGGAACTGGCAGGCCGGCGAGACGAAGCGGCCCATTCAGGTGGATCGGACGCGGCGCCAGCGTGTCTACCTGATCAACACCATCGAGTTCGACCCCATCAACTCCTTTCACACCCACTCGCAGTTCTTCGACTACTACGATCACGGGACGACGCTGTATCCCACGCATCCGACGGTAGATACGATCATGCAGTGTCAGGCACAGCGCGGCATCATCGAACTCGACTACTCGACCCACGATCCGGGGCTGTACATGTTCCACGCCCACCAGTCGGAGTTCGCGGAACTGGGCTGGATGAGCTTCTTCGAGGTGATCTGAGATGAGTCAACCAGACGGCGGCACGACGATGCACCGCACCGACCGACCGCTGGGACTGCCGCGCTGGGTCGCGGCCGTCCTGCCACTCGTTCTCCTCGCGCTGATCGTCGGCGGCTTCTTCGTCGCGACGCCCTTCGCGTCGCTCGATACGGGCGGCGAACCGCTCCCCGACGTGACGGTGACCCACACCACCCTGACGGACGACGAGACGGTCGTCCTCCACGTCACGAACAACGGCCCCGATCCGGTGACGATCTCGCAGGTGCTCGTCGACGATGCGTACTGGAACTTCGACGTGCGGGGTGCGGGCGGGGACGCGACGCTCGCCCCGCTCGAGAGCGCGCGAGTCGTACTTCCGTACCACTGGAACCCCGGCTGGGACCTGGAGTTCGCGCTCGTCCTCTCCGACGGCGCGACGGTCCACCACACGCTCGTCGCGCCGAGCGAGTCGCCCGGCTTGACGACCGACCTCCTCGTGACGATGGTCGTCATCGGTCTGTTCGTCGGCGTCATCCCCGTCGCGCTGGGGATGCTGTGGTTCCCCTTCCTGCAGTCGATGAGCGACCGCTGGCTCCACGCCATCCTCGCCTTCTCCGCCGGCATCCTCGTGTTCCTCGCCATCGACGCCGGCTTCGAGGCGTTCGAACTCGGTGAGCAGGTGCCCGGCGCGTTCGAGGGACCGGCGCTCGTCGCCCTCGGCATCCTCGGCTCCCTGCTCGCGGTGCAGTCCGTCAGCGCGTGGCGGCAGGGCCGCGCAGACGGGGGTGACGCCCGCGCTCAGAGTGGGCTCTGGATCGCCTACCTCGTCGCGCTCGGTATCGGCCTGCACAACCTCGCGGAGGGTCTCGCCATCGGGAGTTCGTTCGCCCTCGGGCGCGTCTCGCTCGGCGCCTTCCTCGTCATCGGGTTCATGCTCCACAACGTGACCGAGGGGCCAGCGGTGGTGGCACCGCTCGCTCACGGTGAGCGCCCGCCGCTGACGCATTTCCTCGGCCTCGGCGTCCTCGCGGGCGCGCCCGTCATCCTCGGGGGCTGGCTGGGGAGTCTCGCTTACTCTCCGACGCTCGGCGCGCTCTTTCTCGCCGTCGGCGTCGGCGCCATCCTGCAGGTGGTCTGGGAACTCCGCGGGATGATCGGCCGCCGGGGGCGCGCGGGGACGGCGCTGAACCTCGTCACCTTCCTCACCGGCCTCATCGTGATGTACGTCACGGACCTGTTCGTCGCACTATGAACCGGCGCGCCCTCCTTCGACTCGGCGGGGCGGGCCTCCTCGCGGTGGTCGCTGGCTGTTCCGCTGCCGGCGGATCGGGCGATACGCGGCGCGTCTCGATGACTGACGACTTCGCGTACGACCCGGCGCGGATCACCGTTGACGCCGGCACCACCGTCCGGTGGACGAACGACGACGACGTGGGCCACACGGTAACGGCGTACGGAGACGGTATCCCCGCCGACGCCACCTACTTCGCCAGCGGCGACTTCGACACCGAACGCGCCGCCCGCGACGACATCACCGGTGGTCTGCTCCCCGCCGGCGACGCCTACGAACACACGTTTACCATCGCCGGCACCTACGACTACTTCTGCGTGCCGCACGAGGGATCGGGGATGACCGGGACCGTCGTCGTCCGCTAGACGAACCTCGCGAGTTCCTCGTTGAACCGCTCCGCCTCCTCCCAGAACGGGCAGTGACCGCTGTCCGCGAAGGGGACGTGCGTCGCGTCCGGCATCGCGTCTTCGAGCCACCCACCCACGTCCGTCGGGAAGATGTCGCTCTGCTCGCCGTAGATGAGGAGGGCGGGCACGTCCACCTCGCTCACCACCGGCCGGAGGTCCGAGTACGTCATATCGAGGAAAATGTCGACGGTGACGCTCGTCGGCGTTTTCGTCGTCTCCGCGTACATCTCGTCGACGAGGGCGTCGTCTATCTCCTCGGCGAACATGGCCTGCACGAACGGTTTGGCCGCCGACGCGCGGTTGCACTCCAGATTCGTCGCCAGTTCCGTCGCCTCCACGCCAGAGAACTCGCCAAGCAGCGCGTGGTCCCACTCCTCGTCGGTGTGGAACTTCGGGCTCTGGTCGACGAACACTACCTTTTCCAGACCGTCCGTGCCGAACTGGTCGACGTAGTTGAGGATCACGGCCGTCCCCATCGACCACCCGACAGGCGTCACGCCCGTCAGATCGAGGTGTTCGATCAGTTCCCGCACGTCGCGGCCGTACTGCGCCAGCGTGTGCCCCGCGTCGGTCTTGCCCGACTTGCCGTGACCGCGAAGGTCCATCGCCACGACCTGATATCCCGCCTCGACGAGGGCGTCGACGTTGCGCTGCCACCAATACGTCGAGTTCATCGTCCACCCGTGGATCAGGAGGATCGGATCGCCCTCACCGCGGTCGGTGTAGTAGATCGGTACGCCGTCGTTGGTTTCGAAGTACGCCATCCGGAAACACCACTCAACAAGACGACAGGAAGGGTGTTAGCTGTGTGGGTTGGATCGACTGGAGTCGATCCGATCAGATATCGAGCGTCAGCGCGAAGTTGGCGAACTTCGCCGCCGTCCCGGCAGTCGTCGTGAGTTCGACGATGTCGGCGTCGCTGTAGCCGTGATCTTTGAGCGCCGCCACGTCGTCGGCCGTCACGTCCGCCGGTGCGTCGACGCTCTTGACGGCGAATTCGATCGCCGCGCGTTCGCCGTCGGGGAGTTCGTCCTTCCGTTCGTCGAACTGCTGGACGATTCCGAACCGCTCGGGATCGACGTCTTCGAGTTCGGCGCTGGTCGTGTGCCACGCGATGCAGATCGACGCCCCGCGCTCGTGGGCGATGACGGCCGCGAGGAGTTCCTTGAAACCACGGTCGAGGTCCCCACCCTCGAAGACCTGACCCTCCTCGGCCCACCAGATCTTGAACGTCTCCGGATGGTGGGCGAGGATCCCGGTGAACGTGAATCCCCACTCCTCTTCGGTCGCGTACTTGTCCGGCACGTCTCCGTCTTCGAGCGCGCCGAGGATCGCTTCGGCTCGTTCCATGTTCGCCTTCGCGGCCTCCGGGGCCTCCTCGAGGATCGCCTGAACTTCCTCCGGTGCTTTCGGCTCGACGCGCGGACCGGTCTCGTGCGGGTTCTCGATGCTCATACGTGTACGAACCGCTCGCGTGTCGGTTCAATCACACGCTGCTGGCTACGTTTCCCGCGGTCTACGACGGCCTGTGGGCCAGCAGTGAGGGCCCGTTCCGGTCACTGTGGCGGGATGTGTGCGGCCCTCCGGGCGGAAACGGTGTGCCAGAAACCAGAAAATGTTGCTTGTTGACGACGCTCGCCGCCCCTATTCCGGCGGCGACAACGACGCTCGCCGCCCCTATTCCGGCGGCGATAACGACGCCCGCCGCCCCTATTCCGGCGGCGACAACGACGCTCGCCGCCCTTTCGGAATCACCGACCGCAACTCGTCGTGGACGTACAGGCCGACGCCGATGGGTTCGACGCCGCCCGCGATTTCGTGGGCGACGATCAGGTAGCCCCAGTCGCCGTCCCACGCCGGTTCGAGGTCCTCACCGGCGAGAAAGCGCGTCGCCTCGTCGGGGTCGAGGACGATCACGTTTCTCGCCGCCGCCCGTCCGAACCGCTGGACAGCGTTCGTCGTCGGCTTCCAGTGTTCCTGCCGCGTCCGCAGGAACGTCATACCCAGTCCCTCCACGTCGGTCGGAGAGGGCACGTCGTCCGCGAAGATCCAGATTTTGCCCGCGCCCTTCTCCCAGAACGTGTAGCCGTCGAAAGTATCCTCGGGCAGGCCGAAGCGGTCGACCCACCACTCGATCACTTCGTGCCGGGTCGCTCGTCCCGCCACCTCGCGCTCGTCTGCGGTGGCCGGGAGGCGGTCGAATCGCTGACCGTCGTTGGCGTCGCTCATTCTCCCACCTCCAACTTCGCACAGAAGAACCCACCCGTGTCGTTGTGGTGCGGGTAGATGCGGAGCGCCTTCTCGACGCTCGGGTCGTACTCCTCCCCTTCCCACTCGGTGACGCCGGGGATGCCGTCGAGGGGGGCGTCGAAGTCGACGAGGCGACACGCCTCCTCCTGGAGGACGTGATTCAACACGGCCTCGTTCTCCTCCGGCGCGAACGTGCAGGTGGAGTAGACGACGGTACCGCCGGGGCAGGTGGCTTGGATCGCCCGCCGCAAAATGCCCTTCTGGACGCCGGCGACGCTGTGGACGTGGTCCAGACTCCACGTGTCGAAGGCGTCGGGGTTCTTGCGGATCGTCCCCTCGCAGGAACAGGGGGCGTCGACGAGGGCGGCGTCGAACGCGTCAACGGTAGCGGGATCGTCGCTCCCCTCCCCTAGTGGTTTCAGCGAGAAGTTGCGCGCGTCCTGATTCGTGACGACGAGGTTCGTCACGCCGAGTCGTTCGGCGTTGTGGCGGAGGGCGGAGAGGCGGCCGAGGTTGTTGTCGTTGCCGACGAGAAGGCCGGAATCGTCCATTAGCGCCGCGAGTTGCGTCGTCTTGCTCCCCGGGGCGGCGCAGGCGTCCCACACCCGGTCGCCGGGCTGGGGGTCCAGAATCTGCGCCGGCAGATTCGACACTTCCTCCTGCCCGTGAATCCAGCCGTGGGCGTGGGGCCAGTTGCGGCCGGGCGAATCCTCGGGAAGGCGGAGGACGCCCGGATGCCAGTCGGCGGGTTCGTGGGCGATGCCCTCCTCGTCCAGTGCCTCGCGCACCCGCTCGACGGTTGCCTTGATGGTGTTGACGCGGACGACCGAGGGTAGCGGTCGGTCACAGGCCGCCCGGAAGGCCTCGACGTCGTCGACGAGCGATTCGTACCGCTCCAGCGGTGTCATCGGCGGGGATTCGACGGGGGAGGGTTAGTGGGTTTCGACCGGCGGTCGGGGGCCGATCCGTCTCAGTTCGCCGCACCGGCGGCGCCGTCGACGGTGACGGCGTCGGGATCGGAGGTCTCCGCGTCAGCGTCGGCGCCGCTGTCCTCCAGTACGCTCACGTCGAAGTCGGCTTCGAGTAGGCGCGAGCCACACCCGGAACACGACACGGCGATCACGTCGTAGTCGCGACAGCATGAGCGCACGACTTCGTGTTCCATGTCGACGGGGGCGTCACACGCCGGGCAGCGTTCGAGGAACAGGCGGAGCGCCCCGAGTAGTTCGCTCCGCGCGGCGAGGGGGATGGAACGCCACCGCGGCACCCAGTCGTCGAGTTCGCGCGCGGCGGCCACGTCCGCCACGAACGCGGCCCGAGATTCCCAGCGGCCGATCCGCTCGCTGTCGAGGTTGGCGACGACTGCTTCGCCGTAGCGCTGGATATCCAGCAATTCGGCGTCGAGGTCGGTCAGCGCCGCGAGTTCGACCGCGTCGATCCGCTCGATGTCGTCGTCGGTCAGCCCGGTGCGCTCGGCGTCGATTTCGTCCATCCGCGCCTCCCACGCCGTTGCGAACGCCGGCGCGAGGACGAGGTCGTCGTCGCCGTCTTCGAGGACGCCCGCCGCGACGAGCGTCTCCTCCACGTCGACCGAGGTGGGAGCCGGTTCGATCTTGTCGAAGACGGCGAGGAGCCAGTCGGGGAAGTAGCGACGGGTGAACGTCGGCGTCCCCGGCACGAGGTAGCCACGGAGGTAGATCGTCGCGAGGGCGACGACGAAGGCGACGGCGCCGAGCGGCGGAGCGACGACGCCAAGCGCCAGCGAGCCGACGGCCGCGATGGCGACGTTCGTGATCGTACACGGGACACACCGGTTCTCGCCGGTGTAGTCGGGGTTCTGGTATCGGTGAATGAATGTCATGGGTAGGTGCCGCCGACGGGCGGCGAGTTGTCGTCAGCAGGGACGCGTCGATGGGGCATAGGTATGGTCGCCTTGCCGGTCAGCGGTGGCCACGGTCCCGGAACCGGAAGAACTGGCCGACGGTCCGCCGGACGCGCCAGCGGTCGTCCCAGAGCTGGATGGCGCCGGAGACGGCGAACGTGACGAGCGTGCCGCTGGCCCAGAGCAGAGGATCGACCGCACCGACGAGCGGGAGCCCGGTCAGCGACGCGATCACCAGCACCAGTCCGAACACGCCGAGGCTCCGGTAGTACTCCCCCCACGTGATGCCGAGGCCGTTCAACACGTCCATGTGACGATCGACCTCGCGGACGGCGGGCCGGAGGTGGACCAGACTGTGGTCGCGGTCGTACTCGACGACACCGACCTCGTGCAGTTTCGGGAGATGCGTCTGGTGGAGCGAGGTGTAGACGCTCTCGCGGACGCGGGCTGGCGGCGGCGACTCTCCCGTCTCGGCGGCCGCGATGGTCGTCGAGAGGTCACGCACGGTGACGGTGCCGGGGGAGGCGTCGAGACGCTCGATCACCGCCCGCCGCCGTTCGTTGGCGAGGATTCCGTGAATCTGGCACTCCGTCATGTGTCGTCGCGTAATCTGCCCAGTCATCACAACCGAAAAAATCGAGGTGCGAAGAGGGTATAGGTATGACCGGCCAGCCACGGAACGTCGCCGCGTGTAACGATCTATTACGGTTTCACCGGGTGATCCATCCCCCGTTCGCTCCTCGTCAGGGACGCCCATCCAGCCACCTAACGAGACCGTAGATGCTGCTACGATGGCCGTAGAAGTCCCTACGGTGGCGTTTGGGATCGGGGCGGCGGTGATTACCTATACCCCCTGCCGTCGGAGGGGTGGTTGTCCCGAACCGAGGTCACGACACCGTCGGCCGCGGCGGGCAATCAACCACCATGAACGAAGACCGACAATTCAGCGTTTCCCGGCGGAAGGTACTCGCCGGGCTCGGCACCATCGGCATCGCCTCCGCGGGCGCAGGACTCGGCACCACTGCCTACTTCAGCGACCAGGAAACCTTCCAGAACAACCAGCTGACAGCTGGGACACTCGACATGAAGGTCGACTGGGAAGAGCACTACTCCGACTGGTCCGACGACGAAGCCGCCTTCGCGTCCATGGGCACGATGGAGGAACACGACATCGAACTCCCCGCGCTCACCTCCGGTGGCCAGCTCGTCGCCGACGCCAAGCCGATCTACCTGACGCTCAACGGCGAGACGGCGGGCGAGAAGCAGACCGCCAAGGACGGCCTCTGGGACGCCACCTCCGTCGAGGCGTTCCCGGACGTACTCAACGGTGACGGCTCTTACGACGGCATTCAGGACGCGTTCTCCGACGAGGAGGCGTGTGACATCCTCACCGACGTGGGTGGCAACTCCAGCGGCCTGAGCGACCCCCGCCGTACGCAGGGTACCTTCGCCGGCCAGACGACCGAGGAGGGCGACCCCCTGATCAACATTCAGGACGTCAAGCCCGGCGACTTCGGCGAAGTCACCTTCAGCTTCCACCTCTGTGACAACCCCGGCTACGTGTGGCTGAACGGCGACCTCATCGAGGCGCGCGAGAACGGTCACACCGAGCCCGAGAACGAGGACCCCGACTCCGTCGGTCCGTCCGACGAGGTGAGCGAACCCGGTGACCTCGAGACGAGTCAGGTCGAACTGCTCGACGAGATCGTCACGCGCGTCTGGTACGACCCGAACGGCAACAACCAGGTGGACATGCTCTCGGGCGAACTCGACATCATGATCGCCATCGACGCCTCCGGCTCCATCTCGGGCGACAAGAACCAAAGCGGCACCGAGGCGAACAACCTCGTGCAAGGTGTCGACGAGTTCGTCGCCGCCCTCGCGGCGTCGCCCGCCGACATCGAAGCTGGGCAGGTGCTGTTCGGAGAGAACAGCAGCCTCACCAGCTTCACCGGCCTCGGCTCGCCCGGCGCCCTGCCGACCATGGCGTCGGTGTACCCCAACAGCAACCGCGGCAACACGCCCCTGCCTGCCGCGCTCGACGTGTGCGACCAGGAACTGGCCACCGGCCGCCCGGGCGCCGACAAGATCATCGTCGCGTTCACCGACGGTGGACCGAACTACAGTGCTGACAGCTACTCCGCGGGTGGCTACACCGCGCCGCGGGACGGCGTGGGCTACTCCGAGGACGGCAGCTCCGGTAACGGCTACGACAACAACGGCGGCGGTACCGTGACCGTCGGCGAAGAAGAGGAGACGGCGCTGGTCGCAGAGACCATCCGCGACTCCGGCAGCCGCATCGTCGTCGTGAACGTCGCCGACGACCCCACCGAGGATCAGGGCAGCACCGGCGTCACGCTCCGGGAGTACCTGAGCGGCACCGGTTCCCCGTACCCCGAGGGCGGCATCGCTAGCTCCGGGTTCTACTTCGAGGTGGACCTGGCCAACTTGGAGGCGGTCGCCGACAGTCTGGCCGCGAGCGTCGCGGTCTCCGAGGAGGTGTTCTTCCAGGGCACGCTCCGCGAAGTGCTGATGGCCATGGCCGACAACGACGGCCGCGGTATCCCGCTCGACGGCGATGTCTCCACCGCGTTCGACGAGCTAAGCGATCCCGAGAACGACGCGGACCGCGACTGTTTCGCCGGCGAGGGCACGACCCACTACGTCGGGTTCCAGTGGTGGCTTCCCATCGACCACGCGAACCAGATCCAGAGCGACTCCGTGTCGTTCGACGTCGGGTTCTACACCGAACAGTGCCGCCACAACGACGGCGCTGGGATGGTCCCCGAGGAACCCGTCGAGATTCAGTCCTAATCCGACGATCCGGATCGGCTGACCCGTTCGTCCGGTCACGAGGCGGCAGTGCCGCCGCCCTCTGACCGATTCCCCGACCCCAACCCACGCGGAGCGCCCGGTACGGCGCGGCCGTGAGGCGGTTCGACGCCGCCGGTGGGTTTCCCCCCGAGGGAGCACTCCCATGACAAAACTCACACTCACTCGCCGCCGCCTGCTCGCCGGTCTCGGCACCATCGGTGTCGCTTCCGCCGGTGCCGGCCTCGGCACGACCGCCTACTTCTCCGACCAGGAGACGTTCGAGAACAACCAGTTGACCGCCGGCGAGTTCGACCTCAAGATGGACTGGCAGGTGACCTACACCGGGCCGAACGGCTTCGAGTACGTCACGGCGTCGCCGGACCAGCTGCAGAACGAAGATATCGATACGCTCGCGCGCGACAACCTGTTTCGCACGATTTCGGGCGCCGACGGCATTCGCGACCCCATCGACTCCCGCGACACCATCGCGAACCGGGCGTTTAGCTCCGACTACGACGACCTCACGGCGGATCAGCAAGCGACCGTCGAGGACGCGTTCCGGTCGCAGTTCGCCGACGTACCGCAGGACCTCTTCGAGATGCGGCCGATCATCGACCTCGACGACGTGAAACCCGGCGACAGCGGCTCGGTGTCGTTCAGCCTGCACCTGTTCGATAACCCCGGCTACATCTGGCTGAACGGCCGGCTCGTCGAGGCGCGAGAGAACGGCCACACCGAACCCGAAGGCGAGGACCCCGACACCGTCGGCCCCGCGGACGAGGTGTCGACGCTCCTCGACAACGACGTGGAACTCTTGGACGAGATCCGAGTCACCGTCTGGTACGACCTCGACGGCGACGCCGAGGTGGACACTGACGAACCCGTCCTGCTCGGCGGGAACGCCGATCCGACCGCGAATCCGACGCTCCGGGACCTGTTCGGGCTCCTGTCGACGGGGAACGGGCTTCCCCTCGACGCCACGGCAGATCCGCAGGCCGGCGCCGTCGACCGCGCTTGCTTCGCCAACTCGACGACGTACTACGTCGGGGTCCTGTGGGAACTCCCCGTCGACCACGCCAACCAGATTCAGTCCGATGGCGTCACCTTCGACCTCGGGTTCTACGCCGAGCAGTGCCGCCACAACGACGGTGCCGGGATGATAGACGCCGACGAAACCACCCCGTCCGAACCGGAGGTCGTGACGGACGACGAGTGATCGCCGCTCGACGCGACGATTACTCGCTTCACCAGCGATGGACCGGACTGACACGCCGCCGCTCTCGCGGCGACAGATCCTGTTGGGCCTCGGCGCCGTCGGCGTGAGCGCCGCCGGCGCCGGACTCGGCTCGGCGGGGTATCTCGCCGACAGCGAGCGCGCGCCCAACCTCACCGTCGCCGGCGGCCTCGACATCGCCGTCGGCTACCGGTCGACGTACAACGGCGACCTGCTGGGTGCCGCACCCGGCGGCACCGACCCCCGGGCGGACTGTGAGGCGGCCGGCCTCGTCGACGGCGACGGTGTGCCGGTCGTCGACCTCGCGGACGTGAAACCCGGTGACTGCGGGACGATCACGGCGGCGCTGCACGTCTGCGAGAACCCCTCGCGGCTCTGGCTCGCCGTCGATCTGGTCGACGCGGCCGAGAACACGTATCGGCCGGAGGAGATCATTGCGGGCGACGAGACCGCCGACGCGGGCGAACTGCAGGAGTTGGTCGAGGTGACGGTCTGGATCGACGCCGACGCCGACGGCGTCGTCGACGAGGCCGAACGCGTCGTCTACGAGGGCACGCTCGCGGGGCTGGCGACGGTGACGGCCTCGGGCGTCCTCCTGACGGCCGACGACGACGGTCCGACCTGCGCGGAGGGTATCGTCACCGTCTCGGTCGCGTGGTGTCTGCCGCTCGACGGCCCGGATCACAACCGCGCCATCACCGACACCGTCGCGTTCGACTGCCGGTTCGCGGCGGTCCAGTGCCGGCACGATCCGACCGGCTGGAACCCGTTCGGCGAGGGTGACGACCCGCCGTCGTCGACGGGCACAACTGGCAACGAAACGACGGCTCCGTCGGCCGATTCGGTCGGGTAGGACGATCCTACTGTTGCCGAACGAAGGGTACGGAAGCTATACCTAATCCCCATCGCCGCGCACTGTCGCGGTAACCCACGTTGGATGCGGGTTTCCGGCGCTGCCGGAAGCCGGTTACGGCGGTTCGACTCCGCCGGTGGGTCTCCCCCCCGGAAACTTCAATGACACACGGTTCACCACTCACACGACGGGAAATTCTGGCCGCCATCGGTGGCGTCGGCCTCCTCGCGGCCGGGCCGCGGGTAGCCGGCGCCCTCGGCTCCGACCCGTCGTTTACGCAGTACACGTACGCGCAGACGTCCGGCCCGGACCTCCGGGTCGCGTGGTACGAGCGGTACAACGGCGTCCTGCAGGAGGAGAGCAACCTCTTTTCCGACGGGCCGCCGCTGACGAACTCCTCCGACGCGTTCAACCAGTCGGGGGACGCCGGTCGCTTCGTCGACGTGACGGGGACGGACGCCGTCGCCACGGGGCCAGTCCTCTCCATCCCCAACGCCCAGCCGGGCGACGAGGGGCTCCTGCTGATCGGCCTCCGGGCCGAGGACGCTGCCGCCCGCGTCTGGCTCAGCGTCAGCGCGTACGATTTCGCCGAGAACTCGCTCGTCGAACCGGAGCGAGCCGAGGGCGACACCGACGACGAGGGTGAACTGCAGGACTACGTCGACGTGGAATGCTGGTACGACACCGGCCGCCTCGGCGTCGGTGGCTGCAACGGCGAGCGGGATTTCACCGAAGAGGCCGTCGTCGCCGCCGGCACGCTGGCCGAGGTGAGCGACGCCCTCACCGGCGGCGTCCCGCTCGATTTCGGCCTCGTGGGCGACGCCTGCATCGAGGCGGACACGCAACGCTGTCTCGCGCTTCGCTGGCGCATCGACCCCGCGGTGACGAACGTCATCCAGAGCGACTCCGCCAGCCTCGACATCGCCTTCGCGGCCACGACGTGTGACGACGCGACGAACCCCTTCGGAGGCGAGCGATGAGCGGCGACGACGGCCTCCGGATGAACCGCCGGCGCCTGCTGACCGCTATCTCGACCGTCGGCGCTGTCGGCGCGCTGACCGGACGCGGCGCCGCCGCGTACCTGACCGACCGCGAGGCGTTCGCCGATAACCGCATGACTGCGGGGTCGGTGACCCTCGCCACAGACGGCGTCGACACCGGACAGGCGAGTCTCGGGTTCACTATCGACGACTACGGCTTCGCGAACCGCGACGCGGAGACGGTCTGTCTCGGCCTCGGCGAGGACTCGAACCCCGGCTGGGTGTGGATTCGGGCCTGTCCCGACCAGTCCGTCTTCGAAGACGCTCTCGACGCCAGCCTGACCGTCGACGACGAGACGGTTTACTCGGGATCACTCGGCGGCCTCTTCGCGTATCTCTCCGGATCGGACGGCGGCGGCGTCCTCCTCACGGCCCTCGCGGGCGACGGCGACCCCGTCAATCCCGGCGCGGACAGCGCAGTCTGTCTCACGGTCGCCATCTGGGCGCCGACGACGCTCGCGGACGAACCCGGCACCGTCCGAGCGCTGAAGGCGGCGTCGCCGTTCACGGTGATCATCGACGCCTACGCCGAGCAGTCCCGACACGTGCCGACGCCGCGGCGACCGGTCGCGGGGTTGAATCCCTCGTTCACGTTCCCCGCGTGTGAACCGACGGGCGGGAGCGAAGGCGACGAGGACGGCGACGGCTACGCCATCAGCAACGTCTCACTGTGTGCATCGGGGCCGGTCGATCCGTCCGGGATCACGTGGACGGTCCTCGACCCCGACACGGGCACGCCTGTGACCGGGAGCGTCGACGAACCGTTCGCTGTGCGGATCGAATCGACCGAACCGATCCAGTACGCCGTCGTCAAGGCGGGGCCGGAGTACCGGCGCTTCGACGTCGGCGGCGCGACGACGTTCACCGTCACCTCGACGGGTGGGACGCTCCTCGACGTGCCGAAGAACTTCGCCCGATGTGCCTGCGAGGGCGACGGCGTCAAACTCGACTGGCTCGATACGACCGACGCCTTCGGGACACCCGTCGCGCTGTCGTGTGGTGACGAATCGGGTGGCAAGCCACCGGAGGACGACGCGAGTGGTGAGGAACCGACCGGGAGCGACGGTGCGCCCGAGACGAGTGGCGGCGGCAGTCCGCCGAACGGAGACGACAAATGACACCAAACATTCGGCAGATGCTGGAGCCCCGGACGATCGGACGAGCGTTGCTCGTCGTCGTCTTGCTGGCTCTGATCGCCCCCTTCGTCGTGTACGCGGTCCCGGCGACCGTCGGCGGCGAGGCGAGTTACGTGGTCCTGACGGCCAGCATGACGCCGGCCATCGCGCCGGGTGACGTGGTCGTCGTCGACGCCGTGCCCGCACGGGACGTGCGCGTCGGTGACGTCATCGTGTTCGAACAGCAGGCAGGCGATTCCATCCCGATCACGCACCGCGTGATCGCGGTCGACCGCCCGGCCGACGCTCCGCCAGAGTTCCGGACGAAGGGTGACGCGAACGAGGACGCGGACCTGTCTCCCGTGACACCCGACCGTCTGGTCGGCCGGGTCATGCTCACCATCCCGCTGATCGGGCACGTCATCCAGTTCGTCGGGACGCCCGCCGGATTCGTCGCGCTCGTGGTCCTCCCGCTCGGCCTGCTGGTCGTCTCCGAAGTCGTCGACCTGCTCCGGTCGGGACGGTCCGGTAACGTGGTCGCGAGCGACGGTGACGACGGTGGTGCTGTCTCGACGGCCGACGCCACTGTCGACGACGCGGCCCAGCCAACCGCCACCCCCGCGGACGATCAGGTCGTGATCACGCCCGCCGATCTGACGCTGACGAGCGTGGCGCTCGGCGCCTTCGCCGTCTACGCCGGCTACGCGGCCCTGCAGAACACGACGACCGTCTCGGTGACGCTCGCCGTCGCCGTCGGGGCGCTCTTTGCCCTCGCGGCTGGCATCCGCCTGTTCGGGCTCGCTGACGAGGGTATCGATGCCGGTACCGTGTCGGCCGCCGCCCCGTCCGTGTACATCCACGACGCCCGCCCGCCCGGCCCGACCGTCGACGTGGCGTCGCCGGCCGACCTGCGAGCCATCGCTGGCGCGCTCGGTCGACCCGTCCTGCGCGACGACGGCGACCGGTACGTCGTCCTCGACGGCTCGGTCACGTACGCCTGCGACGTGCCGGCGGAGCGTGACTGCGAGGACGCAGTCGAGGAGCATCCCGACACCGAACCGATGGTCGACACCGATTCGAGCGTCGTGCCGGCAGCGGCGTCGGCGTCGGAGTCGGCCACGCCCTCGTCCGCATCCCCGAACTCAGGTGGTGCCGGCCGATGACGGCGGCCGACCGCCGGGTGTTCCTGCCCGTCCTCGTCGCCTGCTGGCTGACGTTCGCGGCCGCGTTCGGCGGCGCCTACACCCTCGCGGTGTTCAGCGACACTGGCAACGTGGACGCCACCGTCGACGTGTCGGGCCTGCCGGTGATCGAACCGGTCGTGCCGCCGACGCCGCCCTCGGTCGGGGGCTTCGCTGCGGGCAACGACTCCGGCAACGCGACGGTGGCCGGCTTCTCGACGCCCGGCAACGCGCCCGGTCCAGCCGCACCGACCGGGTCGTCCGGCGGCGGTTCGGCTGCCGGCGATGCGCCGACGCTATCGAGCGACAGCGAGTTGGACTCCGCGCCACCTGCACCCACGTCCGCCGGGGACGACACCGACGGTGGTGATGGGAGCGGCGACGGTGACAGCGACACCGATACCGGTTCCGAGACGGGAGACGACGAGTCGAACGTCGGCACCGGCGACGGTGCTGCGTCCGGCGACGACACCGACACCAGTGACGCCGCGGAGACGTCCGATGCCGACGGATCGAACGACGATTCGACGGACGGCACCGAATCGGCGGGCGATAGCACGACCGGGGACGGTGACGACACGGACACGTCGAGTGACGGCGATTCGACTGGCGACGGTGACGGCGATTCGACTGGCGACGGTGACGGCGATTCGACTGGCGACGGTGACGGCGATTCGACTGGCGACGGTGACGGCGATTCGACTGGCGACGGTGACGGCACCGACGGTGGCTCGGACGACGATACCGGCGGCTCGACCGACGGGAGTTCGAGCGACGGTGGATCGGACGACAGCGATTCGGACAGCAGTTCGGACGACGGGTCCAGCGATAGCGGGTCCAGTGCTGGCGACTCGGATGACGGTAGTTCGAGCGACAGCGATTCGAGCAGCGATTCGAGCGACGGCGATTCCGGGAGCGACTCGGGAAGTTCGAGTGATGGCGATTCGGACAGCAGTTCGGACAGTGGCAGTTCGAGCAGTGGCGATTCCGGCGGTTCGAGCGGCGGCGACTCGGGTGGTAGCGATTCCAGTGGCAGCGATTCTGGCGGCAGCGACTCGAGTACCGATTAGATCGGCTCGATAGCGTCTCGCCGACCGTCGAGGACGGCGAACGCCTCGCCGCGACGGCGTTCGAGCCAGTGGAGCAACCGTTCGGCCCACAGCAGTTTCTGCCGTTTCACTGCGCCGACGCTCTCGTCGTCGAAGTCCCACCCCGGGAACCGGAGTGACGCGGCGTCGAAGGCGTCCGCGAGGAAAGCTCCCCGGTCGCCGTCCGTGAACCCACCGTAGTTTCGGACCGGTCCGCGGGGTTCGGCCTGTGTCGTCGGCAGGACGTGTTCCCCCTCGAAGCGCGGGACCCAGCGCTCGATTGCGGGGATATTGTCGCCGTGGGCGTGGACCGCGACTGGGACGCCCTCGCGGGTCAACTGGCGGGCGGTGGCGGGCGTCTTGTCCAGATCGGTCACCATCAGATCGACGGCGACGCCGGCCTCGCGGAGATGGTCGGCGGCCGTCGAGGCGGCGATCACCACGTCCGCGTCGGCGGCGATACTGGTTTCGTCGACGAGTGAGGGACCGGCACCGGCGACGGCGACGGTGGCGCCCTCGATCCGGTCGAGTCGCGATTCGTCGAAGCGGGTCACGAGGTCGGCGAGGCGGTCACGGGCCCGTTCGTCGGCCGAGCGGTCGTAGCCGAAGTCCGCGAGGATGCGCTCGTACACCGGGTGCCACGTCCGATAGTTCATCGCTCGGTCACCGAGACACCCGTCGCTGGTCGGGTAACAATAAGACCACAATAGCCGGCACGACACCAAGTACCCCTACCCGTGTGCCGCACCGGCTTCCACGCCGTTTGTTTCGAAGCGTCTGGCATAAGCTTTCTCTTACTCGATACTCTCACCGATAGCGGCCAGCGCCGCGTCTAAGGCGTCCGAGCGCCCCGTTGCAGCCTCGACGATGCCGTCGAGGTCTGCAGGCGTCCCGACCAGCAGGCGGCGGTCGCTTTCGCCGCCCGTGACAGTTACGGGAGTCGACCGGGCGGCGTCGGCGAGCATGTCACGTTCGGCGAGCGAGAGCCCCGAGAGTTCGAACACCCGGCCGACGCCGCGCCGGGCGGCTGCTGCGGTGCCGTCGAGGCGGTCGAGATGGCGCTCCATCTCCCCGACGGTCGTCACGTCGAGTTCCTCGACAGCCACGTCGTCCGTCGATCGGAGGCGCTCCCGTGCGAAGGCATTCCCGACGAGAGCGGCGTCCCGCGTTTCCGCCACGTCGTGCGTGCGGATCACGTGGGCGCCGCGTTCGACGGCCATCGACGTGGCGGCGAGGCTGACGGGCAGGGCTTCCTCGGTCGAGCGCCCGGCGATGTCGCGCAGGAAGTTCTTCCGATTGATCGAGACGAGGATCGGTCGGTCGAGAGCGCGGAACTCGCGGAGACGACGGAAGGTCTCGCGGTCGTCGTCGAGTGTCTTCGCCTCGCTCCATCCGCCGAACGCGGGGTCGACGATGGTCTTGTCGGTGAGGCCCTCGCGCTCGAGGGCGTCGTAGATGTCGTCCACGGCTTCGACAGCGCCGGGACGGGCCAGATCCGGCGGGCTGGCCATCTTTACGACCGCCACGTCGCGTTCGGCACAGACCCGGGGCATCTCCGGATCGGCGAAGCCGCAGATGTCGTTTACCATGTCGAAGCCGGCGTCGAGCGCCGCTTCGGCCACCTCGTGATAGCGCGTCTCGATGGAGAAGACGGCGTCGCCGGTGACGCTCTGGATGGCCTCGACGGCGGTGTCGAGGCGGTCGAGTTCCTCCTCGGCCGAGAGCACCTCGAAGCGCTTGTTCGCGGATTCGAGCCCTACGTCGACGATGTCGGCCCCCTCACCGATCAGGTCCTCGTCGACGTAGGCGGCGGCCTCGCCGGGGTCGTCGAAGACGCTCGGCTCGTACGGCGACTCCTCGCTGACGTTCAGCACGCCCATGATCCGCGGCGGATAGTCGTCACCGATGCCGAGGCCCGCGGCGTCCACGTTTCGCATGAGCGGCTGTGAGGGCGCGACGACCATATGCGGACCGGTCGGACGGGTGGGAGACTCCGAGCGGTGAACCGGTCGGTGTGACGGTCGGACGGGTGGGAGACTCCGAGCGGCGGACCGGTCGGTGTGACGGTCGGACGGATTGTACTCCGACCGCCGCACCGGTCGGTAGCACGCTCTTTTTATCCACCGGGCCGCTATCCGCGACCAATGGCTAAGGTCAGCATCGGGCTTCGTGGCTGGCGCTTCGAGGAGTCCGAGGTGTTCACCGAGGACGGCGAGTTCAAGCCGCTCGACGAGATTCCCGAGGACCCGCGGGAGCGGCTCGTCCGACTCACCTATCTCGTCGAACAGCCTTGCGACGCCTGTTATCTGATTCACGGGGACGAGGAGATCAAGCGCTGCGCACAGGCGGCCATCGTCTACGGCGAACCCGGCGACGAACTCCTGCTGTGTGGCGACCACGAGGCGGATTTCCTCTACTGGTACCGCGAGGACGGTGGGAAAGCCTACCGCGGCGAGCCGACCTTCCGTGACCGGTTCCACGAGTGGTTCGCCGACGGCGGGCGCGCGCCGGAGGGCTACGGCGGGCTGGATCACGTCGAGACCGATCCCGACACCCTCCCTGATCCCCCAGACCCGCAGGAGATCCACCAGCGTCTGAACGAGGACTTCGAGGGCCGACGGATCAATCTGCGAGAAGGGCGGGACGAAGACGACGAGGCCGAAGACGAGGGTGGGGAGAAGGCAGACCTCGACCTCGACGACGTCGACCTCGGAACGGATTACCCGTCGCGATGAGCCGGGAGCCGCCGGTCGTCGTCGTGGTCGACGCCAAGACGCCGGGCAATATCGGCACCATCGCCCGCGCGATGAAGAACTTCGGGCTGTCGGAGCTGAAGCTGGTGAACCCGCCGGAACTCGACCCCGACGGCGAGGCGTACGGCTTTGCCGGCCACGCCCGCGAGGACATCCTGCCGAACGCCGAAGAAGTGACCTTCGAGGAGGTGGTCCAGAACTATCACACGGTCGGCTGTACGGCGATCACCGGCGAGGACAGCCGCCGTCACGTCCGCTTCCCGTTCAAGACGCCGCGGGAGTTGGTGGCGGAGCTGCGGACCGTCGACGCCCCGACGGCGCTGGTGTTCGGCCGCGAGGGTCGCGGCCTCGACAACGAGGAACTGAGCCAGCTAGACGAGGTGTGTTCCATCCCTGCGAGCGCCGACTACCCCGTCCTCAATCTGGGGCAGGCGGCGACCATCCTCCTCTACGAACTCCGGGAGTTGACGGTCGAGGAGACCCAACTGCCCGACGTGGCGCGCGAGCGAGCGGACGAAGCCGACATCGAGCGCTTCCACGACTTCGTTGCGGACTTTCTCGACGCCAGCGGCTACAAGCCGGTCAAACGGGACAAGACGCGCCGGCTGGTCCGACGGCTCGTGGGTCGCGCCCACCCGACGGATCGCGAGATTCACACGTTGCTCGGCGTCCTCCGCCGGGCGACCGGCCAGCTCGAACACCGGTCGGAGCTACTGGCGGAGTACGACGAGCCGGATCGGTGGTGAGGGTGGGGCCCTCATAGGGGGATCGTAACTGTCCGTAGATTCTCGCCGGGACGATCCGGCGAGAATCTACGATGACTTCCGATACTCCCTATCAGACCACGCCGAGGGCGATCGCGAAGAACAGCAACGCGGCTAGCCCGAGTACGACGTGCCCCGCGACGCCGACGAGCGCCGCGAGGCCCGCGGCGACGCGTTCGGGAATCGTCAACGGTGCGCCGAACGCCTGGGTTTCGACGGAACGGATACTCATGCTGTGTCACCTCAAGTGACGATCGGCACGGGAATACGATAGCCATCCCGCCGATTCCACGATGGCGGGAATCGGCGACACCGATTCCCAGCGACTGGGATCGTCACTCCCGTGCGACCAACACCAGCGCCTCTATCGCGAGGACGGTCTTCGCGCCGTCGTTCGCCGTCGTCTCGACGCCCCAGCGGACGACGCCGTAGTCGTCGGTGCTGCTCGCCTCGTCGACGCCGTGGATGGTCGAGTGGATGGTGAGTTCGTCGCCGGGGACGACAGGCTTGGGCCAGCGGAGGTGATCGAGCCCTTTCGCGCCCAGCGTCGCCGTCTCGGCGAGGAAGCCGTCGACGAACAGCCGCATCGACATCGCGGCGGTGTGCCAGCCGCTGGCGATCAGGTCGCCGTAGATGGAATCGGCCGCGCGGTCCGGGTCGGTGTGGAACCACTGCGGATCGTACCGCTCCGCGAAGTCGAGAATCTCCGTCTCCGTCACCTCGTAGGTGCCGTACGACTCGCCGTCCCAGCGGTCGATGTCGTCGAAAAAGACCGTCATGGTCGGTCGTCGCGGGCCGGGGTGAAGTGCGTTGCTGTCGATAAACTATTTGCCGCGATACGAATCGCCGCGTGACCGCCGACTGGCTGCCGCTACCGTCGAGAAAAATCATCGCTGATAATTTTTCCACAATCTCTTAATTCCGGTCGAGTGTATGCGGCATAATGCCCGACACGGCTAGCGAGCGGATTCGCGTGCTGTGCGTCGCCGACCGGGACGAGGCCGGCGAGACGGCAGCGATTCTCGAACGTGAAACCGATCGATTCGACGTGACGACGGCGGCAGGTGTCGAGGCGGGGCTGGCCCGTCTCGACGGCGCGACCGACTGTATTGTCTCCGGCTACGATCTGTCCGATGGGACTGGACTCGACTTGTTGCGGGCCGTCCGCAAGCGGTCGCCCGATCTACCCTTCATTTTCTTTACCGATATGGGGAGCGAGGCCGTGGCCAGCGAGGCCATCTCGGCTGGCGTCACGGACTACCTCCGTCGGGACGACGAGATGGATCGACACCCGATTCTGGTGAACCGGATCTGGACTGCCGTCGGACACGACCGGAACCGGCGCGAACGCGAAGCGCGACAGGCCGAACTCCGCCGGAGCGAGCGACGCCTCGAAGCCGTCTTCGAGGACCCGAAGATGCTAGTCGGTGTCCTCTCGCCGGACGGGCGGTTACGGAAGGCCAACCGGACGGCGATGGAGTTCGTCGACGCCGACCACGAGGATCTGGTCGGCCGGCCGTTCCACGAGACGCCGTGGTGGTCCGACGACCTCCGCGAGGACGTGCAACGCTGGATCGAACGCGCCGCTGCTGGCGAGTACGTCGAGTACGAGGCCGACCACAAGCACGGCGACGACGAGATTCGAAGCGTGAGCGGTACCATCCGCCCGGTTACGGACGAGGCGGGTGAAGTGGTCTCGCTCATCGCATCCGCGCGCGATATCACCGAACGGCGGACCAACGAACGCGAACTCCAGCAACGAAACGACCGTCTCAACGATGTCGCGAGCATCGTCTCCCACGACCTCCGAAGCCCGCTGAACGTGGCCAGCGGCCATCTGGCAATCGCGCGAAGCGGTGACGACGACCACCTGTCCGAAGTGGCCCACGCGCTCGACCGCATGGAGGAACTCGTCGACGACCTGCTGACGCTCGCCCACGAGGGCGAACGGGTGAGCGAAATCGAGACCGTCGACCTCGCGGCGATGGTTCGGGACTGTTGGCGCAACGTCTCGACGACTGAGACGGCACCGCAGGTCGACACCGACCTCGTGATCCGAGCCGACCCGGATCAGCTCCGACATCTGCTGGAGAATCTCCTCGGCAACGCACTCCGCCACGGCGGCGCCGACGTGGCCGTCACCATCGGTGACCTCGACGGCGGGTTCTACGTCGCCGACGACGGTCCCGGGATTCCCGAGGCCGACCGCGAAGCGGTCTTCGACAGTGGGTACTCCACTGCGGCTGAAGGGACGGGCGTCGGGCTCTCTATCGTTCAGCGCATCGTCGAGGCCCACGGCTGGGAGGTAGCCGTCACCGAGAGCGAGACGGGAGGCACTCGCTTCGAAATCACGGGCATCGAGTGCGAATCGTGTACGCCGACGCCGAACTGATCGTACCGCCGGCAGTATCAGTGCTCGTCCCGGTTCAGCCTCTCACGACGCCGTTCGTACTCCTCGTCGCTCAGGTCGCCGCGGGCGTACGCGAGTCGGAGTTCTTCGAGCGCCTCGCCCGTCCCACCGTCCGACTCCGTCAGCGCCCGATAGACGAAGTAGCCGACGCCCACGACGACCAAGAGTGTGAGCACGCGACCCAGCAGGCCGGCGAGCAGCCACCACCCGGACCCGGACTGGCTGCCGCCCCACATACCGCCGCCCCACATGCCGCCACCCATCATCGGCCCGCCCATCATGCCGTACCCCATCCCCATCGTCAGCAGGGGAAGGAGGATCACCGCTGCGAGAAGCAACAGGAGGACGGTCTTGGCATCGAAGCTATCCGACGCCACGAGTTAGGACCCCTCCACGATGCCGGCACGTCGGTCCGGAGCACGTGACGCTCGCGTGACGATCTGGACCAGTCCACGTTCTGTCGGTGCCGTATCGCACATATTATGAACTACTGACAGGAGCTACTTAACGATATGGGGTGTTCTAAGGGGGATTTCGATATGCCGGTGTCCGAATATTGGGTCATTCGCACACGTACGGAACGAAACCCGGAGTCGTGAATGGCGGTCGTCGCGCGTTACGCTCGCTTGCCGATCTCCTCGCGGAGCACGTCGCTGACGATTTCGCCGTCGGCCTTCCCGCGGAGAGCGCCCATGCACTCACCCATGAGCGCGGAGAAGGCGCCCATGCCCTCGCTTTCGACCTGATCGGCGTTGCGTTCGACCACCTCGACGACCGCCTCGCGCACCTCGTCCTCGGAGACGCCGGAGAGTCCCGCCTCCTCGACCGCCTCCTCGGCCGTGAGGTTCGGGTTCTCCGCGAGCGTCGTGAGTACCTGATCCACGCCCTCCTTGGCGAGGTCGCCGTCCTCGACCAGCAGGAGGACCGCGCGGAGGTGGTCGTCGGTGAGGGTCTCAACTGGCACGTCGTCGCGGCGGAGTTCGGTCAGCGTCCCCTCCAGCACCCCGGCGGCGAAGGTGGCGTCGACGCCCGCCTCGACGATATCCTCGAACAGCGGCATCCGACGGCCGTAGGCCACCTGCTCGGCGAGGCCGGCGTCGAGGTCGTACTCCCGCTGGTAGCGTTCGACCTTCTCCGTCAGGAGTTCGGGCGTCTCCACGTCGGAGGGGTCGAGTTCGACGGGCGGCACGTCGGTCTCGGGGTACATCCTCGCCGCGCCGGGCAGGGGGCGGAGATAGCGGGTCGTCCCCTCCTGAGTCGCGTCGCGAGTCTCCTCCGGCACGCCCTCGCTGGCCGTCTCGGCACGGTCGGCGACGGCCTCGATGGCGAGGTCGGCCGTCTCGGGGTCGTCAGCGACGATGGCGACGGCGTCGTCGGGGCCGGCGTCGACGGCGTCGCGGAGCGCCGCGACTTCCGCCTCGGTGACGCCGTAGGCCGGGAGTTCGTCGGTGTGGAAGATGCCGCCGGCGCCGTGGCGCTTGGCGTGATCGGAGAGTTCCGTCCCGAGGCGGCGGTCGGGCTGAATCTCGTGGCCGACGAGACCGTCGAAGCCGTAGAGTGGGACGGCGGTGACACGGCCGCCTGCGTCGAGGGCACCCCGGATCACGCCGCTGTCCGTCTCCGCGAACACCTCGGTCACGTCCTGTGTCTCCCCAACCGTGGCGTCACGCTCGGCGAGTTCGGCCGCGATGTCGAGGAGTTCGACCTGTCGACCCACCTCCAGCCGGACGATTTCGTCGATCTGATCGAGCGCCTGCACGCCCTTGATCTCGACACGCGCGCCCTCGGCGATGGAGACGTTCACGTCCTGTCGGATGGTACCGAGGCCGCGTTTGACCGAGCCGGTCGAGCGGAGGAGCATGCCGATGCGTTCGGCGGCCTCGCGGGCCTGTTCGGGACTGCTGATGTCGGGCTTGGTACCGATTTCGACCAGCGGGATGCCGAGACGGTCGAGGCTGTACCGGACGCCGGCCGCCGTCTCCTCGACGCGACCGGCGCTCTCCTCTTCGAGCAGGAGGTCCTCGACGCCGACGGGCCCCTCGCTCGTCTCGATTTCGCCGTCCTGTCCGACGAGCGTGGTGCGCTGGAAGCCAGAGGTGTTCGAGCCGTCGACGACGATCTTGCGCATGACGTGGGCCTGATCGACCGCGGTCATGTCCAGTAGGGTGGCGATCTGCATGGCCACGTCGAGCGCCTCGTCGTCGATCCGGTGGGGTGGTTCGTCGTCCTCCTCGACCAGACAGGTGGTGTCGAACGCCAGATACTCGAATTCGCGGTCGACCTGACTCTCCTCGACCGCGGCCTCGTCGAGTTCGCCGAGTTCGCTCTTCGTCGGGTGAAGATACCGGGAGAAGGTCCGACTCGCTTCCTCGGGCTCCCGACGCTCGGTCGGGCACGCACAGAACAGCTTCGTCGCGGTGTCGAGTTGCTGGTGAATCTCCAGCCCCGCGACGAGTCCGAGCGCGTCGTAGTCGTACTCGCTCATTGCGCGTATCTCTACCCGGCGAGCCTAAAAGCGTTCAGTCTCGGACCGCCGCTCCCACGCTCGATCGTTCCGATTCGACCATTGTCGACAACGGACGAAATTGCGTACGTCAGGCCCCGAAAATACGGAAACTAAGGAATCTTTATCTGGCCGCGAACGGCTTTTATGTAGTGGTGGAAAACATGTCTGAAGACGTTGAACTTCGGCGCACGCAACTTGCGACGCCGGCCAGCGACCCCGACTTCATGGAGAGTGCTTCGCGGAGTGACGCGGACGAAGTCTTCCTCGACCTGGAAGACTCCGTGGCGCCCAACGCGAAAGTCGAGGCCCGTCAGCCCCTCATCGAGGCGGTCGAGGAGCACGACTGGTCCGACAAGATCCTCTCGTACCGGATGAACGGCATCGACACCGAATGGTGGTACGACGACATCATCGAGGTCGTCGGCGCCGTGGGCGACCAGATCGACGACATCATCATCCCCAAGGTCGCCGGCCCGAGCGACATTCACACGGTCGAGAACCTGCTCGAGCAGGTCGAAGTGAACAACGGACTGGACGTCGGCGCCATCGGCCTCGAACCCCAGATCGAGGACGGCGACGGCATCCACAACGTCTACGAGATCGCGCACGCTTCCGACCGCCTCTCCTCGATCATCTTCGGCCCCGGCGACTACTCGGCCGCGATGGGCACGCCCGGACTCGACATCGGGCAGTTCCCCGAGTACCCCGGCCACTACTGGCACCACGCGCTCTCGGAGTGTAACTCCGCCGCGAAGAGCGCCGGTATCCCCTGCATGGACGGCCCGTACGCCGACATCGACGACCCCGACGGCTTCCGCACGTCCGCGGAACGCGCCAACATGCTCGGCTGTGACGGCAAGTGGGCCATCCACCCGAGCCAGATCGAGATCGGCAACGAAGTGTTCGCGCCGGACCCCGAAGTGGCCGAACGAGCCGAGCGCATCGTCGAGGCCTACGCCGAAGCGATGGAAGAAGGCAAGGGCGCCGTCTCCGTCGACGGCCAGATGGTCGACGAAGCGACCAACAAGATGGCACAGGACATCGTCGCCAAGGCCCGCGCGGCCGGCATCCTGTAACTCGGTCTCCCGACTTCTCCTATTTATCGACCGGACAGCCACGGATCTCGCCCCCGCGCATCCCGTCGGCCAGCCAGTAAATCGAGAGCACGAGCGCCGCGAGCGCCAGTAACGCGAACTCCAGGCCGTCCAGCGGCAGGAGCGTCAGAATCCCCGCCGCACCGACGAGCGACAGCAGGCCGGCGAGGACGGCCGATCCGCAGGCCGCACAGCCGGCGCCGAGCGTTCCGAGGAGGACGCCGATCAGGCTTCCGCCGCTCCCCTCCGCCGACAACCGGTGTTCGCGGACGTGGTAGGCGACGAGGGCGATGTCGACGCCGACCAGTAGGGCGACGAGGAGGATAATCGATCCCGTCAGGAGGCTGTACGACGTGCCGACGAAGGGGTAGAGTTCGGGGAGAACCGACGCCGGCACGCGCCCGGCCAGTACGTCGCGCGTGAGCGCGAGGTTCTGCGAGAGGACGAAGCCCGTGAACGCCACCGCGGCGGCGACGAGGGCGACGAGGGCGTAGAGCGGCCCGCCGAGGACGAGGCGGGCCGTGCGACCCATCAGTCGCCAGTCGGCGCGGCGGGTCGGGAGACGCATTACAGCCCCAGCGCCCGCGTCACGAGGTCGAAGCTCACCGATCCCGTCGCGCGCGTCCGATACTGGCCGTCGCGGAAGAGAAAGACGGTGGGCGTGCCGCTCACGTCCGCCGCCTCGGCGGCGTCCACGTCGATACCGACGGCGTCGGCGTACGCCTCGGCTTCGGCGTCGGCGACGACGCCCGCGGCGTCCACGTCCGTCTCGGCCGAGAGGAACGACGCCGTCCGATCAAGCACGTTGTCGGCGTCGAAGGCGTCCTGTTCCGCGAAGTAGTGGCCAAAGAGCGCCCAGAACGCGTCGGCGTCGCGCGCGTAGGTGGCTTCGAGCGCGTGAATCGCGGGGTCGCCCCACGGGTAGACGAGCGGGACGGTCCGCACGACGAAGGCGGCCTGCCCGGTGTCGACGAGTTCCGACCGGATTTTCGGGACGGTGGTGGATTCGAAGGCCGCACACCGGGGACAGGACGGGTCCTCGAAGGCGACGATGGTCGCCGTCGCCTCGGCCGGGTCGGGGCCGAGTCGGGGCTGTGCGGCGAGGTGTTGGCCGACGGGGTGGTCGGCGAGGGTGGGGGTGTCGTCGCTGCCGCTTCCCCCGCCACCGCCACCATCACCGCCGGAACCCCCGAGACACCCGGCACCGAACAGGGCGGTGCCGCTGGCGAGGACGGCCCGGCGGGTCGGATCGTTCATACGCGAGGGAGGTGCGGGAAGGAAAAAGACGCTTCGCCGGGTGTGAGCGCGCGACGCACGACCCGGTCGGCCGCTTATTCGAGCGGTTCGACGAGTTCGACGACGTGACCGTCCGGGTCCTTCACGAACGCGGTGCGGGCACCGGCCGCGGGCTGGTCGCCGGGTTCCTCGACGACGCCGTAGTGGTCGATCTCCTCGAAGGTGGCGTCCACGTCGTCGACGCCGAGCGCGAGGTGGTCCCACGCCGTGCCCTGCTCGAACTCCGTCTCGCCCTCGGTTTCGGAGAGCTGAATCTCGACGCCGTCGGGGTCCGCGACGTAGCGGTTCTCGGTCTCGCCGTCCGGCGTCTCGAACGACCACGACTCCTCGAAGCCGAACTGCTCGTAGAACTCGATGGACTCGTCCGCGTCGGCCACGTTCAGACAGACGTGAATCAGGTTCATTGCGTCTCGACTTCAGCCTCGCCGCCGGTAAAAAGGTAGCTGAATGCCTCAGACGGCGAGGTAGTCCGCCACCGCGTCGACGTCTTCGAGGTCCTCGGCGTCCAGTTCCGTCTCGATCCTCCCACCATCGACGACGTAACACCGCTCGGAGAGTTCGCGGATGACCTGCAGGTTCTGCTCGACGAAGAGGACGGTCACGCCGAACTCCTCGTTGATGTTGGCGATGTCGTCCGTAATCTGTTGGACGATGGAGGGCTGGATACCCTCCGACGGTTCGTCGAGGAGCAGTAGGTCGGGATTGCCGGCGAGGGCGCGGCCGATGGCGAGCATCTGCTGTTCGCCACCGCTCATCGTGCCCGCCTTCTGCCCGCGGCGCTCCGCCAGACGGGGAAAGTAGTCGTAGACGTCGTCGACCAATTTTTCCGACTTGTGTTCGCTGATCGAGAGGCCCATCGAGATGTTCTGCTCGACGGTGAGGTCCGGAAACACGTCCCGTCCCTGCGGGATATACCCCATGCCGAGGCGAGCGCGGCGGTCCGCCGAGAGGTCTGTCACGTCCTCGCCGGCGTACCGAATCGTCCCTTCGTCGGGGGTAAGGAGGCCGATGACCGTCTTCATGAGCGTCGTCTTGCCGACGCCGTTGCGGCCCATGATCCCGACCGTCTCGCCGTCGTCGATGTCGATGTCGATGTCGCGGAGGATTGGCGTGTTTCCGTAGGAGACGTGAACGCCGTCCATCGCGAGGATCGGATCGCTCATTCTCGCACCTCCCCGAGGTAGATGCGCCGCACCTCGGGATCGTTCTCGATGTCTTCGATGGTCCCCTCGGCGAACACCTCGCCGCGGTGGAGCACGGTCACCGACTGGGCGATGGCGCGCACGAAGTCGATGTCGTGTTCGATCACCAGTAGCGTCATGTCCCGGTCCTCGTTGAGGCGGTGGACGTACTCGGCGGTCTTCTCCGTCTCCCGGATCGACATCCCTGCCGCGGGTTCGTCGAGCAGGAGGAGTTCCGGTTCGAGCGCCGACGCCATGGCGATTTCGAGCCACTGTTGCTGGCCGTGCGAGAGGTCCGTAGCCCGAGTGTCGGCGACATCGAGGAGGCCGAACTTGTCGAGGGTCTCCTCGATAGCCGCGTCGATCCGACCGCGGCCCACCTCTCGCTGGAGCGGGATGTGGACGTTCTGGCGGACGCTGAGGTCGCCGTAGACGGCCGGCACCTGAAACTTCATGCTCATGCCGCCACGGGCGCGTTCGTGTTGCGAGAGGCCGGTGATGTCCCGGCCGTCGTAGTAGATGTGGCCCTCCGAGGGACTGAGCTGTCCAACCAGCAGCTTGAGCAGCGTACTCTTCCCGGCGCCGTTGGGGCCGATGAGGCATCTGATCTCGCCGCGCTGGATGCGGAGATTCACGTCGTCGACGGCGACGAGGCCGCCGAACCGCTTGGTCAGCCCGTCCGTTCGGAGCAGGGCGTCCTCGCCGGTGGGCGTCTCCGTGGCCTCGCTTTGACCGGCCGTCACTCCGACTCACCCCCGGGAAGCCGGTCGACGAGCCACGGGAGCCGGCGATACAGCTGTGGCACGAACCCCTCGGGGAGGATCAGGATGACGAATAGGAGCAGGGCACCGAGGATGACCAGCGAGTACTGGCCGCCGAACACCGACAGCTTCTGTGAGATGAAGGCGACGGAGAAGGTGCCGATGATGGCCCCGCTGAGCCACTTGCGCCCGCCGGTAGCCACCCAGATGATGGGGAGCGCGGCGAACGTGAGTCCGAACACGCTCGGGTCGATGTAGTTGCCCCACGAGGCGTAGACGACGCCCCCGAAGCCAGCGAGAACGCCGCCGAAGGTGAACACGCCGAGTTTCATCTTCTGAGTGTTGTAGCCGAACAGTTCGGTCCGGTCTTGGTTCTCGCGGATGCCCACCATCACGTAGCCAACATCGCTGTTGACCAGCACCCGGAGGCCGAGGTAGGTCAACAGGAGCGATCCGACGACGAAGTAGTAGAACGCGGCGTCGGTGATCCGAACGGCGGTGTCACCGACTCCGATGGCGAGGCTGGGTATCTCGGTCATCCCGTTGAAGCCGCCGAGGCGAGCGGCGCCGACGGCCCACTCCTCGCCTGCCGTCTGCCCCATGAACGTGTTCAACACGAGGGTCACGGCCAGCGTGATGATAGCGACGTACACGTCGCTGACCCCGCCGTAGAACATGAAGTAGCCGACGAAGAAGGCGAACGCGCCGGCGACGGCGATTGCGACGACGAGTCCGGCGAGCGTTCCCACCGGCCCGGTCACGTTGATGCTGACGATGCCGAACGTGTAGCCGGCGACACCGTAGAACGCCACCTGACCGAAGCTGAAGATGCCGGTGTACCCCCAGACGATACAGAGGCTGAGACCGAGAAACGCCGACACCAGCAGGTACGCGGTGTTCGAGACGTAGTACGACGATCGGAGCATCGGATAGACGAGCAACAGGCCCACGAGAGCGGTGAAGCCGATCCAGAACGTCCGACCCTGCCCGAGGGTGTTCGGCCCTTCGAGGGCGTTTTGTAGGCGTTCCAGTACGCCGTCCGACGCCGTGCGATCCACGTTCGTCGTCGTTTCGCCAGCCATCTCAGGTTCCCCCTCGAACGTCTTCGAGCAGTCCGGTGATGCCGCGCGGGAGCGCGCGGATGACGAGAATAGTCGTCACGAGCAGCGCCATGCGCCCCGCGAACGTGCCGAACAGGTTCGAGAACACCGCATTGATGAACCCGAGTAGGAGGCCGGCGCCGCTCGTGCCGACCAGCACCGAGGCGCCACCGACGACGACGGTCACGAACGCCTCGACGAGGAACGTCGATCCCATGCCGGGGACGATGGTCATCGTCGGCGCGTAGAGCGCGCCGGTGAGGCCGGCGAGCGCGGACCCGATGCCGAAGGTGAGCAGGTACATTCGGTTGGTATCGGTGCCGAGCGCCCGGCTCATCTCCTCGTCTTGGATCGTCGCGCGGGCACGCGTCCCGAACTCCGTCGAGGTGAACACCCAGTAGAGGACCCCGAGGAGAACGAGGCTCGCTCCAGCGAGCAGGAGTCGATAGGTCGAGTACGAGAACGATCCGTACTGGACCGACCCGAGTGGCGTCCCGATGCTCGGGAGCGAGGAGCCGAAGACGATCCGTAACCCTTGGATCATGATGAGGCTGATCCCCCACGTCGCTACCATCGAGTCGAGGAGGCGACCGTAGAGGCGGCGGATGACGGTGAACTCCAGTATCAACCCGAAGACGGTCGTCAGCGCGACGCCGACGAGCATCGCGACGGGGAGCGGCAGGCCGGCGTGGAAACTGAGTGCCGTCCCGTACGCGCCGACGGTGATGAACTCGCCGTGGGCGAGGTTGATGACGCCCATCATCCCGAAGATGATGGCGAGTCCGATGGCGGAGAGGACGAGAAACCCGAAGCTGTCGATAAACTGGAGGAGCAGGTTGAGTAGCTGCGGGAGTACGGATGCCATCGTGCCCGGTCAGACTCCCCGTGGCGTGTACTGGGTGGTCGGTTCGTCGCTGCTGGCGCCTACCGTTTGCGTCAGGTCACACCCGGGGTACGGTGTCTCTCGGAGCCAGTACGGTTCGACTGCCTGCTGATTCCGGAACGTGATCTCGTGATTCTCGTTCGCCCGAGCCAGCCGGATCTGGTGGGTGACGTGGTGGGTCTCGGGGTCGGTCGTCACCGTTCCCTCCGGAGCCTCGACCGTCATCGGTTCCTCGTCGAGGACCGACAGGATTTCGTCTTGGTCCGTCGTCCCGGCCTTCTCGACGGCCTGCTTGTACAGGTACGTCGTGAAGTAGGAGTTCTGCGCCATCTGTCCGACGTAGTCCGCGTCCGGCCACCGCTCGTAGAAGCGGTCGACGAAGTTGCGGTTCTGCTCGGTCGGAATCTCCTGCATGTAGTTGACGCCGACGTACATGTTCGCGAGCGCGGGTGGGTCGAAGCGCAGGTGTTCGTACCCCTGCGCCATGTTGACCGTGGTGTTCATCGGCACTTCGAGGCCTGCGGCGTTCTTCTGGTTGTAGAAGGACGCGTGGTTCGAGCCGACCAGCAGGGTGACGAGGAAGTCGGGGTCGGCTTCCTGAATCCGGTTGATCGTCGACCCGAACTGGGAGACATCGAGCGGGATGAACTCCTCGTTCATTACGTTCGCGCCGATCTCGTTGGCGATCTTTCGGTACCACGCGGCGGTGATCTGCCCGAAGTTGTAGTCGGCCGCGATGGTGTAGAAGTTGTCTCCGAACTCGTCGGTGAGAAACTCCAGCGTCGTCGAAATCTGCTGTTCCGGGACTGCTCCGGTACACCACGTGTACGTGTCGCAGACGCCACCCTCGTACTGGTTGGTGTAGAAGTACAGTTGCTGGTTCTCGTCGACGATGGGACGGATCGCCTCGCGAGAACTGCTGGCGAACCCGCCGAAGAGCACGTCGACGTTGTCTCGGTTGATGAGCCGTCGGGCGAGTTCTTGGTACCGCTGGTTGTCGGACTGTGGATCGGGAGAGATCATCTCGATCTCCTGTCCGTTGATGCCCCCCTCGGCGTTGATCTCCTCGACGGCCAGCGTCTGGGCGTGGTATTTCTGGATGCCCGTCAGCGCGAAGTTGCCCGATTGGTCCTCGAGGACGCCCATCTTCAGCGTATCGGAGCCGCTACCGCCCCCCATGCTCGAACAGCCTGCGGTGAGGACGAGTGCTCCGGCCGCGCCCGACGCTTGGAGGAACTGCCGTCGGCTCGCTCGCCTGGTCGTCCGCTCGCTCGACTGTTTCGCCGTCGTATCGTTCTGCATCTGTGTCACAGAGTATCTCAGTCAGTAGGGGTAATTATACCTTTCCCTAGGTGGCCAATAAATAGTCACCAATTGGAAGAATAATTAACCGATCATGAGTCTATATCGGGTTCATCTCCTACAAATGGCAATGTTTGTTCCGGAACATGAGGATTAATACTGAAGATCAGCACATTTTTCTCCATTTGACTATTATCGGGGAGGTCTTTTTCTTTTAATCTTTTTGTTCCATATGTGTTTGTAGTCGGGTGATTTAGCAAAAAGATTTAATTATACAGTCGCCAGATGCTGTACCGATTATCGTGACCACACACGAACTAACGGAAGAGATGCAGGGCGAGTACCACTACACCGTCGGGCCGTATCCCGACCCCGTGCTAGAGATCGACCCCGGCGACACCGTCGTAGCCGAGACCCACGATGCCTTCGAGGGAGCCATCGAGACGGAAGACGACCTGCCCAGCGAGGTTCTCGGCGACTACCTCAACCCGCAGAACGGCCCCATCTACGTCGAGGGGGCCACGCCAGGTGACGCGCTGGCCATCACCATCGAGGATATCGAACCCCGCGGGCCACAGCCACGGGGGACGACCTGCACGGTCCCGTACTTCGGCGGTCTCTCCGCGACGGACCGGACGGCGATGCTCCACGACCCGTTGCCGGAAATCGTCAAGAAACTGGAGGTGACCACCGACGGCACCGTCTGGAACGACGACATCACCATCCCGTACGAACCCTTTATCGGGACGATCAGCACGTCGCCGAAAATCGACTCCGTGAACGCCCTGACACCGTTCAAACACGGCGGGAACATGGATCTCCCGGACGTGCGACCGGGGAACACCATCTACCTGCCCGTCGAGGTGGAGGGAGGGTACGTCTATCTCGGTGACTGCCACGCGGCGCAGGGTGACGGTGAACTCTGCGGTGTCGCGCTCGAACACCCGACGAATACGACCATCACGGTCGATCTGATCGAGGACTGGGAACTGGAGTGGCCGCGACTCGAATCGGACGACTTCATCATGAGCATCGGAAGTGTCCGCCCGATGGAGGACGCGGCGCGCGCGGCGTACGCCGATCTGGTGACGTGGATGGCCGACGACTACGGCTTCGACGAGATGGAGGCGTACATGCTCCTGACGCAGGTGGGACACGTCCGCCTCGGCAACATGGTCGACCCGAACTACACGATCGGTGCCGGCATCGACAAGGCGTACCTGTAGCGTTCGAAGCGTCGCACGTGTGCTATCTCGACAGACACTAAAATCGGTGTCGTCCCAGTCCCCCAGCACCCCGATGCCCTCCTTCGGTTGCGTCGGTTTACCGTGCGACGTGCTATCGAATCCGGCAACTATTACACCTCATAATTCATGACAATCGGGGGACGGCGGCGAGGGTGGGTTCACCTCCGAACGTAGGAGTTATAACCGCCGAGTTCGGTGTGCGACTCATGGCCATTGATGAACAATCAACGGGATTAGAGACCTCGGCGGATTCGCTGGGGCACGAGCATCCCGACGCTGACGAATACAAAGCACTCGCCGAAGACCTCCGGACCGGCGTCCAGGGTGACGTCTCCTTCGACGAGTACGCGCAGGTGTTGTACGCGACGGACGGGAGCATCTACCAGGCCAAGCCCGCGGGCGTCGTACTGCCGAAGACGGTGAGTGACGTGCAGCATACGGTCGAGACGGCGGCCGAACACGGCGTGCCGATCCTGCCGCGCGGCACGGGATCGTCACTCGGCGGCCAGACGGTCGGACCGGGCTGTGTCGTCGTCGACTTCACGCGCTACATGGACGACATCGTCGACGTGGACCCCGACGGGCAGCGCGCGGTCGTCCAGCCCGGGGTGGTGCAGGACCACCTCGACAACCACCTCGAACAGTACGGCCTGAAGTTCGCCCCCGACCCGGCCTCGTCGAACCGGTCGACCATCGTGGGCGGCATCGGCAACAACTCCACTGGCGCCCACTCCGTCCGCTACGGCATCACCGACGCCTACACGGAGGAACTCGACGTGGTGCTCGCGGACGGCTCGCTGATCCACACCGAGGAGATCGTCCTCGACAGCGACGAGTGGGACGAGAAGGTGTCCGGCGACGATCTGGAGGCCCAGATCTACGAGACGACCCGCCAGCTGGTGGAGGAACACGAGGAGGAAATCGAGGAGAAGTATCCCGACCTCAAGCGCTCGGTGTCGGGCTACAACCTCCAGAAGGTCATCTACGAGAACGATGCGGGTGAGGAAGTCATCAACCTCTCGAAGCTCTTCGTGGGTGCGGAGGGGACGCTCGGCGTCATCGTCGAGGCCGAAGTCTCCCTGGTCACGCTCCCCGAGGAAACGGCGCTCGTCCTCTACTGTTTCGACGACCTCGTCGAGACGATGGAGGCGGTGCCGGAGGCGCTCCAGTTCGACGTGGGCGCGGTCGAGTTGATGGACGACGAGGTGTTCCAACTCGCCGCCGACTCGACGGAGTACGCCCAGTACGTCGAGATGATCCCGGAGGGGACGAAGGCGGCGCTGATGCTGGAGTTCGACTCCGAACTCGTCGACGACTTCCACGACGCCATCGAGGAGACCAACGAGTACTTCGTCGAGAACGGCAACGCCTTCCACGCCATCGAGGCCTACACCGAGGAGGATCAGGCCGACATCTGGAAGCTCCGAAAGGCCGCCATTCCCCTGCTGATGGGGATGAAAGGCGACCCCAAACCGTACCCGTTCATCGAGGACGCGACGGTGCCGCCGGAGGAACTGGCCGAGTACGTCTTCGAGTTCGAGGAGGTGTTGGAGGACCACGGCACCTCCGCCGCCTACTTCGCCCACGCGGGCAGCGGGACGCTCCACATCCGACCCATCCTCAACCTCAAAGAGGCGGACGGCATCGAGAAGATGCACTCCATCACGGAGGACGTGACCGACCTCGTGCTCGAACATTACGGGTCGTTCTCGGGCGAACACGGCGACGGGATGGCGCGGACCGAGTTCAACCCCAAGATGTACGGGCCGGAGCTCTGGAAGGCGTTCAAGGAACTGAAGACGGCGTTCGACCCCGACTGGCACATGCATCCGGGCAACGTCGTCTACCGCGACGGCCCCGAAGACATCGGGCCCGACTCGGACCGCGGCGTCGGCGCCGACATGCGCGAGAACCTGCGCTACGGCGTCAACTACCAGTCGGTCGAGCCCCAGACCACGCTCGACTTCGAGGACGAGGGCGGCTTCTCCCACCTCGTCGAACTCTGTAACGGCTGTGGCACCTGTCGCCAGACCGACTCCGAAGTGATGTGCCCGACCTACCGCGCGAGCGAGGAGGAGATCCAGACGACGCGAGGGCGCGCCAACATGCTCCGTGCCGCCATCAGCGGCAACCTCGACGAGGACGAAATCTACTCCGACCGCTTCCAGGAGGAGGTCATGGACCTCTGTGTCGGCTGTAAGGGCTGCAAGAGCGACTGCCCGACCGGCGTCGACATGGCGAAGCTGAAGACGGAGGTCAAACACCAGTACCACCAGGAGGAGGGCATCAGCCTGCGCGAACGCGTCTTCGCCAACATCGACACCCTGTCGAAGCTCGGGTCGATGACGGCGCCCATCTCCAACCTCGCGCCGAAGATTCCCGGTGCACGCGCGGTGATGGAGGAGGCACTCGGCATCTCCCGCGAGCGCGAACTCCCCACCTTCGCGAGCGAGAGCCTCGAAGCGTGGTTCGAGCGCCGCGGTCGGTGTAAGGTCGCGCCGAGCGACGCGCGCGATCAGGTGTTGCTGTTCCCCGACACCTACACGAACTACATCTATCCCGAGGCGGGGAAGGCGGCCATCGAGGTGCTCGAAGCTGCGGACGTGTACGTCCGCATCCCCGAGGACGTGGCGCCCTCCGGGCGCGCGGCCTTCTCGTCGGGCATGCTCGATCTGAGCCGCGAGCGTGCCGAGCAGAACGTCTCGGCGCTCCGCGAGGACGTGGATAACGGCTGGTCGGTCGTGTTCATCGAGCCGTCCGACGCCGTCATGTTCCAGGACGAGTACCGCGACCTGCTCTCCGGCCCGGCGGTCGAGGCCGTCTCCGACGCCGCCTACGGCATCATGGAGTACGCGGACGTGACGGGACTGGCCGAGGTGGCCGACTTCGGCTCGCCGCGGCAGTCGCTGTCCTACCACGGCCACTGCAACCAGAAGGCGACGAACAAGGACCACCACGCCGTCGGCGCCCTGCAGGGCGCGGGCTACGACGTGGACACGCTCAACACGACCTGCTGTGGGATGGCTGGCTCCTTCGGCTACCACGAGGAGCATTACGACATCTCGCAGGCTATCGGGAGCCTCCTGTTCGAGGAAGTCGAGAACAGTCCGGGCGATCAGGTGACCGCCCCCGGCGCCTCGTGTCGCTCGCAACTCGGCGACGAGTACGACGAGCACCCGCCCCACCCGGTCGAGATGCTCGCGGACGCGCTGAACTAACCGGATAGCCCGCTCTTTTTCGCCTTTCCCCCGGATATATAGCCGTCCGCATCGACGACCCCACCATGTCCGAGGCAGACTTCGTCGTCACGGTCGACGGTACCGACATCGAAGCCACGTGGGTCGACGAGAGTCCCGAGACGCGTTCGGCTATCGCAGAGGCCCTCCCCGTCGAGGGCGAGGCGACGCGCTGGGGCGACGAACTGTACTTCCGGATTCCGGTCGACACTCCCGCGGAGGCGAACGCCCGGGCTGAGGTCGAACCGGGGACGGTCGCCTACTGGCCACAGGGGAACGCGCTGTGCCTGTTCTGGGGCCCGACACCGGCGAGTACGGGGTCCGAGCCGCGTGCGGCGTCGCCGGTCAACGTCGTCGCTCGCCTCGACGACATTGCTCCCCTGTCAGGCCTCCCTGACGGGGGTGGCGCAACGGTCCGAATCGTGGATTGCTGACACGTTTCGACTGACCGTCCCTGTTCTCCTCCGCGCTTGAGCCCCGCGAATTCGACGTTTGCAGGTTTGTCTATCCGCTTATTCGTTCAAAAACGTAAACGCGCTGGCATGCATCGATGATTATTTATGATATGACAAACCTGGATAACATGGATCGCACAGACGATGGTAGCATGACCCACGAAGTATGATCCCGCGAATCAAGGGGAGATTATGACAGACGACCACGACGAACCAAAAGTAGAAACCGACGGCGGCCTGACCGAAGACGACATCTTCACGACAGCCGAAGTCGGGGAACAGTATCGTGCGACGGTGTATCGTGACGTTGACTACGACTCGCTCGATGTCGCGCCAGAGACGAGCGAGTACCCGAGCACCGACGGCAAATGGGGCTACCGGAAATACGACCTGCCCAAAGTGCCGAAGGTGTCTCACATCGTCGGGCCGAGCGCGATCATGCTCGGCGCGTCGCTCGGGAGCGGCGAGACGATGTTCTGGCCGACGCTCGTCGCTCAGAACGGCTGGGGTCTGTACTGGGCGTTCTGGGTCGGCGTGATCACCCAGTTCTTCATCAACACGGAGATTCAGCGGTGGACGATTGCCACTGGCGAGAGCATCTTCCGAGCGTTCGACCGGTTGAACAGCTTCTGGCCGTGGTTCTTCCTCGTCGCCGGCTTCTTCCACGTCGGATGGCCCGGCTGGGCGGCCGGCGCCTCAGAGGTGTTCGCCGCGTGGACGGGCGTCGTCCCGCGTGAAGACTGGGCGATCATCGGCGTCATCACGATGGTGCTGATCTGGCTCAGCTACCAGGCCGGTCCGATCCTGTACAACGCTATCGAGAAGGCTCAGTTGGTCATGATGTTCGTCGCCATCTTCGGCGCGGTCATCCTGGCGTTCATCGCCGGCTCGATCGGCCAGTTCGCTAGCATCCCCGCGGGCGCCGTCAACTTCGGCGCGCTCCCGCAGAACATGGACATCGCGACGTTCCTCGGCGGCCTCGCGTACGCGGGTGCCGGGGGGTACGTCAACCTCGCACAGGGCGTCTGGGCCCGCGAGAAGGGATACGGCATGGGCTCCTACCAGGGCCGCATCAAGAACCCGCTCCGTGGTGCAGAGCCGGAAGAGGTTCACGGTGGCTTCACCTTCGAACCGAGCGAGAAGAACCTGCGCCGCTGGAAGGCGTGGTGGAAGATCACCCAGCAGGAACACTTCCTGACGTTCGTCATTGGCCTGCTCATCGTCGCGACGGTCGCGATGACGATCACCGCCGAGTACGCCGCCGGGACCGATCAGGGCGCCATCAACATGTGGCTCGACGTGGTCATCCCGCAGCTCGGTGCGGTCCAAGGCCAGCTGATGTACGTGGTGATCTTTATCGCCCTGTTCAGCACGCAGTACGCCATCCTCGAAGCGTTCGTCCGCAACAGCGTGGACATCATCTTCGAGGGGTACGGACGTTCGGCCGGCTGGGACCTCTCGCGGGTCTTCCTCGGCCTGCTCACGCTCTTCACGCTGTGGGGCATTCTCATCATCGTCGCGCAGTTCCAGCAGCCGTGGATCCTGCTGGTCATCGGTGCCGCCATCGCCGGTGCGATGATGTGGCCGTACAACGCCTTGGTGACCATCCTGAACACGACGCGCCTGCCCGAACACACCCAGCCCGGCTGGGGTCGCGTCCTCGCCATGTGGTGGGCGACCGGCTTCTTCGGGTACTTCACCATCCTGCTGATCGGTGGTGTGCTCAACTCGCCGGAAGCCTACGGACTGAGCTTCCCGATGTTCGAGACGACGGTCGGCGTCGTCGGAAGCGCACCGGGTGGCTACGCGCTGTGGGTCTTCGCACTCGTCGTGCAGATCTACACGATGTACCGCTCGGCCACCGCGAAGCTGAACGCCTCCGGCACCGTCGACGGGGCGGACGCCGCCAAAGGCTTCCTCTCGTAACGACCACCGACCAACCGTTTTTATTTATTTGCGTCGTCAACTGAGCCTATGGCATCCGAGACGCGCCCGTCAGGGCGTCCGTTCGAGACGCTACTGCGCTTTCTGGTCGCCTATCGGCTGTTCGTCTATCTCGGTGGGCTGATCGCCATCGGCATCCCACTCGCACTCCGGCGGGCCTTCGAGATAGGACTCTCTCCGGGTGCGCGGACCGCCATCGTCGTCGCGAGTCTCGCGGTGATGATCGTGACGTACATCGGGGAACGGCGGGTCGGCCGCGACCACGCGGAGGCCGGCACCGGCGCCGACGACCCGACGGAGTCGTACTCGCTCCGCCTCCGTGCGTCCGTCGCGACCGCCGTCTTCGGGCTCGCCGTCGGCATCTACGTCGCCCTCGAGGTCAGTCGGGGTGCCGGCGTGTTCTTTATCCTCGGTGCATTCCTCTTCGCGTACATGGGCTACCGCACCGAACTGGAGGGCGCGAATGGCATCTGACTCCGACGACGTCGACGCTGTGGAGTTCGAGAATCCCGAGGTCGACGACGCCCACCCCGACGAGTTCGAGGATCTGCCGTCGACCGACATCGAAACCGAACTCCACGTTCACTTCGGTATGGCTGGCTCCTTCCCGCTTCGTCTCGTCGATATGTTCTTCGCGGACGACGGCCTCCACATCGCGGAGTACAGCTACATCACGCCGATGTTCGGGCTTGGATTCAAGAAACACCACCGCGAGGCCAGTGCGATGCAGCAGGTGTACGACGTCCACGGCATCGACGAGGTGCTCCTCCAGGCCGACACCGTCCACTGGCTGAACTACGAGGCGATCGATCGAGTGGTCCTCCACCGCGGCGGATTCATGGGCCGGCCGAAACTCACCGTCTATCCGGCCGACGGGTCGCGCTCGCACGCGATCAGGCTCCACGAAGAGGACGACCCCGACTCGCTCGCCGAGTCGCTTCGGGAAGTCGCCGAGGGGCGGCCTTTCGACGTCGTCGTCGAGGCTGGCTCCGGCCTCGATCCGCGCGAGAACGTCGAGCGATTCTTCAGCTAACCCACCGCTCGCGGGCGCGAAGCCACCCGTGGGCGAGTGCCCCGAGACAGACACCGACGACGTAGAGCCCGATCAGCACGAGCGAGAGGGTCGCCCGCTGGCCGCGCCCCGTCGCCGCTCGCCGCCGGTCGGCGAGGGAGCCACAGCGGTCGACCAGCCCACGGACGAGGCGCGTCGGGACTGCCTCCGGGTGGCGGTCGAGCGTCGCCGCGATGGGGGGACTCGTCGCGTCGTAGACGCGGAGCAACGTCCGCCCGGTGGGGGAGGGCCGCATCACGTCGGCACGGAACCCTCGGAGCGAGTCGAGCGTCGGCCCCTCGCCGGCGGTCGCCGTCGTGATGAAACAGTTCGAGTGGTGCTGGGTGATCTTGACGCGGCCGATGTTCTCCTTCCGGTAGCGCGTGGTTTCGGACGCCGGAAACTCGTGATCCTCGCAGACGAGATACTCCGTCTCGGTGTGGCGGATAAACACATCGTCGTGGTCGATCTCTTTGCCGCTCTCGGTCACCAGATGGATGTGTTTGTCCCGTCCGTCGCCGACGCCGATCTCCGAGAGGGGACGGTCCCCGTCGTCGTCGGCGTCCGCTGACTCCGTTCCCGTGTCCGTCTCCGACCCGTCCTCAGTGCTCATAGGTAACACACGATCCGGTGGGGTTATGAGCCATTGGTTTCCGCGCCGACCGCCGGCGGATTTTTGTTGTTCGCACACCAACATGGGACGAATGTGAGCGCATTTAACGTCCTCTTGGGCACCCTCCTCTTCCGGACGATACTCGTCGCCGCTGTCCTGCTGATTCTGAAGTACATCTACGAGGGCGTCTTCATGATGGCAGGGATGCTGTTGCTCGCGCTCTCCTTTTTCGCCTATCTCTCCTTCACCGAAGCGCGGCTGATGGATTGACGCGTCGCGAGTGAAAAGGGGACCCCCGTTTACGGCGCCACGCTACAGGTAGCCGTTCTCGTAGAGCAGTTCGCCGTTCAGGACGCTGGCGCCCGCGGCGCCGCGGACGGTGTTGTGCGCGAGGCAGTTGAACTTGACACCGCGGCGGGTGGACTGCACGCCGCCGACACAGATCTGCATACCCTGACCCCGCATCCGGTCCATCCGGGGCTGGGGGCGTTCGGGTTCGTCGAAGACGTGGATGAGCTGGTTGGGGGCGCTCGGCAGGTCGACGCCGGGGAACTCCCGCATCGCCTCCTCCACCTCGTCAACGTCGGGCTCGTCCGCGAGGTCGACGAAGGCGTTCTCGAGGTGGCCGTCGAGCGTCGGAACGCGGTTACAGGAGGCCGCGACCTCCACGTCGTGCCACGCGATCTCCGCGCCGTCGAACTCGCCCAGCAGTTTTCGGGATTCGGTCTCCATCTTGTCCTCCTCGCCGCCGATGTGTGGGAGGACGTTGTCGATGATCTCCATCGACGTGACGCCGGAGTAGCCCGCGCCGGAGACGGCCTGCAGGGTGGAGACGTTGACGCGGTCGAGACCGAATTCGTCGAGGGCCGCGAGCGGCGGGATCATCGTGATCGTCGAACAGTTCGGGTTCTTCACCAGCGCGCCGTCCCAGCCACGCTCGTCCCGCTGGACCTCGATCAGGTCGAGGTGTTCGGGGTTGATCTCCGGGATGGTGAGGGGCACGTCCTCCGCGAGGCGGTCGTTCGAGGAGTTCGAGGAGATGACGTAGCCCGCGCGGGCGAAGTCTTCCTCCACGTCCACGGCGACGCTAGAAGGCAGCGACGAGAAGAGGAGATCGACGTCGTCCGGCACCGCCTCCGGGTCGGTGCGACGGACCGTCATCTCGGCCACGTCGACCGGGATGGGCGAATCGACCCGCCACTTCGCCGCCTCGCGGTAGGGCTTGCCCGCGCTCTCGTCACTGGCGGTGAGCGCCGCGAGTTCGAACGTGGGGTGGTCGTCGAGAAGCTGGATGAATCGCTGTCCAACCGCACCGGTCGCACCGAGAATGCCGACTTGTACTGACATTGGTTACCCGTGTGGGACTCTCACATAAGGCCGTTTGGATTCGGGAACAGTCCAACCCAACCAATAATTTGACTAACGACGATATAATCCCAATTAGCTACCGATATTTGAACTTTTCTCGCCCACTACGGCATATTCGGTCCCGAACTGTGAAACACCTGTCTCGAACGTCCGTATCTGTTCTCCGACCGATACACTAACGGGGTAATTGTTCGTACACGGGGACATGTTCAGGAAGGTTCTCGTCGCCAACCGGGGCGAGATCGCGGTGCGTGTCATGCGGGCCTGCGAGGAACTGGGCGTTCGGACCGTCGCCATCTACAGCGAGGCCGACAAGCACGCGGGTCACGTCCGTTACGCCGACGAAGCGTACAACGTCGGTCCGGCGCGGGCCGCGGATTCCTATCTCGATCAGGACGCCGTGCTGGAGGCGGCCCGCAAGGCCGACGCGGACGCGATCCATCCCGGCTACGGGTTCATGGCGGAGAACGCCGACTTCGCCGCCCGCGTCGAGGATAGCGAATGCACGTGGATCGGGCCGCCATCCGACGCGATGGAGCGGCTGGGCGAGAAGACGAAAGCGCGCAAGGTGATGCAGGGTGCCGACGTGCCGGTCGTGCCGGGGACGACCGATCCCGTCGAGGACCCGGCGGAGGTCGAGGCGTTCGGCGAGGAGAACGGCTACCCGATCGCCATCAAGGCCGAAGGTGGCGGCGGCGGGCGCGGCATGAAGATCGTCGAGAGTCCCGACGAGATCGAAGACCAACTCGCCGCGGCCAAACGCGAGGGCGAGGCGTACTTCGACAACGACTCCGTCTACCTCGAACGATTCCTCGAAGCCCCGCGACACATCGAGGTGCAGATTATCGCCGACCACCACGGCAACGTCCGCCACCTCGGCGAGCGCGACTGCTCGCTCCAGCGCCGCCACCAGAAGGTGATCGAGGAGGGACCGAGTCCGGCGCTCTCCGACGACCTGCGCGAACGCATCGGCGACGCTGCCCGCCGCGGCGTGGGCGAGACCGACTACACCAACGCCGGCACCGTCGAGTTCCTCGTCGAGGACGGCGAGTTCTACTTCCTCGAAGTCAACACGCGCATCCAGGTCGAACACCCCGTCACCGAGGAGATCACGGGCATCGACATCGTGAAAGAACAGATCAAGGTGGCCGCGGGCAACGAGATCGGCTTTGCACAGGACGAGGTGGAGATCGAGGGACACGCGATGGAGTTCCGGATCAACGCCGAGAACGCGGCCCGCGATTTCGCCCCCGCGACCGGCCGCCTCTCGACGTACGATCCGCCCGGCGGGATCGGCGTCCGCGTCGACGACGCGGTGCGACAGGGCGACGACATCGGCGGCGACTACGACTCGATGATCGCCAAACTGATCGTCCGCGCGAGCGACCGCGACGAGTGTCTCGCCCGCGCCGAACGCGCCCTCCGCGAGTTCGACATCGAGGGGTTCCACACCGTCATCCCCTTCCACCGACTGATGGTGACGGACGAGCGGTTCACCGAGGGCACCCACACCACGAACTACCTCGACGAGGAACTCGACCACGAGCGCATCGAACGCGCCGTCGAGCGCTGGGGGCCGGAGGAGACGGACGCCGACGACGGGGACGAGGAGGTGACCGAACGCGAGTTCACCGTCGAGGTCAACGGCAAGCGCTTCGAGGTGAATCTGGAAGAACGCGGCGCCCCCGCTATCCCGACCGGCGGCACGAAGTCGAGCGGCGGGGGCGGTATGCAACGCCCCGATGCCGCCACGAACGACGACGGCGGCGGGACGGTCGCCGCCGGCGACGGCGAGCGGATCAAGGCCGAGATGCAGGGGACCATCCTCTCGGTCGACGTGGAACCCGGCGACGAGGTGGCGCCCGGCGACGTGGTCCTCGTCCTCGAAGCCATGAAGATGGAGAACGACATCGTCGCCGAGAGCGGCGGGACGGTCAGCGAGGTGCTCGTGAGCGAGGGCGAGAGCGTCGACATGGGTGACCCGCTGATCGTGCTGGAATGAGCGACACGCGCCGCTCGCTCCTCCGGACGCTCGCGGACGCCGACGGACCGGTGTCCGGACCGACGCTCGCCGACGAACTCGGGGTCTCGCGCGCGGCCGTCTGGAAACACGTCGAGGCGCTCCGCGACGAGGGATTCGTCGTCGAGAGCGACGCCGACGGCTACACCGTCCGTTCCGTCCCCGACTACGGCGGCGACGCCATCGCGTTCGGCCTCGACGCTCCCTACGCCGTCGAGTACCACGACAGCCTCCCGAGCACGAACGATCGGGCGCGGGAACTGGCGGTCGCGGGCGAGGCGGAGGTCCTCGTCGTCGCCGGCGAGCAGACGGGTGGCCGCGGCCGTCTCGACCGGCCGTGGTCGTCGCCGCCCGGCGGCGTCTACGCCAGTCTCTTGTGTCGCCCGGACCGTCCCCCGGCCCACGCGCCCGTCTTCACGCTCGCGGCCGCCGTCGCCGTCACGCGCGCCTGCCGCGAGGCGGGCGTCGAGGCCGTCATCAAGTGGCCCAACGACGTGCTCGTGGCGGGGTCGGAGGGGAAACTCGCGGGCATCCTGACCGAGATGGAGGGGGAGGCCGACCGTATCTCGTGGCTGATCGTCGGCGTCGGTGCGAACGTCGACGTGAGCGCGGCCGACCTGCCCGAGAAAGGGGCGAGTATCCGGACGGCAGGCGGCGACGCCGACCGTCGTCGCTTCTGCCAGCGGGTCGTCGAAGCGTTTCACGACCTCCGGGCCGACCCCGACTCGATTCTGCCGGCGTGGCGCGACTACGCCGTCACCCTCGGTCGCGAGGTGCGGGTCGACACGCCCGGCGGCGTCGTCGAGGGCGAGGCGGTCGACGTGACGTTCCCCGGCGCCCTCGTCGTCCGGACGGCCGACGGCGAACGGACCGTCCACGCCGGCGACTGCGAGCACCTCCGGCCGGCGTGACTCACTCGCTGCCGACCGGGACCGTCGTCACCGGTATCGACGACGCCCGGATGACCGACTCGGCGACGCTCCCGAGCAACAGGCGGTCGATCCCGCCGCGGCCGTGGGTGCCCATCACGACGAGGTCACAGTCCACTTCCTCGGCGTAGCGAACGATCTCTCGGCTCGGCTTGCCTTCCACCACCGCCGTCTCCACGCTGACGGTCGAATCCACCGTCTCGGCGATATCGCGGACGCGCGCGACGGCCTTCTCGGCGTCTTCCCGGAGCAAGCGGTCGACGCTCTCCCACGACGACTCCATCGCCAGCCCCGCGTACGCGTCCGTACTCAGGACGTAGATTCCGTGGACTTCGGCGTCGTTGATCGCGGCCACCTCGATAGCGTGCTCGATCGCCTGCTCCACGCCGTCGGAACCGTCGGTCGGAACGAGAATCCGTTCGTACGCGCCCATGTGTAATGGTAGCACACTCCATCACATAACTCTTCACACGCTCACAGCACGACGCGGTCCACGTCGTCGACGCCTGCCCGGCGGACCACCGCGCGAACCGGATCACGGACGCCGGCGAGGTTGTCGGAGTCGCCGTCGAGGACGAGGAGTTTCGCCGCGCGGCCGGGTTCGATCAGGCCGCAGTTCAGGCCGACGAGTTCGGCGCCGTTGACCGTCGCCATCCGCAGTACGTCGACGGCGCCGACGCCACCGACTTTCGCCGCGAACTCCATCTCGCGGAACATCGACGGGCTGTTGAGCATGACGTTGTCGGTACCCAGTGCCACCGTGGTCCGGTCGAGCAGCTCGGCCATCGGTGGCACCCCGACGCCGGTGACGAGGTTCGACCGCGGGCAGACGACGACCGGTACCCCGCCGCGCTCGATCCGCTCCAGATGCGCGGGTTCGGGGTGGACGACGTGGACGAGGAAGGTGGGATCGAGGTCGAGCGCGGGGGTGAGATCCTCGGCATCCCGTTCGCCGGCGTGGATGCCGAACGGCTTGCCCGCCTCGCGGGTCGCGGCGCGCTCGGCCGTGAAGTCGGCGTCGCGGGCACCGCTGGCGCCGAAGCCGTCGCCCGCCTCCATCGCCGCCGTCGTCTCGCGGCCGAGGACCGTCGCCTCGATGTCTAGCCCCTGCAGTGCCTCACGGATCGCTTCGACGCCCTCGACGCCACCCTCGCGGAACTCGACGGTCGCTGCGGTGCCCGACCGCTCCATGAATCGGAGCGACCGCCGCATAGCTGCGACTTTCTCCGCGGTCGAGGCGTCGCGAAGCAGGCGGTGTTTGAGGCCGTCCGGCGGCGCGACGAGTTCGTCGAGCGAGAGGTCCCGGCCGGCCTCCTTGGCGATGGAGTCGCCGATGTGGGTGTGGGCGTTGACGAAGGCGGGGCAGACGATGGCGTCGGCGTCCGTGGTCGTCTCCTCGACGGCGACGATTTTGCCGTCCTCGACGACGACGCGTCCCTCGATCGGTTCGAACGCCCGGCCCCGCAGAACGGTTCCTTCGACCTCCATACTGGATGAGGGAGGGCGCAATCCTTCAACTTACCCGAACTCGTCGAGCGTCGTGTCGAGGCCACCGCGAACCTCGGTGATCGGCGCGCCGTCCACGTCGAGTCCGAGTGCCCGGACGGCCGCTCGGCCGACGCGGTCGACGGCGCCAGCGGGGGCGTAGACGCCGAGGCGCCACTGGTTGCGGCCGGCGACCCGGAGCGCGCTCACGAGCGGCGACTGCCGATCCAGACGTCTGATCTCGCCGTTGACGACCACCCGCGACGACGACTCGCGGATCTCCGGCGGCGGCGGCACGTCGACGACGACCGAATCGGGGTCGAGGTCGGCGGCCGCCGCCACCTCGCGTTCGAGTTCGCGAATTCGCTCGTGGTCGGCCTCCAGCAAGTCCTCGGGCACGTCGGGGAGTTCCGCCCACACCGCCCGCTTGAACAGGTCACGCGTCGACAGACGGTCGGCGAAGTCGGCGGTCGCGTCGGTACGCCGGAGCGTCGCTAGCAGGTCGGCGTCGTCCCACCGGCGCACCGTCTCGGCGTCGTATCCAGCCTCGCGGATCAGCCGCTCCGTCGCTCGCCGGAGCATCGCCTTCCCGATGCGTGCGACGTGATGCCGGTAGACGGTCGGGTTCATCAGCGCCCGCGCGAGCAGGAGGCTCTCCGCGGTCTGAACGTTCCCCTCCGCGAGGACGAGTTCGCCGTCGACGAACGTCAGCTCTCGGACCAGTCGCCCGTGGTCGATAGTGCCGTACGGGACGCCGGTGTGGTGGGCGTCGCGGACGAGGTAGTCCATCCGGTCCACGTCGAGTTCGCCGGAGACGAGTTGGCCGTAGCGCCCCTCGCCGGCGACGAGGCCCGCGACGGTGTCGGGGTCGAGGTCGTGTTCCCGGAGGACTGCCCCCACACGTCCGTCGGCGAGGAGGTCGGCCACGTCGTCGTGATACTTCCCCGTGTGCCGGTAGAGGAGTTCCTCGACGTTGTGGCTGAACGGGGGGTGGCCCACGTCGTGTAGGAGGGCGGCGGCGCGGATACGTTCGGCCGTCCGCCCGGCCACGCCGAGATGATCGAGCGTCTCGCTCGCGAGGTGGTAGACGCCGAGGCTGTGCTCGAAGCGGGTGTGGTTGGCCGACGGGTACACCAGCGAGACGGTGCCGAGCTGGCGGATGCGGCGGAGCCGTTGCATCGCCGGCGTGTCCAGCAAGTCCTCGGCGACGCCCGTCACCTCGATGTGGTCGTGGACGCTGTCCTTGATCGTCGCCATGGTGACACCTTCGCTGGCATGGGGTATATACTCGGGGCTCGCTTCCACTCCGCTATGCCGACGACTATCGACATCCTCGTCTACGACGGCTTCGACGAACTGGACGCAGTCGGTCCCTTCGAGGCGTTCGAGATGGCGGCCGACGCGGGCGCCTCCCTCGACACGTCGCTCGTGACGCTCTCGGCGCAGGAGCGCGTGACCGCCGCCCACGGCCTCCGGATCGACCCGGACGGCACGCTGTCGGTCGACGACCCGCCGGACGTGGTCGTCGTCCCCGGCGGTGGGTGGAACGACCGCCGGCCCGAGGGGGCGTGGGCGGAGGCCGAGAAAGGAGCGATTCCCGACGCCCTCGCCCGCCTCCACGACGCGGGGACGACGCTCGCGGCGGTGTGTACGGGCGGGATGCTCCTCTCGCGCGCTGGCGTGCTTTCCGGTCGGCCTGCGGTCACCCACGGCGGCGCGCTCGACGACCTGCGCGCCACCGACGCCGACGTGGTCGACGCGCGCGTCGTCGACGACGGCGACGTACTGACCGCTGGCGGCATCACGTCGGGGCTGGACCTCGCGCTCCACCTGATCGAGCGGCTCGCCGACGCCGAGACGGCCGAGTCGGTGGCGACGGATCTAGAGTACACCCCACAACGCGATCGGTGGGTGTCGTAGGTCACCGCGTCAGCAACGCCAGTCGGCCCAGCAACAGCGCCGCGACGCCGACACCCGCCGCGAGCGCCAGCCACCCGGTCGTGTAGCCCGCGGTGTCGACGAGGTAGCCGAACGTCGGCGGCGCGATGAGGCCGCCGGCGTTGATGGTGAGTTGCCCGCCGGCGGTCGCTTCGCCCACGCGATCCGAGGGTACCAGCGCCGTCATGCAGGCGTAGTAGGTGGCGGGAATCCCGAAGACGAACAGGCCGAGGACGGCGAAGCCGACGGCGGCGACGAGCGGCGTGTCGACGGCAGTGACGGCCACGAGACAGGCGACGCCGAGCGCCGACTGCCCGACGAGGACGAGCGCGCTCGCCCGCGCGTCGTCGAGCGGCAGGCGGTCGACGAGGGCGCCGCCGCCGATACGGCCGGCGCTCCCCGTGAGTTGCACGAGCGCGAGGACGGTCCCCGCGACGCCGGCCGCCGCGCCGACGGATTCGGTGAGATAGAGGACGACGTAGGCCGTCGTGGTCAGGATGGCGGCGCCGTAGAAGAAGCCGGCGGCGACGAGCAGTCGGTAGTCGGGACGGGCGAGCAGTCCCCGCACGTCGGGCAGGCCCATCGAGCCGGTGCCGCCGTCGCCGCGGTACCAGTAGCCGAAAGCGAGGGCGACGCCGACGCCGACGGCAGTGGCGACGAAAAATCCCCCGCGCCACCCGACGCGCGTGGCGGCCATCCACGTGACGAGGATGGCGCCCAGCCCACTCCCGACGGTCACGCCGACCTGTTTGATGCTCATGGTGAGGTTGCGCCGGCCGGGCGGCGCGACGGCGAGGACGGCCCGGTTGGTGGCAGGCATAGCCGTCGCGTACGCGCCTCCGAGCACGAGGAGGGCGAGGAGGAGCAAGGGATAGGAGGGCGCGATAGCGACGCCGGCGGCGCCGACGGCGAGACCGAGGAGACCGCCGACCATCACCCGTCGCTCGCCGTAGCCGTCGACGGCCGCCCCCATCACGAACAGCAGGAGCGTATAGCCGAGCATCGTGACGGTGATGGTGACGCCGACGAGGGTGCGCGAGAGGCCGAAATCCGAGCGGAGAAACGCCGTCGCGGCGAAGATGGCGTAGAAACAGAGGCTGGCGACGGTCTGCCAGCCAGCGACCAGTCCCACGCCGTGCCAGCCACGCATCGCCCGACCGTCCACGACCCCGACGTAAGTCCCTATCTATCCGCTCGCAGCCCTGTGGGACGTGTTACCGTACGTTTCCTCAAAGCTTAACAGCGTGCCGATACATCATCTGTGTGGAGGTTACACCATGAGCTACGAACTTGATCCACTGCCGTACGACTACGACGCCCTCGAGCCGCACATCTCGGAGCAGGTACTGACCTGGCATCACGACACCCACCATCAGGGCTACGTGAACGGCTGGAACAGCGCCGAGGAGACGCTTGAAGCGAATCGTGAAGGCGGAGACTTCGGCTCCTCGGCCGGCGCGATTCGGAACGTCACCCACAACGGCTGTGGGCACATCCTCCACGACCTCTTCTGGGACTGCATGTCGCCGGAGGGTGGCGACGAGCCGAGCGGCGACCTCGCCGCCCGGATCGAGGAGGACTTCGGTTCCTACGAGGCCTGGAAGGGCGAGTTCGAGGCTGCTGCCGGCGCTGCCGGCGGCTGGGCGCTGCTGGTCTACGACAGCTTCTCGAACCAGCTCCGCAACGTCGTGGTCGACAAGCACGACCAGGGCGCGCTCTGGGGCTCCCACCCCATCCTCGCGCTCGACGTCTGGGAGCACTCCTACTACCACGACTACGGCCCGGCCCGCGGCGACTTCGTCGACAACTTCTTCCAGGTCGTCGACTGGGAGGAGCCGAGCGCCCGCTACGAGCAGGCCGTCGAACTCTTCGAGTAAGCGCACGCGGCAGTCGTAACGCGCGACTCGGCCGATCCGACATTTCTTTCGACGCCCGCCGGACCAGTGGCGACGCCACGCTGACAGTTTCGATAACCCAACCAGACGGTACAAGCCGGGCGGCGGCGTACGGACTGACGTGACACGAACATCGCTCACCCGACGGCGCCTCGTCGTCGCCGCGGGCACGCTGACGGCCGCGCTCGCCGGCTGTGCCGGTGGGACGGACGACGCGGCCGAGCCGACGTCCACGGCGACCCCGACCGAACAGTCGGTCGCTCTCACCGATCCCGCGCCCATCCCCGAGGACGCGTCGTGTGCCGTCTGTAATATGATGCCGGCGAAGTTCCCGGACTACAACGCCCAGTTGACCGTCGAGGTGGGCGACCGCGCGTTCTTCTGCTCGTCGGGCTGTCTGGCCGCCTACTACGTCGACCCCGGCAACTTCGAGCCGTCTCACGAGGGCGCGACGTTCGCGGGGCTCTGGGTCCACGACCACGAGACGAAAGAACTGATCGACGCGCGGTCGGCGTGGTTCGTCCGCGAGACGAACGCCGAACGGGTGGACGACCCGATGCAGCGCAACCCGTTACCGTTCGCGGCCGAGAGCGACGCGCAGGCGTACGTCGCCGAGTACGACGACCTCTCCGAGTCGGATATCCTCCGCCTGACCGACTTCGACATGGATCTGGCGACGTTCTACCGTGGCCGCTTCTTCGAGTAGGTTCGGTACCGTTTACGGGGCCGACCGTCTATCCCTCCCTATGCCCCGACCCAAAGAGTCGTTCGACGGCATCTACCCCTGCGATTTCTACACGCCCGAGGAGTTGCTCGACCCCGACCAGATGTACACCATCTACGAGATTGCGCGCCTGCTCCAGGGCCTAGAGCCCGACGCCGACATCGACGAGGGCACCGAGGCCGTCCTCGTCGACTGGGCGGTGCCGTGGGTGATGAAAAACGCCGACGACCTCGTGATCGGCGAACCGCCGACGGACGACGATCCCGGGTACTACGGCCTGAAAGACGACTAAAATCGTCGCGCCGCCTGCCCCGCGCGCTCGATGGTTTCGTACGCGCCGTCGGTCACGCTCGGTCCGTGACCGGTGTGGAGTGCGACGAGGTCCGGGTCGACGAGGTCGAGGAGGGCGTCGATGCTCCGGATCAGCGTCTCCCGATCCCCTTCTTCGAGATCAGTCCGTCCGAAGGCGCCGTCGGCGAACACCAGATCGCCCGCGAAACACACCTTCGCGGCCGGCGCGTAGAGGCAAACGTGGTCGTCCTTGTGTCCCGGCGTGTGGAGGACGGTGAAGTCGTGATCGCCCACCTGGACCGTCTCGCCGAGTTCGGTGTCGACGGCGGGGTGGCTGGGATCGTAGCCGACCGTCTCGACGTCGAAGGTGGATCGGACGGCGTCGACGTTGCCGACGTGGTCGCGGTGGGTGTGCGTGAGGACGACGGTGTCGAGGTCGTCGACCCGGGACTCCGCCGCTCCGACCACGTCGAAGTTGGCGCCGGTGTCGACGAGTGCAGTCCGCTCGCCGGTCACGAGGAAGACGTTGCTGGTGAACGCCTGCACGCCGGCGGCGAGGTTCTCGATGTCGGTCATACGACTTCCTATCGGCGCCGGAGGCTTGACCCTTAACGTTTAGGTAGTCCGGGTACCCCCTCGAAGCCATGGAGGTCACACTGCTCGAAGCGACGCCCGATCCGGAGCGAGTCGTCTGCACGGCAGCGCGAAACGACTACCTCTCGGACTTCGTCGGCGACATCTCGTTCGAGGAGGCGATGGACGGTATCGAGGGGGAGACGATAGAGGAGAAGAAGCGAACGCTCATCGGACACCTGCTCGATCACGGGCACTTCGGCCCGTTCGAACACCCACAGGCTACCTTCGCGATCAAGGGCGTCAGCCGGTCGTGTATGGCCCAGATCACCCGCCACCGGCACGTCAGTTTCGACATCCAGAGCATGCGTTACGTCTCCTTCGACGACGTCGATCCGGCCGAGGTCGAGGAGGGGGCGATGGTGGTGACGCCACCCTCCGCGATCGACCCCGACTGGGTCGGCCGCAATCAGTCCAGCGGCGCCGTCGACGAGGAGACCGTCGCGGAACGCGAACGCATCTTCCGCGAGACGGTGCGCAACTCGGTGGAGTCGTATCAGGAACTCCTCGATCTGGGGATGCCCCCCGAGGACGCCCGGTTCGTCCTCCCCATCGGCACCGAGGTCAACATCGTCATGTCGATGAACGCCCGGATGCTGATGCACGTCGCGGACATGCGCGCCGCCGCCGACAGCCAGTGGGAAATTCGCGAGATGACCGAGTCCGTCCTCGACCTGGCCGCCGAGTGGTGTCCCATCACGTTCGAGCACTACGAGGAACACATGAAAGGGCGGAAGAACCGGCTGGCGCCGTAGAATCTGTCACGCCCACAACACCTTTCCGTCTATGTGTGCTATCGAATGGCATGGTTAACCGACCGGTCACGCCCGGCGAGACGCACGTCCTCGCCATCGAAGAACTCGGGTCCGAGGGAGACGGTGTCGGATACGTCGACGATTTTGCCGTCCTCGTCGACGGCGCGTCGCTCGGTGAGACGGTGCAGGTCGAGATAACCGACGTGGGCGACAACTACGCCCGCGGCGACATGGTCGACGCGGAGTTCGGGTTCGACTGATACGGATTATTGTAACTGTGTCCCGGTGGTTCGCCAAGACGGTCCGGCGAATCACCGGTATAGACTTACAATAAACCGTATGACGCCGTCCCGACCGAACCGCTTTCCACGCCGCCGACCGACGCTGGTCCATGCGCCTCACTTTCCTCGGCACCGGAAGCGCCATGCCCCTCCCGGACCGCGCCCAGACCGGTTTGTTGCTCGAACGCGACGACCGTCGTCTGCTGGTCGACTGCGGCGCGGGCGTCCTCCACCGCCTCGCCGCCACCGACCCCGGCTACGAGGGCGTCTCGACCGTCCTCCTGACGCACCACCACCTCGACCACGTCGCGGACCTCCTGCCTCTCCTGAAGGCGCGGTGGCTCTCCGGCGACGACCACCTCGAAATCGTCGGCCCGAGCGGGACGAAAGCGCTCGTCGACGACCTGTTCGACGCCTTCGACTACCTCGACGGTCGGGCCGACGTGCGGATTCGTGAGGTCGGCGCCTACGACTTCTCGGTCGCGGGCTTCGACGTGTCGGCCCACGAGACGCGGCACTCGGTCGACGGCCTCGCCTACCGATTCGGGGGTGAGGATGGCGACCTGACGATCAGCAGCGACACCGAGGCGTTCGAGGGACTGGCCGCCTTCGCCGACGGATCGGCCATCTTCGTCCACGACTGTTCGTTCCCCGACGACGTGGACGTGTCGAACCACCCGACGCCGGCGAAACTCGGCGACGTTCTCGCCGGCCACGACTACGGCCGCGTCTACCTGACCCACCTCTACCCGCACACGGAGGGTCGCCACGAGGAGATGCTGGACGCGATAGAGCGACGGTACGACGGCGACGTGCGCTTCGCGCGTGACGGGTTGCGCGTGGAGTGTTAGCGCCGAGACGCTAAATCACGTCGTTGGGGTCGTGTTCGGCCGCCATGCGCTGTGCTTCGGTCGCGTACGCTTCGCGGTCTTCGGGGTCCGTCGAACCGAGGTTCTCCGGGTCGGCGTCGACGGCGGCGGTCGTGTCCCGAACGTCGCTGAACGAGGTGAGCGAACGCTCCTTCCGGAAGTACTGCTGGCCGTCGGTCGTCGCGTACGTGAGGATGATGATGTTCTGTTCGTCGTCGGAATAGGTGCGCTCGACCAGCCAGACGCGGACGGTGTCGTCGGTCATCGTCGGACCGTAGTCCCGCCCGACGCTTGAGTACCCGGGCTATGCCACGCTACGCCGCCCGTCCCCGGTTCAGTTCGACCGACCCGTCCGCGTCGATCACCACGTCGAGTTGGTTGAACCACTCGGTCGACTGGAACGCCGTGGCGATGACTGGCTCGCCATCGAGGCGGACCGTCACCCGGTAGCGGCCGCGCCGCCACGGCGTCGTCCCGAGTTCGGCGACCTCGCCGGCCGCCACCTCGACCGTATTCGCGACGCGGAGTCGGTCGTTGTTGGCGACCCACAGCGTCACTGTGTGGGCCGTGTCGTCCTGATTGACCGCGAGCATCGTGATCGGGTCGCCGGGGCCGCCGGTACAGCCGGCGAGCGGAAGCGCCCCGAGAAGCGCGAGAAGGCGACGGCGGCGCATCACGAGGCCCCCATCACCCGATGCGCGTTCCCGGTTCGCCGCCCGAGAGGAACGCCGAGAGGTCGTCGGCGCCGAAGACGTAGGCCGGGGCGTCCAGATCGAGGAGGGTGCGCACCTTGCCGGCCATGCCGCCGGTCACGTCGGTGGCGTCGCTGCCGCCGAGGGCGTCCGCCACGGCGTCGAAGTCTTCGATGTGGTCGATCACGTCGCCGTGTTCGTCGTAGACGCCGTCGACGGTCGAGCAGAGGCCGATTCGGTCGGCGTCCAGTCCCTCGGCGAAGCGCACGACCACCTCGTCGCCGGAGATGATCGTCGCTCCGTGGTCCTCGTGGGCGATCACGTCGCCGTGGCTGACGGGGACGAATCCCTCGCCGAGCATCGTCCGCACCGCCGGGATGGGCATGTCGAGGGCGGCGTCGGCGTCGCGCCCGCCCGCCGAGAGCGGGTGGACGGGCAGGGCGGACACGTCGCGGTCGTGCAGGCGCGAGAGGACGAAGCGGTTCAAGGTCGTCATCGACCCGTGGATTTCGAGGGCGTCGCCGGCATCCGTCGTCCCCTCGGTCACGCTCACGCCGTGTTTCTCGGCGTAGTGGTGGCCGAAACTCCCGGCGCCGTGGACGAGGGCGAGGTCGTCCCGACACTCCGCGATGGCGTCGGCCGCCGCGGACAGCGCCGTGCCGTCCAGCGTCTCCGCCCGTTCCTTGTCGGTGATGAGACTCCCACCGAGTTTGAGCACCGTCGTCATTCCAGCCTCCGCACGCCGTCGGTGGTCAGTTCGGCGCGGAACGCCTCCTCGCAGCCGGGGGTGAAGCGAAGCGCCGTCAGAGTCTCTGGCGTGGGGTCGAGCGCGGCGATACAGCCGCCACCGCCCGCGCCGGTAAGCTTCGCGCCGTGGGCACCCGCCTCACGCGCCGCCCACACCATGCTGTCGAGCGACCGTGAGGAGACGCCCAGCGACTCCAGTAGGCCGTGGTTGAAGTTCATCAACTGTCCCACCTCCGCGATGCGGTCCTCGACCGGGATTTCGGCCTCTGGATCGTCGGGGTCGGGGTCGAGGAGGCGTTCGCCGGTGCGGACGATGTCGCCGATAGTGGCGAGCGTATCGTCCGCGAAGCTGTACTGCTCTTTGAGCGCGCGGACGCCGGCGACGAGTTCGCCGGTGTCACCCGCGCCGCCGTCGAAGCCGATGACGATGGGGAGATCCGGCGCCTCGATACTCCGGCAGTCGTCACCCTCGACGCGGACGGCGCCGCCGACGGCCGAACAGAAGGTGTCCGCCCGCGACGCCTGTCCGTTCTGGACCTCGGCCTCGGCGCGATAGGCGCGGTCCGCGACTTCCTCGGGTGGGAGTGGCTGGCCGAGTTCGCGTGTCGCGGCGTCGATGCCGGCGACCGTCACCGCGGCCGAGGACCCCAGCCCCGCGCCGAGCGGAATCTCGCTCTCGACGGTGATGTCGAAGCCGGCGTCGGGTCGATCCGCGGCGTCGCGGGCCTGTTCCACCGCGGCGTCGATGTAGCCCATCGCTGCCTCGACCAGCGACGCGGGCACGTCCACGTCCGGTCGGTCGTCGGTCGACCCCGCGTACTCGACGGTGAAGCCGTCGAGGCTGAGGTCGGACGCCGAGACGCGGACGTGGTCGTCGTCGCGGGCCTCGACGCTGACCGTCGCTCGTCGTTCGATGGCACAGGGGATGGCGGGTTCGCCGTAGACCACGGCGTGCTCGCCGAAAATGTACACTTTGCCCGGTGCGCTCGATACCGTCATACCCGCCCTATGCCACGGCCGTCGCTTAAGCGGTCCGGATACTACGCTTCGTCCTCGTCGAGGTCCGCGAGGTCTTCGAGTTCCTCCAGATCCTCGCCGCCGCCGAGGACCTTCTTGACGCCGAGGGTGAGGAGGACGAGAACGGCGAGGACGACGAGGAGTTTGCCGGCCTTGCGCATCGGGCAGGCGCCGCCGTCCTCGCTCTCGTCCGGATCCTTCTGCTCCGGTTCGGTTATTTCGTTCGCCGACTCGTCGCCGATGGTCGCGGGACCGATCTGTACCGTGCCGTCGCCGAGGTGGAGTTCCAGGAGGGTGAACTTCTTGTCTGCCATACTGACTGTAGTGCCACCCGCGTCTTAGCGGTTGTGTCTTCCCGCCCCCATAGCTATTTTTGCATCGCGTCTGTGGGGTGGACTATGACGCACTGTCCGCACTGTCAGGAGGAGATGAAGGCTCCAAACGGTGACCGGCTCCGTGTATCGGAGTTCTTCACTGAGGAGGCGGGAGACGTCGAGATCAGTGCACAGGAACACATCCAACTCGAGTGTCCGAACTGCGAGGCGGTCCTCGGGTATCTCGCCGTCGGAGCGGCGGCAGGGGGGTAACATGGAGTGCCCCGACTGCGGCGTGGAAAACGACTACCCCGAGACTAAGCGGTTGCTACTGGACGACGTCTTCGAGGGACACGTCGACGTCGACGCGGGGGCGCAGGAACACGTCCAGTTGGAGTGTCCCGACTGCGGTGCGGTTCTCGGTTACCTCGGATCAGCCGCGGCCATCGGGTCGTCGAACGTCCGCGGCTACTACTGAGGGCTACGATACGGCGCCGCCCGGAAGCGACCTGTCGCATGCTGGCTCCGGGGCTTGACTCCATGGACCATCGGAACGCCATCCTCCGATACGGCAGGGCGCCCCCAGCACGGTGATCGGCACCCCACAACCCACTTGGTCGTCCGCCCCTTTCTTCCGTCGATGGATCGGGCCGACGAGGATACGTCGCTGGCGGGCGTGGACGACGACGTGGTCGCCGAGGCCGTCGACGCCGACGTCCTCTCCCTCCTCGACCCCGCCGTCCGCGAGTGGTGGGTCGACCAGTTCGGCGCCTTCGTCCCCGAGAACGGCGGTTTCTTCACGCCGCCTCAGCGCGAGGCCATCCCGCTCGTCCACGAGAGGGAGAATGCGCTGATCTGTGCGCCGACGGGGAGCGGCAAGACCCTCGCCTCCTTCACTGCGATCATCAACGAGTTGTTTCGCCGGGAGCGCGCCGGGGGTCTCGAAAACGCGGTGTACTGCCTCTACGTCTCGCCGCTGAAGGCGCTCGCCAACGACGTACATCGCAACTTAGCCGAACCGCTGTCCGGCATCCGGGACCGACTCGCGGACCGCGGCGAATCGACGGAGGTGCGCCACGCCACCCGCCACGGCGACACCGACGACGCCACTCGCCAGCGGATGCTCACGGAGACGCCGCACGTCCTCAACACGACGCCGGAGACGCTCGCCATCCTGCTCAACTCCCCGAAGTTCCGGGAGAAACTGCGGACGGTGGAGTACGTCGTCGTCGACGAGATTCACGCGCTCGCGGCGAACAAACGCGGCACGCATCTCTCGGTGTCGCTGGAGCGACTGGAGAATCTGGCCGACGGCTCGCCCACCCGCATCGGCTGTTCCGCGACGGTCGAACCGCTGTCGACGATGGCGGACTTTCTCGTCGGCCGCGAGGGTGACGAGCCCCGCGACTGCGAGATCGTCGACGCCCGCTTCGCCCGCGAGTTCGACCTCGAAGTCGACTGCCCGGTCGACGACCTCGTCGGGACGCCGAACGAGGTCGTTCGGAGCCGGTTCTACGAGCAACTGCACGACCTGATCGACGCCCACACCAACACGCTGGTCTTTACGAACACGCGGTCAGGCGCGGAGCGGACGCTACAGGCCCTCCGCGAGCGGTTCGATTACGACGACGCGAACTCGGCGTGTCACCACGGCAGCCTCTCGGCCGACCGCCGGCAGGCGGTCGAGGAGGGCCTCAAGGGCGGCGACTTCGACGTGGTCACTACCTCGACCAGCCTCGAACTCGGCGTCGACATGCCTCACGTCGACCTGGTGGTGCAGGTAGGGTCGCCCAAATCCGTGGCGGCGCTCCTCCAGCGAGTCGGCCGCGCGGGCCACCAGGTCGGGCAGGTGGTCGAAGGGCGGGTGATCACCCTCGACCGCGACGACCTCGTGGAGACGGCGGTGATGGTCCGCAGGGCGGAGTCGGGGTTCGTCGACCGCGTGTTCGTCCCCGAGAACGCCTACGACGTGGCCGCGCAGCACGTCTACGGGATGGCGATCAACGGCGTTCGGCGCGAAGCCGACGTGAAGGCGACGCTTCGCCGCGCCTACCCCTACCGCGACTTCTCGGAGGAGCAGTTCGAGACGCTCCTTCGCTACCTCACCGCCGACTACGACGGGCTAGAGGAGCGCAACGTCTACGCGAAGGTGTGGCGGGACACGAACGACCCGCCGGACGGCGAGCACCACTACCCCGAGTTCGAGGTGGGCGAGCGCCTGATCGGCAAGCGCGGCCGCCTCGCCCGGGTGATCTACCTCACCAACGTCGGCACCATCCCCGACTCCTTCTCGTGTGACGTGTTCGTGCGCGGCGGGGACGAGTGGGTGGGCGAACTCGACGAGGACTACCTCGACACCCTCGATCCGGGCGACGTGTTCGTCATCGGCGGCGAGCGCTTCGAGTTCCGCTACCGCCGCGGATCGAAGGTGTACGTCGACCGCACGAGCGAGCGCCCGACGGTGCCGTCGTGGTACTCCGAGCGGCTCCCCCTCGCGTACGACCTCGCCCGCGAGATACTGGCCTTCCAGCGCGACTTGCTGGAGCGCCTCGACGCCGGCGGTTCCCCCGGCGTTCGGGTCTGGCTCCGCGAGTCGGCGCTCTCGGAGCGAGCGGTGCGCGCGCTCACCCGCCTCTACGACCAGCAGGTCGCGTTCGCCGGCCCGGAGAGCGTGTCGACGCCGACCCGCATCACGGTCGAGGAGGTGCGGGACCGCGAGGAGTACCGCCGTCGCTACTACGTCCACTCCCTCTACGGCCGGCAGTTCAACGACGGCCTCTCCCGCCTGCTCGCCGCGGCGTGTGCGAGCGAGTCGAACGCGAGCGTCACCGTCGCCGTCGCGGATCAGGGCTTTGTCCTCTCGATGCCGCTCAACCGCCGCGTCGACGTGCCCGGTCTGCTCCGGGGCCTCGCTCCCGACGACGCCCGGGTTGACCTCCGGTCTGCGCTCCGGGGGACCGACCTCCGGCAACGCTACTTCCGTATCAACGCCACGCGCTCGCTCATGATCCTGAAGCGGTACAAGGGGCACGAAAAGTCGGCGGCCCGTCAGCAGGTCGAGAGCGAGACGTTGCTCTCGCTCGCGGACGATCTGGACGATTTCGCCGTCGTCGAGGAGACCGACCGGGAGTTGCTGGAGGACAAACTCGACGTCGCGGGCATCGAGGATGTGTTGGCGCGAATCCGGGACGGCGACATCGAGGTGGTCGAACGGACGGTCGAGACGCCGACGCCGCGGGCGTTCGGGTTGGCGACGCTCGCCGCCACCGACACCGTCCTCGCGGAAGACGAGAGCGCGGCGCTCCGCGAGTTCCACGAGCGGGTGCTGGCCGAAATCGAGAGCGAGGGCGACGACTCCCCCCTCGACGAGTAGGGTGTCCGGCGCGTCGGGAACGAGCAACGCATCCCTCCGACAGGCACGGCGTGGCTGGCCTCGTCGCATCGCTGCCGAAACCTTTTGAGATATGGTAACACACCTACAAGTATGGGCTCGAAAACCTGTGTGGTCACAGGGGCATCGAAGGGGATCGGACGGGGCATCGCCGAGCGACTCGGGTCGGACGGCTGCGACGTCGTAGTAAACTACCGAAGTTCCGAGGCGGCGGCCGCCGAAACCGTCGAGCGAGTCGAGGCGGCGGGTGGTTCGGCGCTCGCGATTCAGGCCGACGTGACGGACCTCGACGCGGTCGAGGCGATGCGCGACGAGGCACACGACGCGTTCGGACCGGTGGACGTGGTGGTGAACAACGCCGGCATCACGCAAGACGTTCGGTTCAAGGAGATGTCTCACGAGGAGTGGGACGTCGTCCTCGACGTTCACCTCGACGGGGCCTTTCACTGTACACGGACGTTCTACGACGACCTGGCCGACGCCGACGAGGGACGACTCGTCAACATCTCCAGCATCATCGGCAAGGAGGGCAACTTCGGTCAGGCGAACTACGCGACGGCCAAGGCCGGCATCTTCGGGTTCACCCGGACGTTGGCGCTCGAACTCGCGCGGACGGGGTCGACCGCCAACTGCGTCGCCCCCGGATTCGTCCTCACAAGCATGGTCGAGGAACTCCCCGACGACATCAAGGACACCATCCGCGCGGACACACCGCTCGGCCGACTCGGGACTGTCGAGGAGATCGCCGAAGTCGTCGCGTTCCTCGCCAGCGACCGGTCGTCGTTCATCACGGGCGAAATCATCGACGTGAACGGCGGCAAGGACCTCTAACGTCGCGCCCAGTCCAGCATCCGGGCGTAGAACGGCTCCGATTTCAGCGCCGCGGCGTCGCCCACGAGGACGAGCGCCTTCTTCGCCCGTGTGAGCGCGACGTTCACCCGGCGGGTGTCCTCGAAGATGGGGCCGTCCAGATCACCCGTGGCGACGAAGGAGACGACGACCACCTCGGCGCTCGATCCCTGGAACCGATCCACCGTGTCCACCGCCACGTCCACCCGCCGGCTGATCTCGGCCACCTGCGCCCGGAAGGGGGCGATCACCACCACGTCGTCCGGGTCGACGCCCGCGTCGAGGTACTCCTGTACCACCGCAGCGACCCGGTCCGCTTCGACGGGGTTGGCGTTGCCCTCGCGGTGGCCATCGGGGTCGACGAAGCGGACGCCCTGACGGAGGTGGTCGGGGAGCGGATCGGCGACGCTCGGCAGGTCGGCGAGCGTCCCGCCCGCCACCGCCGGCGTCGCGGGGCGAAGCGCGCCGTCGTAGAACTCCCGGGAGGCGAACGCCTGAATCCGCTGGCTCATGCGGTACTGGCGGTCGAGCATGACCGCCGCCTCGGGATGCTCGTCGTGCAGGCGTTCGAACAGCGACCGCGAGAGGCGTTCGTCGCCCGACTGGACGACCGGCGGGAGTTGCTGGTGGTCGCCCACGAGGACGAACCGATCCGCGCGGTTGATGGCGGCGAGCGTGCCCGGTTCGGTCAACTGGGACGCCTCGTCGACCACCGCCACGTCGAAGCCCTCCTCGCGGAGGACGCGGGAACCGCAGGTGGCGGTCGTGGCGGCGACGACGGGCGCCGACCGGAGCGCCGCCGCCCGCTCGTTCGGATCGCCCCGCTGATCGAGGCGCACGTCGAGCATGTCCTCGCGGACGCCGGTCAGCGTGCCCACACGGGCCACGTCCTCGAAGCCCTGATCGCGGAGGGCGTCGAGAGCGTTGTCGACCGCGCGGTTCGTGAAGGCCGAGAGCAGGACGCGGTCGCCGCGCTCGACCAGTTCGCGGACGAGGCGGGCGATGGTGTACGTCTTCCCGGTTCCCGGCGGGCCGTGGACGAGCGCGAAGTCCTCCGCGCCGACTACCCGCTGGACGGCGTCGTTCTGTGCCTCGTTGTTGTCGATGAACGTCTCCTCGACCGTCTCGAACGCCGGCGACCGCCGGCCGAAGAGCACGTCCTTCCGGTCGGGATCACCTTTCAGGAGCGCGTCGTGGAGCGCCGTCAGCTGTCTGGATACCGATATTTCGGACGGATACACGTCCAGACGCCGCAGGTCGAGCGGTTCGTCCGTGTGGACGACCACCTCCTCACCCAGCGACTGGATGCGGCCGAGTTCGGCGTCGCCGTGGATCGGATCACCGTCGCTGGCCAGCGCCACGTCGCCCTCGCGGAGTTTCGACACCGCGCCGTCGGGCAGGCGCGCGCGGAGTTCCCAGTCGCCGCCCGGCAACTGCCGGCGGCCGAGGGGTTCGAGGTCGATCAGCGCGCGGTCCGCGTCGGCGCGCTCCTCGGGGCTTTGCTCCCACAGTTTCCGGTACTCGTCGTGGACGGCGCGGCGTTCGTCCTCGATGGCGCGGTAGAAGGCCTCGAAGTAGTCGCGTTCGTCCTCGGGAATGGCGGTGCCGACCTGTCCGGCCTTCGACTCCTGATCGAGGCGCCCGGAGACGACCATGCAGGTGTCCTGCTCGAAGCAGTACTCGCATTTCGCGTCCGCCTCGTATCCCGTCGGGACGCCGCGGTCGGCCTCCATCGCCGCGATTTCGTTGCGCGTGCGGACGACGAACTCCAGCAACCCGCGGCCGACCGAGAACTCCTTCGCGGGCGAGAGGTCGCCCGTCTCCTCGTTCCTATCCAGCGCCGCGTTCTTCGTGTAGAGGAGCGTGCCCGTGTCGGGCGGGTCGCCCGACTCTCCCAGCAACAGGGCGTACGACGCCGCCTGAATCTTGTCCTGAAACCGCGGCTCGCGGTTCGTGTTCTTCCCCGTCTTGAGTTCGACGGGCATCCCACGCCGGAGGGCGTCCGCCCGACCCTTGATGCCGAACGTGGGACTGATGAGCGTGTACTCCGAGCGCCAGTCGTCCTCTTCGGTGAGGGTGCCCTGTGCCAACCACCCCTCGATGGCGGCGGCGTTGCGCCGCACCTCGTCGCGCACCTCTTTCGATTCGCGGCCCAGCAGTCCGAGTTCGAGACCTGCGGCCTCGACGTGGTCCGCGACCGCCTCGTCCAGGTCCCGCCCGCGCAACAGGTCGCCGAACACCTCGTGGACGATGGTCCCTTTCACCACCGGATAGGCGAGGGGGACGCCCGAGAGCTTGTTCAGATAGTACATCCGCGGACACTGCACCCACGAGCGCACGTCGGTCACGTCGACGAGGAAGTCGGGTTCGAGGACGACGTAGGAGTCCCCGGAGGTGGCGTAGCCACGCTCCCCCCGGAACTCGGTTTCCTCCACCTCGGTCACGAGGAGATCCATACCTGCGGCCGCGTGGTCGGCGGTGTGGGTCCACTTGCCCCAGAGCGTGACGGTGACGGCGTCGTCGCCGTCGGCCGCCATCGCTCCTGTCTCGTCCGGCCGGACGCTCACCTCGACCAGTTCACGCTCGCCGTACCGCGTCGAGACGGCGCGCACCTCGCCCACGTCCAGAATCGTCCCGCGGAGAGTCACGCTCCAGCGTCGGTGACCGGTAGCGAAAAACCCTGTGTTGCCTATAGGGATTATCGGAAGTCATCCATGGCCAGTTACGATAATCCCTACTACCCCTCGTCCCGCACGTCGCGAAGCCGGTCGACCGCCTCGTCGTCGTCGTCCGCCGCCGACACCGCGGTTCGGCCGCCCCGTGTCGATGCCTCGGCGTCGCCGTTTCCGCCGGTGGGTACCACGTCCGTCGACCGACAGAGCGGGCACGGCTCGCTCGGATCGTCGACGGCGGTGCCACAGACCGAGCACGCGAAGGCGGCGTCTCCCGATTCCTCATGGTCGTCGGCCGTCGTGTCGGGGGTCGGAGCCAGTTCCTCCTGCTCGTTCGCCGTCGAATCGGCCGCGTCAGTGGTCGTCGACGCCGACTGATCGGCTGTCGGTTCTGCCCGCTCCCGCTCGCTCGCCGTCGGTGTCGTCTCGTCGGTCGACGCTCCGGTCGTCGCCTCGGCGTCGGGAATGGACACCGGCTCCGTCGCCGAGTCGTCGCCGCTGTGAGGGGTCTCCGCGTCCGTCGATTCGGCGTCGGGGATGTCGACCTGCGGCGTGGCCGCCGACTGTGATCCGGGCGCTGGCGGGTCGGTCCGGTCCATCGTACTCGGCGTCTCCAGCGGGCGGTCGTCGCGGTGGACGACCCGGGGCGGCGATTGCTCGGATTCGGACGCCGAGACGGTATCTGTGTCCGCTGTGCCGTCCGCTTCGTCCGTCCCGCTGCCGAAGACCGACCCGAGCCACGCCCGCAGTCGGCCGAACAGCCCCGTCATCGGTAGTGCTTGAACAGGAGGGCCTTCACGTCGTCTTTGGTCCGCACCTGCTCGGTGGAGCCGTCAGGCAACTCGACCTCGTAGCGCTCGTCACCCGAGGATTCGCCCCACTTGTCGTCGTGGGTGTCGAGCAGGCTCATCATCTCGTTCAGCATGGCATCGTCGCCGCCGCTCCCGTCCGTCGGGTCGCCGTCTTCGGTGACGACCCGCGCCGTCGCGCCGCCGTCGCTGTCGGACACGTCGTCGGATGCGTTGTCGGCCTCCGACTCGCCCGAGCCGTCGTCGACTGTCTCCGCGTTGCCGTTCTCGGCCGCGGGGGATGCCACCGATGCGTCGCCGTCCGTGGATTCGTCCGATTCGTATCGGTCGAGGAGATACTCCACGGCGTCGCGCGGCCGGACGTGACCGTACTTCCCGACCACGTCGCGCGCGAGGTCCTCCTGTAACTCGCGCAACCGCTCCTGCTGTTCGGGCGTGATCTCGATTTCGGGCATTGGCCGAGTTTGCGCCGCCCGGCGTATCAATGTATAGGGCTATGGCCGATGCGACCGACACACTCACCTGAGTCGACACCCAACGCGCACCCATGCGGGTCAGAGATTGGCAGGACATCCTCGACGACGTGACCGACGCGAACGCCGATCCGGACGGCTGGCGGGCTATCGCTGGGCAGCGGCGGAACGGTGTCGGGGAGGACCTCTATCTCGGCCACACCGGGGTCGGCGTCTACCACCTCAAGACGTACGCGAAAAATCCCTACGACGTGCGCGGTGTCGGCACGAAAATCGCCCGGAAGATCGATGACGAGATCGATCCCCACCTCCCGAACGAGGAACTCCGCCGGCGCTTCGCCGTCCAGTCGCCGCCAGAAGACGAGGAGGAGGCCGAATCGAAAGCCCGGCGACTGGAGGAAACGGTCAAGGTCCACGCCGAGGCGCCGACGACGCCAGACGATCTGTTCCGGGATATGATGGACGCCCTCGACAGCCCCGCCTACGGGCCGATGGAGTACGAACTCTCGGAGCGGCCGGACGACCTCGACGCCCTCTCGGAGACGTTCGACGAGGCCGAAGAACTCCTGACCGAAGAACTCGACGACCTCATCGAACGCGACGAGGTCGACCGCGGCTTCCAGTAGTTAGCGCGCGTCCGCTTCCGCTTTCGCTTCCAGCAGTTCCTTGTACCGGTTGCGGATAGTGACTTCGCTGATGTTGGCCACCTCGCTGACCTCGCTCTGGGTCACCGTCTCGTTGGTGAGGAGGGCGGCGGCGTAGACGGCCGCGGCGGCGAGGCCGACGGGGCTCTTGCCGCTGTGGACGCCACGCTCGCGCGACGAGCGGAGGAGTTCGCGGGCCTGTCGGGTCGCCTCCTCGGAGAGGTCGAGATCCGAGGCGAAGCGGGGGACGTACTGCTCGGGATCTGCGGGCTGGATTTCGAGTTTGAGTTCGCGGACGACGTAGCGGTACGTCCGGGTGAGTTCCATCTTGTCGACGCGGGAGACGGTAGCGATTTCGTCGAGCGAGCGGGGCGTGCCCGCCTGCCGGGCGGCGGCGTACAGCGCGGCGGTGGCGACGCCCTCGATGGAGCGGCCGGGGAGCAGGTCGTCGGCGAGGGCGCGGCGGTAGATCACCGACGCCGTCTCGCGGACGTTCTCGGGGAGACCGAGCGCGGAGGCCATCCGGTCGATTTCGCCGAGAGCCTGCTTCAGGTTGCGTTCTTTCGAGTTCCGCGTGCGGAAGCGCTCGTTCCAGGTGCGCAGGCGCTGCATCTTCTCGCGTTGACGGGACGAGAGCGTCTTGCCGTAGGCGTCCTTGTTCTGCCAGCCGATGTTCGTCGACAGGCCCTTGTCGTGCATCATCGTCGTCGTCGGGGCGCCGACGCGTGACTTGGAGTCGCGCTCACTGGAGTCGAAAGCGCGCCACTCGGGGCCGTGGTCGATCTCGTCTTCCTCGACGACCAGTCCGCAGTCCGCACACACCGTCTCGCCGTGTTCCTCGTCGGTCACGAGGTTACCGGTACACTCCGGACAGGTGGGTGTAGTTTCGGTTTCTGCTTCACTTTCCGCTCGCTCCTGCTCGCTTTCGGCCGTTTCCGTGTAGTAGGTCGTGGTGTCGCTCATTGTCACTTTCGAGGCACCACCGCCGCGGGAGAAGAGCCGAGACGAACGGCGGAGGCGTCCTTACCAGAAGTACGCACGCAACATTTATAAACATACCGGCATTGAAACGGGCGCTCTCGGGTCTATCACGGTCGAATACGTGGGTTATCCGGGTTTCCGAGATGTGGTCGAGGCGTGGGTGTGGAACATATATATGTTGCGGTGCACGGTACCGTTACCCAAGGCGCTTGATCTCGACGCGGTGCGGGCCCGAACCGGTGGGGAGGTCGACGGCGTCGACGACGGCTTCCCGGACGCCCGCCCGCCAGTCGCGGACGGCCGCGGCGTGGCGGTCGTGGTGCCGGTCGGTGGTGTACTTGCCAGCCTCTCGGAGACGGTCTGCCGTCTCGTCGGGATCGGGATACGGCGGCGGATCGGCGACCAGAGCAGTCGGATCGAGGTGGATGGCACCGGTCGTCTCGTCGCCGTTCGGTCGGTGGAGACGGGCGCGCATCCGCCCGGAGAACGGCGGCGTGATCCGCAGGACTGTCCGGTGGTCGCTCCGCCGCGTCGATTCGAGAGCGGTCACGACGTCGTCGACGGTCACCGCGATGGAGCGGATGGCTGTCGGATCGGCGTCGGCACTGTCCATTCATCCGTCACAGGCCCGCTACGGAGGAAAGCGTGTCGACTACTGTACCGGCCGCCGGCGCAGGGTACCGCCGCAGTCCGGACACGACGCCCGGTACGAGATGGGACTCACGCGCTGGTTGCAGTACTCACATTCGAACGACGACCGTTCCAACATCGAATACTCGTATGGTGTGGGGTGTGTTAAAGGTTACCACGAACGGCCGCTCGACGCGGTGTCAGGCGTCGTCGAGGTCCATCCCCGTTATTTCGAAGCGGGCGCCGCCCGCCTCGCTCTCGGTGATGCCGATGGACCAGCCGTGGGCGTCGACGATTTCCCGAACGATGTCGAGGCCGAAGCCGGTCCCGTTCTCGTTCGTCGAGTAGCCCGCGTCGAACACGTCGTCGCGCTCGGACGCCGGAATCCCGGGACCGTCGTCGGCGATGTACACGCCGTCGGGCAGTGGTCCGACGATGATGGTTACGCCGGTGTCGCCGTTCGTGGAACCGTGTTCCACGCTATCCCCGCGAGCGTTCGAGCGGGGAGTGGTCGAGCCGTGCTCGACCGAATTCCGAAACAGATTCTCGAACAACTGGGTCAGTCGGCTGGTGTCGGCGGTGACGGTCCCGCTCACGTCGACGTGGAGGTCGCTCGCCGGTGCCTCCACGCTCCGCCAGGCCGATCGGGCGATCTCTCCGATATCGACCGCCTCTGTCGCGTCGACGGCCTGCCCCTCACGGGCGAGGACGAGAAGGTCACCGACGAGTTCCTCCATCCGATCGAGGGCTTTGGCGGCCTCGTCGAGATGCTCGCTCGTCGACGCCGTGGGTTCGACGTGGTCCAGGCGTCCCTTGGCGACCTGTAACGGATTGCGGAGGTCGTGGCTGACGATGCTGGCGAACCGTTCCAGTCGCTCGTTCTGGCGCTCCAGCCGTCGCTCCTGCCGGTGTCGTTCCAGTGCGTATCGGATGGCGCGTTCGAGGAGTTCGCCCTCGAGGTGGTCTTTCAGGAGGTAGTCCTGCGCGCCCTCCTGAATCGACCGGAGCGCCGTCTCGTCGTCGGTCAGGCCGGTCAGGACGACGATGGGAAGCGGTGAAATATCACCGTCGTCGATCCGGTCGTTCAGCCGCTCCAGCGTCTCGATTCCACGACTGTCCGTGAGGCCGAGATCCAGCAACACGAGGTCGTAATCCGCCGTGGTGAGGTTGTCGACGGCGGCGTCGAGCGTCTCGACGTGGGTCACCGTTGGAGTGGTGAACGTACTGCTGGTGTCCGATCGGAGATGGTGGCGAATCAGACGCGCGTCACCGGGGTTGTCCTCGACGAGGAGAACGTGTAAATCGTCCGTGAACTCCGCCCCCATACTCACTCCGGAGGTAGTTTCACGACCTGCAGCCAGAACTCCTCCAGTTTGCCCACCACGTCGATGAAGCCGCTGAAGTCGACGGGTTTCGTCAGGTAGGCGTTCGCGTGGAGTTCGTACGACCGGAGAACGTCTTCCTCGGCTTCCGAACTGGTCAGGACGACGACCGGAATCCGCTTGAGGTCGTCGCTCTTTTTGATATCTTCGAGGACTTCGCGGCCGTCCTTCCGCGGCATGTTGAGGTCGAGGAGCACCAGGTCGGGCCGTGGGCGGCCCTCGTACTCGCCCTCGCCGCGGAGGAACTGCATGGTTTCGACGCCGTCGTTGACGACGTGGAGGTTGTTCGCGAGGCGGCCTTTCTCCAGGGCCTTCCGTGTCAGTTTCACGTCGCCGGGATTGTCCTCCGCGAGAAGGATTTCGACGGGCTCCCGCTCTGGCATAGCCGGGGGTTTCGACCCCACCCTGTTGACTGTTGCGGCTACCGTTTCGGGAAGGATACGTAGAACGTGGCACCCTCCCCTTCCGCCGATTCGACCCAGATGTCACCCTCGTGCCGGTCGACGATCCGCTGACAGATGGCGAGGCCGATGCCGGTCCCCTCGTCGTCGCGGTCGGACTGCTCGAAGATTTCGAAGATGCGCTCCTGCTGTGCCGGGGGGATGCCGGGACCGTCGTCGGCGACGGAGAACACCACCGCGTCGTCGCGGTCCTCGCCGCTCACGTGGACCGACGGCGGGTCGTCGTCGCCGGCGTGTTCGATCGCGTTCGAAATCAGGTTCTGGAACACCTGTCCGAGTTGATCCTCGTCGGCGACGACAGCCGGCAGGTCGTCGTGGGTGACCGTCGCGTCCCGTTCGTCGATCAGGAGTTCGAGGTTACGCAACACCCGTTCGAGGACGGTCTCGGCGTCTACCTCCTCGAACGATTCGCCCTGCGTGTGGACTCGCGAGTACGTGAGGAGGGCGTCGATCATCGCCTGCATCCGCTGGGCGCCGTCGACGGCGAACTCGATGTACTCGTCCGCCTCGTCGTCGAGTTCGCCCTCGTACTCCGTGGCGAGCAGGTCGACGTAACTGGAGACCATCCGGAGCGGCTCTTGCAGGTCGTGCGAGGCGACGTAGGCGAACTGCTTGAGCTGTTCGTTCGAACGTTCGAGCTGTTCGACCGTCCGTTCGAGTTCCGCCTCCGCCTCCCGAATCTCCGTTACGTCCTGATAGAGGACGTAACTCCGGGTGTGTTCCTCACTCGTGCCGTACGGGACCAGTTCGACGACGAAGTGTTTCCGGCCGTCAGGAGCGTAGTGGGTCGTCTCCGTGGTGTGTCGCTCGCCGGCTGCCGTCGCCGCCCGGAACGTGTCCATCGTCTCCGCATCGACGCCGGGGAGCGTCGGCTCGATCTCCTCTCCGCCGTTCACTCTTCCGAACTGCGCCTCGTACTCCGGGTTGGTCGCTTCGACGACCAACCGACCATCGTCGAACCGGAGGTCGACGATGGCCGCCGGGTCGTTCTCGAACAGCGACTCGAAGCGCTCCTTCCGACGCTGGCTCCGGTCACGCGCCCGTTCGACCCTCGCGGTGTTGTGTCCGACGAGCAGTCCCGCCCCCGCGCCGACGACGGTCGTCTGGAGGACGATGATCCACGGTTTCAGCTCGTTCTGGAGGCTCTGGATGCCGACCACCCAGCTCACGAGAAGCACCGTCGTCAGGGCGCCCGCGACGGTCCACGTCGCCACGGACGAGACGAACGCGTCGTCGTACGCGCCGTTTCGGAGGTTCCACACCGCGTAGAACAACCCCGACAGGAGCACGAACGGGAGCGCGTTCTCCCCCGCCGTCGAGACGAGCGTGTTCCCCTGGACCACCCAGTCCTCGTACACGTCGAACAGCAGGACGCTGGTCAACGCGGCCCCGATCCCCGACAACACGGCCAGCGACACTCGCCGGTTCAGTCGCATTCGGTGTACCCTTTCGGTAGAGTCACTTAGTCCTTCGTCGTCCGGTTCTCACGGCTGGTAATTCTCGGTGTATCGCCCCGGCCGACCGAACCGGGAACGAATATACCGGGGCGGACCGTAGCGAAGGGCGTGACCGAACACGACTCCGCGGGCTGGTTCGCCGCGGTCGATACCGACCTCGACGGTGCGCGCGAAGCCATCGAGGGAGGGTCGGCCGACGAGCCACGCGACTGGCCCGCCCTCGCCGTCGATGCCGGATTCGCCGACGACGAGGACGACTACTACGACCGACTCCACGAGGCGACCGTCCGTGCGACCCGCGAGGCGGTCCGGGAGCGCGAGCGAGCGGACGACCAGCAACTCGTCCACGCCGTTCGAAGCATGGACGACGCCGAACGCACCGCCAACGAACTCGCCGAACGCGTCGCCGAGTGGGCGGGCGCGCTGTTCGACGACGCCGGCACCGGCGTCTCTGGCGCGCGCGAGGTGGCCGAACGTGATCCCACCACTGCCGCCGAGCGTCGCGTCGTTTCGCTCGCCGAACGGGTCGTCGACCTCGCCGACGAAGCCGACGACTGCCGGGCGTTCGTCGAGCGGACGGCACCGGCCGTCGCGCCCAACCTGAGCCGGATGGCGGGTGCGGTGCTCGCCGCGCGGCTGATCGCCCTCGCCGGCGGCCTCGGCGATCTTGCGAAGAAACCGTCGGGGACGGTACAGGTGCTCGGCGCCGAGGACGCCCTCTTCGCCCACCTCTCGGGGCGCGCGCCCTCGCCGAAACACGGCGTCATCTTCACCCACGACTACGTCCGCAACACGCGGCCGGAGGACCGGGGGTCGGCCGCCCGGGCGCTCGCCGGCAAACTCGTCATCGCCGCCCGCATCGACCACTACGCCGGCGATCTGCGCCCCGAGATTCACGAGGAACTCGACGACCGCATGGCGACCATCCGCGCGAGGGCCGAGTCGTGAGCCTGCCTGACGGCGTCGACCGGCGAACCTTCGACGGTCGCGAACGTCTCGCCACCCGCGGCGATCCGGTGTACGGCGAACCGACCGACGGCCCGTGGCGGCTGTGGGACGCCGGGCGATCCAAGCTGGGGGCGATGCTGGAACTCGGCCTCGATACCGGCCTCGCGGGCGGCGAGGCGGTCCTCTATCTCGGGGCCGCGAGCGGGACGACGGTGAGCCACGTCGCCGACTTCTGTGGCCCGACCTACGCCGTCGAGTTCGCGCCCCGGCCTACGCGTGACCTCGTCGACGTGGCCGAGAACCGACCGAATCTCTTTCCGCTCCTGAAAGACGCCCGCAAGCCGGCGACGTACGCTCACGTCGTCGAGTCGGGGCTGGACGTGCTGATTCAGGACGTCGCCACCCGCGGACAGGCGCGCGTGGCCGCCCGCAACCGGCAGTTCCTCCGGGACGACGGGCGCCTCCTCGCCGCGATCAAGGCGCGAAGCGAGGACGTGACGGCCGATCCCGACGCGGTCTTCGAGGACGTGCTCGACGACCTCCGAGCGACGTACGAGGTGCTGGAGACGGCACGGCTGGACCGCTACCACGACGACCACCTCGCCGTCGTCGCTCGACCGCGAACGACCGACTGAGCGCGGTCGTCGCGGATGACGATAACCCCCTAGTACAACCCGGAAAAGATTCATTGAGTGAGGGGTTCGACTCTTCCGTATGGCCTTCACCGACGACCTCCACCCTGTCGCGGAGGCGCTGTGGGACGACATCGTCGCCCACCCGATGGTGTCGCAGTTGGGTGACGGGAGCCTCGACACGGCGCCGTTCGAGTACTGGGTGCGTCAGGACTACGTCTACCTGATCGACTACTCGCGGGTGTTCGCCCACGGCGCGGCCGCGGCGCCGACGCTGGAGCATATGGGAACGTTCGCCGAACTGCTCCACGAGACGATCAACACGGAGATGGACCTCCACCGGGCCTACGCCGCGGAGTTCGGGATCGGCGAGGCCGAACTGGAGGCGACCGAGCCCTCGCCGACGACGCAGGCGTACACCGACTTCCTCGTGCGGACGGCCGCGACGGGGACGTTCGGTGACCTCGTCGCCGCCCTCCTGCCCTGCATGTGGGGATTCAACGTGACGGCGAAACGGCTCGAAGCCGACGGGATGCCGGACGACGACCGCTACGCCGAGTGGATCCGAACCTACGCGGGCGAGGAGTTCTCGGAGCTCACGACGTGGTGCAAAGAGCTGATGGACGAGGTAGCGGCGGACGCGACGGAATCGGACCGCGAGCGGTACCGCGGCCTCTTCGTCACGTCCGCGCGCTACGAGTACCGGTTCTGGGACGCCGCGTGGCGACAGGAGACGTGGACGGTGGGCTGATGGACGAGGACCTCCGCGACCTCCACGAGCACCTCGAAGCGACCGAGGAACTGCCGGTGCGACCGGCCGCGAGCGTGTGGCTCGGCGAGGCGGCGGCAATCGCGGCGGACCTCGTCGACGCCGACCTGCCCCGCGCCGTCGTCGTCGAGCGAGTGCAGCGGGTGGCGACGCTTCTGGACGAAATCGAAACCACGGACAACGACCGGGCCGACGAACACGTCCGCGCCGCCGAGCGTGTCGCAGCGCGGATCGTCGAAACGGCAGAGGAAGACGTAGAGCGTGACAGCTGAGCGGCGCCCGCGCACAACTGCCAGCAATTGATGCTGGTAGAACGCATACCGAATCTGCCGCGTTAGGCACGCTGCCGGCCGGGATTCCTCCTATCCCGGTGTACGCGGCACGTTTTTCGTCAGGCCGGTGTCGCCTCTTCGATCAGGTCCGAGACGTACTGGTTCTCCCACTCCCGACGTGCCTCCAGTTCGCGTCGCCCCCGACGTGTCAACGTGTAATAGTTGGTTCGTCGGTCCCGTTGTCCCTTGTCGATGAGGCCTTTCTCGACGAGCGTGTCGAGATTAGGATACAGTCGGCCGTGGTGAATTTCACTCTCGTAGTAATCTTCGAGTTCCTCTTTGATCGCGAGGCCGTGGGGTTCGTCGAGGCCGGCGATCACGTACAGGAGATCTCGCTGGAAGCCGGTCAGGTCGTGCATCGTCACTCTCCCTTTATATCTCGATGCTTATATGTCTGTCGTGGAGGGACACGATTGCGCCCACCCAAACGCATATCGCCACGAGGCGGTGCCCCGGCGCGGAAATCCCCGTGATACTTGCGAGATGCTGTCACACCGTACAGCGGTTCGACGACGGAACGTCACCGTGCGCTGATACTGATAAATTCGATAGTAAATGAGATCGTAACGAAAGGATCGGCCGACGGGCGTGTGTCGGCCGTGTCGCCCCGTCGAGAAGCGGGTCGCTGGCATTATGTCAGAGGCACGCCGTTGCCATCGACCGACAGCGTGTACGTAGTATTATACGATAATATTACCGATTCATTCCCCGGTCGTCTCGGCCGAATCTCGGTCGACCGTGGACGGTTATTGCCGACGACGCGACAGGTTCGCCGGCCGTCCTCCGGCTCGGTCCACGACTTATTTAGTCGGCGGTACCGAACGGTGCGCCGATGGATCTCGGCTCCCGGGACGCGTTCGCGCGGATGGGTACGCTCGGTATCGAGGAGGAGTTCTACGTCGTCGACGAGGCGGGGCGGCCGACCGCCGGCATCGACGACCTGATCTACGGGAGCGAGCCGCCGGAACCGCTGGTCGACCGCCTCGATCACGAACTGTTCAAGTTCACGATCGAGACGCAGACTCCGCTGATCGAACGGCCGTCGGACGCGCGCGGGGAACTGTCACGGATTCGGTCGGCACTGGTCGACCACGCGACCGACCACGGGTACCGCATCGCTGCCGCCGGGTTGCACCCGACGGCGAAGTGGCGGGAACTCGACCACGCGACCAAGCCCCGGTATCGCGCGCAACTCGACCGCATTCAGTACCCCCAGCACCGCAACACGACCGCCGGCCTGCACGTCCACGTCGGCGTCGACGACGCGGACAAGGCGACCTGGATCGCCAACCAGTTGCGCTGGTATCTCCCGCCAGTCCTCGCGCTCTCGGCCAACTCGCCGTTCTGGAACGGGTTCGACACCGGTCTCGCCTCTGCCCGGGCGAAGGTGTTCGAGAACCTCCCCAACACCGGGATTCCGACCGCGTTCGAGGATTTCGACGCCTACCAGACGTTCGAGCGTCGCATGGTCGAAACGGGGTCGATCAACGACCGGGGCGAACTCTGGTACGACGTGCGCCCCCACACCGGCCACGGAACCGTCGAGGTGCGCACCCCGGACGCACAGGCCGATCCCGACCGCGTCCTCGCCATCGTCGAGTACGTTCACGCCCTCGTGCTGGATCTGGCCGACCGCTACGCCGACGGCGAGTCCCGACCCTCGCTCCGACGCGAATTCCTCGACGAGAACAAGTGGCGCGCCATACGCTACGGCCACGATGCCGAGTTCGTCACCCGCGACGGGGACGGCACGGTGTCGCTCGGCACGTTCGTCGACCGCGAGTGCGACCGCCTCGGCATCGACGGTCTCCGCGACCTGTACGAGGTGCCGAGCGGTGCCGCGACCCAGCGCCGAATCCACGAGGACGGTGGAAGCGACGCGCTCCGGGAGTCCCTGCTCCTCCCTCGCTAACCGGGAAAACCTTTTGTCCGGTGCGTTCTGACCTATTGGAGAGAACATATGTCTGATAACGGGTCCGAGAGCCTCGATAGCGACGAGGAACTGGACGACGAGAGCGAGGAGCTAACTCCCTCGGAAGCCGACGAGAACGTGTCGGCGCGCGAGCGACTGGAGGCCGAAGCCGATCGGGCGGTCACGGAGTTCGACGAGGGGGTCGTCGATCTGCTGGCCTGGGTCCTAGATACGGAGACCCGGGCTCGCATCTACGTCTACCTCCGACAGCACCCGAACTCGACGAGCGACGAGGTGGCCGAGGGGACGGGACTCTACCCCAGCACGGTACGCGAGGCGCTGGCCCAGCTCCACGACGAGGGAACCGTCGACCGGCACAAACGCGAGAGCGCGGGCGCCGGCAACAACCCCTACGAGTACGAGGCCATCGCGCCGAGTTCGCTGGTCCGGGGCGTCGTCGGACAGGTGCAAGAGCAGTTGAACGCCGTGTTCAACCTCGACCGACGGCTGGGTGAGGACGGGGACGACGACCGACCGGACGCCGAACCCGTCCGCATCACCGTCGAGGACGACGAGGAGTAAGGAGCGCCGTCCCGCTTTCGTGACCCTTTAAGTCGCGTCAATTCGTGGGCCCGGATATGCAGGTCGCCCTCGGTGGCACGTTCGACCCCGTTCACGATGGACACCGGGCGCTGTTCGAACGGGCGTTCGAACTCGGGGACGTCACCGTCGGCCTCACCAGCGACGAACTCGCTCCCGAGACGCGCCAGGTTCCCCGGCGTGTCCGTCCGTTCGAGGAACGGCGGGCCGCCCTCGAAGCCGAACTCGAACCGCTCGCGGCCGACGCCGGCCGCGAGTTCGAGGTGCGGAAACTCGAAGAACCGACCGGGATAGCGACCGAACCCGGATTCGACGCCATCGTCGTCTCGCCCGAGACGCACGCCGGCGCCGAACGCATCAACGAGATTCGCGAGGAACGGGGGCTCGACCCGCTTCGAATCGAGGTTGTCGATCACGTCCCTGCCGAGGACGGCGAACGCATCTCCTCGACCCGGATCGTCCGCGGCGAAATCGACCGCCACGGCAACCTCACGCCGGAACGGACGCCCGAAACCGAGTAGTCGGGATGGTCGGCCGTCACGAGTGCTCCCGCCGGATCGTGAGGGCGGGAAGCGACCGGCAGGGACGACGAATCCCGACTACCACTCAGGCGGCTGGAACCCCGACTCCTCCAGCAGCGCCTTCCAGCGCCCCTGCACGCTCAGTCGGGTCACGTCCATCGCCGTCGCGACCGACCCCTGTGACCGTTCTTCGCCCGCGATCAGCGCCCCGGCGTAGAGACTCGCGGCGGCGACGGCGGGTTTCGAGCGCTCCTCGTCGGGCACGTTCGAGAGGAAGAGGTCGACGGCGTTCGAGCGTGCCTCGCTCCCCAGATCGAGGCCGTCGGCCGCGCGGGTCAGGCGGGCCACCCACTCTTCGTTGTCGACCCGGTCGCGTGCCCGATACATGGTCGACTCGACGGGGTCGAGGTATTTAAATCACCGTCGCCGGAGCGACAGCTACTTGACCGTCTCGGCAGCAACGTCGATACGGATGGGTGTAACGATCATCGGTGATTCGCTACGGCGGTCCGGCGAATCACCCGCTCCGACTTACAGCCGTCCGTAGTGTCGAGCGCGGGTAGCCAAGCCAGGAAAAGGCGCAGCGCTTAGGACGCTGTCCCGTAGGGGTCCGCCGGTTCAAATCCGGTCCCGCGCACTGACTGAGTTTTCGAGCGAAGCGAGAAAACGAAGGAGGGAGCAGGAGCGGATTTGAAGCAGACGAGACGAGCGAAGCGAGTCTCGGCCCGGTTCAAATCCGGTCCCGCGCATAGCGAGACACGAACGGCGAGCAGAGCGAGCCGTGAGTGCGAGGAGAACGAACGTGAGAGGCGCATCGAGCTTTTGCGCTGCGGGCTGCCTCCGGTAGCCCTCGGCAAAAGCTCGACCATCGCCAGAACGCGGAGCGTTCTGGCTGTTCAGCCAGAAATCTTCGATTTCTGGCGACAAAAACACTCCGCGGTCGCTTCACTTCGTTCCGCTCACTCGTCGGCCCGAGCGCCGCAGGCGCTCGGTGAACGGCTTCGCTCGCGTTCTCCGAACCGCTCGCTTGTCGTTGCTCGTAGAGAGATTGGATTAGCGTTACTCGCGTGCTGTATCCACACCCAACACCCGATTCAACCCACAGAAACACGTGACAGCGTTGAACCCGAGTCCCAGCGCACCGACTCCTGCGAGCAGGCCGACCGTCCGATTCCCACCCCGAAGCGACCGAATCGCGACGATAGTGAGCACGACGGCCAATGCGGCACGGACGAGGCGGTCACGACCGCCGACGTTCGATTCGAATTCCATACGCCGTCATTGGCACCACACGCCGTTGTACGTTCCGCCCCCGCCGGAACCCTCAAAAGGAATCACGCCCCACGTCCGGTATGCGTCTGTTTCGGTCGAGCGAACTCCTCGGTATCGCCCGGGAGACGCTGGATTTCGTCCTCGAAGCCAGCGAGGAGACCCACCCCAACGAGTACATGGGCTTTCTCCGGGCGGAGGACGCGCGGAAACTCGGCCTCGACCGGAGCGGACAGGTCATCACGAACGTACTCGTGATTCCGGGCACCACCTCGAACCCGGTCAGCGCGACGGTGCGCTCGGAGATGAAACCGAACGACGTGCAGTCGGTGGGCTCGGTTCACTCCCACCCGAACGGCGTCCTCCGGCCGAGCGACGCCGACCTCGCCACTTTCGGGCAGGGTGAGGTGCACATCATCGTGGGCGCGCCCTACGAGCGGGGTGACTGGCGAGCGTTCGACAATGGGGGCGAGCCGACGACCCTCGACGTGATCGACGTGGACCTCCCCGAGGAGCGCTTCTTCGATTTCACGCAGGCTGACATCGACGCCGAACTGCTGGAGGAGGGGCGGCGCGGCGGCGTGGTCGACCCGACGAACCACGACGACGACGACAGCGGCGGCTTCCTCTCGTGGCTCCGGTGAGCGACGACGCAGCGGGGCAATCGCGGTATCACGTCGGGGTGACGGCCATCCCGTACACGGTCGACCGCGAGTCGGGACGGGAGACTATCGACCTCTCGCTGACCGGCGACGCGGAACTCGTGGTCCGGGCGCCGGTGGACGCGACGACGGCGGACGTGGCGGCGGCACTGGACGACCGGCGAGCGTGGCTGCTCGACTCGCTGTACGGCCGCGCGGACCCGGACCACGTCCGAGCGTTCACGAGCGGCGAGAGCCTCCTCTACGGCGGCCGTCGTCGCCCGCTCCGCGTCGCGGAGAGTCCGATCGACGATCCATCGCTCCAGTTCGACGGGAGTCGGTTCGTGCTCCGGGTGCCCCGCGACGGCGACGCGGGGTCGGCCGACCGACGCCGGGCCGTCGTCGACTGGTACCGGACCCGTGCGGCCGAGCTGCTCCCCGACTGTGCGCGGGGAGTCGCTGGCGACCGACCAGTGCCGAGCCTCACCGTCGACGACGTGGGACGGCGCTGGGTACGGATCCACGGCGACCGTCTCCGTCTCCACTGGCGACTCGTCCTCGCACCACGGCCGGTGGCGGCTTACACCGTCGCCCACGCGCTGGTCCGTCGTGACCACGACCCCGACGAACCGGCGTTCTGGACGGCCGTCGACGCGCTCGCTCCGAACGCCCGGGCGAGCGAGCGATGGCTCCGACTCAACGGGGCACGGCTGCACATCTGATTCCTTGGGGCTGCTGTCCCTGTGTCCGGTGTACCACCATCCGTCCGGCGGCACATCTGGACTGACGTACTGCGATCCCTCTCATACGGATTATTGTAACTGTTTATCGGTAGTTCGCCGAGGCGGTCCGGCGAACTACCGGTAATGACTTACAGTAAACCGTATCAGTCGGTGTCGTGGTTGCGATTTCGGCGGCCGTCTTCCACGTCGTCGTCCTGCTCGTCAGTTTGAGCTTTGGAGCGGGCGGCCGCCACCGTCTCGCGGGCCGTCTCCTCCAGTTCCTCGATGCCGACCATCACGTCCGCGGCGTCGAGGCGACGCTCGAACCGGTCGAGCATCCCCTCGGTGAACTCCTCGTCAGAACGCTGGCCGGTGGCGACGCCGCTGGTCACGATGGACTGGATGCCCTCCTCGACGGTCATGTCCACGTCGAAGACGTGTTTCTCGGCGACGTGGAGGACGTACCCGCCCATCACGGGGTTGGGTGCCATCGGGAGAAAGACCGTGATCATCTCCCCGTCCTCGTCGGTTGCGTCACGCACCACGTCGGGCGTATCGGCGGTCAGGAAGGCGAAGGTGTACGAGCCCTGATCGGGGAACTCGACGAGTTTCACCTCCTGGAAGCTGTCGGTGTCGCTGTCGAGGAGGAGGCCGCTCATCTCGTCGATGCTCTGGTACAGCGAGCCCACACCGGGGATGCGCGAGACGAGCGTATCGAAGAAGGCGCCGAATCCCGAGCGATTCGGCCGTCGCTCGGTCCAGACGCCGATACAGAAAATCGCCGCAAGAAGCGCCAAGACGGTGATAAGCTTGAGGGCCATCTGGGAGACGGAGCGTAGCCCGGTCACCGACGTGAACAGGCCGACGACCGGGTTGAGTTGCTGGGAGATGAAGTCGATGACGGCCCCGAGGACGACGAGCGTGACGATGAGCGGCAGGGTCACTGCGGCGCCGGTGACGAAGGCCTGCCGGGCGAACCCGCGCACGCCGTCGTACTCCTCGAAGGCGTCCATCTCGCTGGGGCGGGACATACGGTTACGTCGGCCGCGTCGGCGGAAAACGTTCTGGCGGGTGGGACGGCGCACACGGGCCACATCGCCTAAGTGGCTCACGAGTCACGCCTCGCCCATGGACGAAGCACTCGAAGTCGTCGACGTACTCGCCGACTCGGGGCTCGAAGGGGCGATCACGTGGCTCCTTCGGCTGATCGGGCTCGTCGCGGTGCTCGCCGGACTCGGACTCTGGCTGCTCACCGACGCGGGCCTCCTCGTCCTCCCCGCCGTCCTGATCGTCGTGGGGCTCGTCTTGCTCGTCGCCCCGAGCATCCTGCTCGCCCTGTCCGAACTCGCGGGGTAATCGCGGGGCTTTATCGGCGTCCTGCCGTACGGTAGCGCATGACGGGCCACGCACAGACGCTCCGGCCGTTTCTGTCGCGAGCGGCACAGCTGTACCCGGACCGCGAACTCGTCGCTCGCACCGGCGACGGGACGGTCCGGTACACGTACGCGGACTACGCCGAGCGCGTGGGGCGGCTGGCGAGCGCCCTGCGGGCGGCGGACGTCGGTCGCGGCGACCGCGTCGCGACGGTCTGCTGGAACCACCACTACCACGCCGAGGCGTACTTCGCGGTACCGACTCTGGGCGCGCAGTTGCACACGATCAACCCGCTGTTGCCCGCGGACGACGTGCGCCACATCGTCGCGGAGGCCGCGGATCGCCTCCTGATCGTCGATGCGTCCCTCGCCGAGACGCTGGCCGCGGCGTACGACCCGGATGCGTTCGAGAGCGTCGAGCAGGTGGTGGTCGTCGGCGGGGAGACGCCGGACCTCCCCTTCGACGCCGTCGTCGACGCCGACGCCTTCGTCGCGGAGCACGACCCCGACCCCGACTATCCGGCTCTGGCCGGCGACGACCCCGCCGGCCTGTGTTACTCCTCGGGAACGACGGGACGGCCGAAAGGCGTCCAGTACACCCAGCGGATGCTCTGGAGTCACACCATGGCGATTCTGACGCCAGCCGGCCTCGACATCGCGGATAGGGACGTGGTGATGCCGGTCGTTCCGATGTTCCACATCAACGCGTGGGGGCTCCCGTACGCGGCGACGGCGGCGGGCGCGAAACACGTTTACCCCGGTCCGTCGCCCGATCCGGCCGACCTCGTCGACCTGATCGAAGCCGAGGGCGTCACGCTCACCGCGGGCGTGCCGACCGTGTGGCTCGGTGTGCTGGAGTACCTGCAGGACCACGACGCCGACCTCTCCACGCTCGAACGCATCGTCATCGGCGGCGCCGCCCCGCCGGAGCGCCTGATACGGGCGTTCGACGACCGGGGCGTCGAGGTGGTCCACGGGTGGGGCATGACCGAGACGGCGCCCGTCGGGGCGGTCTCACATCTCAAACCCGACTTGCGCGACGCCGACTACGAGACGCAGTTGAGTAAACGGACGAAACAGGGGTTGATCCTTCCCGGACTGGAGTTCCGGGTGGTCGACGATTCTGGCGAGTTGGTCCCCCACGACGGCGAGTCGATGGGCGAACTGCTGGTTCGCGGGCCGTGGGTCACCACCGCCTACTACGGCCGCGAGGACGACGAGGCGTTCGAGGGGTCGTGGCTCCGTACTGGCGACGTGGTCACCGTCGACGGCGACGGATACGTCGAACTCGTCGACCGCGCGGCCGACGTGATCAACTCCGGCGGCGAGTGGATCTCGTCGCAGGCGCTGGAGAACGCGATCATGGACCACGGCGACGTGCGCGAGGCGGCCGTCGTCGGCGTGCCCCACGACCGCTGGGGTGAGCGACCGGTCGCCTACGTCGTCGCCGACGCCGACGACCGCGAGGCGCTGATAACCGACGCGTGCGCCCGGATTCGAGAGGCGTACCCCGACTGGTGGGTGCCGGATCGCTTCGAGTTCGTCGAGAGCGTTCCGAAAACGGCGACGGGGAAGTTCGACAAGGTGGATCTCCGAGACAGGTTCGAGGGCTCGCTCGACGAGACGGTGGACGCGACGCCGCCCGACGAGGCGGAGTAACGGGGAGAAAACACTTACAGGCGGGCGACGCAGGGCCGCCCATGCGGTCCCGGCTTGCCCTTCCCGCGATACTGGTCCTCGCGCTCGTGATGGCCGGCTGTACCGGCGCGCCGGCGGACGGATCGACGGCGACGGCGACGGCGACGACCGACACGCCGACCGCCACACCTCCTGACACATCCCCTCCGTCCGGCGACATCGACTTCCCCGACGGCCCGAAAGAACGCCCCGACCGGCCGTCGACGCTGAACGAATCTGCCGTGCGCGAGTACGTCCGGACCTACGAGTACCGCTACGCCTACAACTCGCTGTGGATGAACGAGTACACCGACGTGACGCTGGACTGCCGCGTCGACGACGTGAGCCGACGCGAGTGGGGCTACGAGGCCGTCGTCACGTGTACGGGCTACTCGAACACGCGGGCGCCCGAGAACGCGACGGTGACGGCCGGCCCGCACGCCGACTGGTTCACGCAGTCGTTCCGCTACCGCGTGAGCGAGGAGGCGACCGAGCGGGTCAGGGTGGAGAACCGCGACCCAGTTTAGGACCGACGCGGACTGTCCGGCGCGAGGGCGTCGTCGTAGATGGTGACGTAGAGGTCGGCAATCTCGTCGCGGGTCGGCTTCCGCGGGTTGTTGTCGGGCGACCCGGAGTCGATGGCGTCCTGTGTCATGTCGTCGACGACGGCGAGGTACTCGTCCCGCGAGGGCACCTCGCCGAAGTCGTCGAGGTAGCCGGTGAGGTCAACGTCCCGACAGAGACGGAGGATGCCCTCGGCGGCGGCGTCGGCGGCCTCGCGGGTCGGCGTGTGGGCGTCCGCGACGCCGAGGATGCGCGCCACTTCGGCGTACTTCTCCGGCGCGGCCATCGACGAGAAGTCGACGACGTAGGGGAGGATGAGGCCGTTCGCCAGTCCGTGCGGGATGTGCAGTTGGGCACCGAGCGGGCGGGCGAGGCCGTGGACGAGGGCGACGGAGGCGTTGGTGAAGGCCTGTCCCGCCTGCAACTGCCCGACCATCATGTCGGCGCGGGCGTCGAGGTTGTCGCCGTTGGCCCACGCGACGGGGAGCGAGCGAGCGATGCGCTCCATCGCCTGTTCGGCGTAGCCGTCGGGGACGCTGTAGGATTTCACCGAGACGTACGCCTCGATGGCGTGGGTGAGCGCGTCGATGCCCGTGAAGGCGGTGTGGCTCTTGGGCAAGGAGACGGTCAGTTCGGGGTCCTCGATGGCCACGTCGGGAACGACGTTCGCGGAGACGATGAGGAACTTCGTCGACGTGGACTCGTCGCTGACGACGACGGATCGGGTGGCCTCGCTGCCCGTTCCGGCGGTCGTGTTGACGGCGATGAGCGGCGGTGTCGGGTTGGGAACTCCCTCGTAGCCCGCGCGGTCGACGCCGAAGTCACGGATCGACCCCTCGTTGGTGGCGAGGATGCCGACGCCTTTCCCCGTGTCGATGGAGGACCCGCCGCCGAGCGTGACGATCATGTCGCAGTCGTGGCGCTCGTAGAGGTCGTGAGCGGTCTCGATGTTTTCGACGGTCGGATCGGGCCGCACGTCGGTGTAGACGGCGGCCTCGACGCCCGCGGCTTCGAGACGGTCGACGACGGCCTCGCCGTGGAACTCGAAGATCTGTTCGGTCGCGACGACCAGTGCCGTGTCCCCGTAGCGTGCGGCGTGGTCGCCGATCGTCTCTATCGCCCCGACGCCGAGTTCGATCCGGCCCGGCGAGACGACCGTCCGCGTCTCGCTCGACAGTACGGTGTCGTGCATACCACCACTGAAATCGGACGTGTCGGTCTTATAATCTCGGTCGCGGTCGTGGATCGTGAGTCGTCGAAGGTTTATTCCTCCCGACCCTGAATCGACGTATGCCACAGGTCACCGTCGACGCCATCGAGGAAGTCGGTACGCGGACCGTCGCGCTCGAACTCGAGACGCCCGAAGGCTTCGACGCCGAACCCGGTCAGTTCCTGCTCGTCCGGGCAACCGTCGATGGCGTCGAGGAGACGGGCTACTACACGCTCTCGTCGCCGGACGTGGAGGGCACGATGGAAGTGACCGTCGAGTACGTCCCCGAGGGGACGCTCGCGCCGTGGTTGGCCGAGCGCGAACCCGGCGACGAGATAGAGATCGAAGGGCCGTTCGGCGACGTGCGGTACACGGGCGACGGCGACGCGCTCGTCGTCGCCGAGGGACCGGGCATCGGTCCCGCCGTGGGGATCGCCGAACGCGCCCAGCGCGAGGGGTACGACGCGACGGTCGTCTTCTGGGGCGAGGAGCCGCCCCACCGCACCCGCCTCGACGCCCTCGAAGACGGCGGCGCGACGGTACTGCTCGTCGGGTCGCTCGACGAGGCCGCCGACACGCTCGCCGCGGCCGGTGACGCCACGGTGTACGTCTTCGGTTTCGAGTCGTTCGTCAGGGACGCGAAGACCGTCGCCGACGCCGTCGGCGTCGAGAACGTCCGCGCCGAGAGCTTCGGGGCGCGGTAATCACCACGCCGCGTCCAGCACCGCCCGCACGTCGTCGACCGTCGGGTCCAGTCCGTCGGGAACCGTCCCCATCAGCGCGTCGTCGATAATTCGCTCCGCCACGTCGTCCAGATCCGACCGTGCGAGGCCGTCGATGGTCCGCAGGCGAGCGGGGAGACCGAGATCGTCGCGCACGTCGGCCACTGCGTCGACGACGGCCTCGGCGGTCGCGCCGGCATCCAGCCCCGCGGTGTCGACGCCCAGCGCCTCCGCTAGCAGGTCCCGGCGGCCGTCGACGTGTTCGAACAGGTAGCGCAGGACGTGCGGGGCGACGATGCCGTGGACGACGCCCTGATGCGCGTCGTAGTTGCGCGAGAAGCCGTGGCCGAAGGCGTGAACGATCGAGAGTTTGTACGCGCCGGGCTCCGAGATGCCGTACTGGACACAGACGATGCCGGCCAACACGTCGTCGAGGTCGTCGGCGTCCATCGGGTCCTCGCGCAGGGTGGAGAGACCGGATCGCAGGAGTCGGAGTCCCCGGGCTGCGGTCCCGTCGGTGACTGGCGTCGAGTTGCTGGTGTAGAGCGCTTCGATCCCCTTGTCGAAGCCGTTCATGGCCGACGCCGTGAGGATGGACTCGGGCGTCGTCCGGTAGAGATCGGCGTCGTAGCACAGTGCGGCGGGCATGAGGCGGTCGCCGCCGACGCCGCCGCTCGCCGGTCGTTCCGCGTCGGCGTCGAGCGCGAACGTCACGCCCGCGACGGTCGACAAGTCGGCGCCAGCGAGCGTCGTCGGCACGGCGACGACGGGAAGCGGCGTGCCCGACTCGAGCGAGAGCGACGCCTCCGCGACTGCCCGCTCTCCAACCGTCTCGGGGTCGTCGTCGTGGGTCGTCAGCGTCGCCATCACTTTCGCTACGTCGAGCGAACTCCCGCCGCCGACGGCGACCAGTACGTCGGCGTCGACGGCACGGGCGCGCTTTACGCCCTCGACGGCCGTGCCGAGGTACTTCTCGGGCGTCGTCTCGTCGAAGACGCCGGCTAGCCGGTCGCCCAACCCCTCGCGAATCGGGTCCATCACTGCCGGCGTCGAGCCGACGGTGGTGCCACAGACGACGAGCGCGCGCTCCCAGCCGTGACGTGCACAGATGGACGACAGGTCGGCCACACAGCCCGGCCGACACACGATGTCGCCCGGTCGGTACGCGAACTCGAACCGTTGCCGGTCGCGGGTCATGCCCCCGATAGTCCCGCGGAGACCAAGAAACCTCCAGCCGGGAAGCTGCGCTTCGATTCCGATTAATCTACGATTTGAAGGTATTCTTTAAATCTTATGATTTTATTTTGTCAGAAATGACAGTTAATAGATATCGGCCATTTGAGCCGCTAATTCGTCCCTCTGTACGAGATTTTCGGGTCATGCGGACAGCTCCGAATATATTCGAGTAGACTAGTATAAATACTCTAAAAGGGCTATCAGCGACGTTCAGACGTTTTTGGAGTATTCGACAGATTTATTTGATATTTGACTATTCGATCAATACGTACAAAATCTGCTTATTTTGATCCCCCTCGTCCCTACGCCGCCAACGTATATGTAGGTCCTTCCCGCACGGTGTGGTATGAGCGAGCGGATCAAGCCCCTACAGTTCACCTGGCTCAAGCGGGCGGTCGTGCTGGCGGAGGTGGTGCTGGGATCGCTCCTGCTCGCGTGGGTGACCGCTCTGATCTTTCAGTCTATCGTGGCCGGGCCAAGCGCTACGGGTGCCGAACTCGCCGACCTCACCCGGACGTTCGGTCTCATGCTCCTGATGGGTACGATCCTCTTTCTGGATGGGTTGCGCCGCGGGCGTCGCTGGATGTAACCGATCAGCGCAGGAGGGCGTCGCCGGTCGTGGGATCGAACAGGTGGATGTTGGCGGGATCGATGGTCACGTCGACCACGTCGCCATGTTCGATATCCATGTCCTCGTCGACGACGGCCTTGACGCGGATGTCGTTCTCTTCGAGGTGGAGGATGAGTTCGTCGCCGGCGGTTTCGACGACGACGACTTCGATCTGCCCCGCGAGTTCGCCGTCGGTCGTGCCGTGTTCCGAGACGAGAAGGTTCTGGGGCCGGATACCGAGCGTGTAGGCGCCGCCGTCCGTCGTCGCGTCACGGATGGCACTGCCGGCCACCGTATCGACGGGCACTTCGATGTCGAACACCGCGTTGGCGAGTCGCACGGCGCCGTTCTCGTGGAACGTCTCCACGTCGAGGAAGTTCATGCTCGGCGTGCCGATGAAGTCCGCGACGAACTGGTTGGCCGGGTTCCGGTAGAGTTCCTGTGGCGCGGCGAGTTGCTGGATGGTCCCCTTGTCGAGGACGGCCACCCTGTCGCTCATCGTCATCGCTTCGATCTGGTTGTGGGTGACGTAGACGGTCGTCACGCCGAGTTCGCGCTGCAGTTCGACGAGCGTCGCCCGCATCTCCGTCCGCAGTTTGGCGTCGAGGTTGGCGAGCGGTTCGTCGAGCAGGAAGACTTCGGGGTCGCGGACGATGCTCCGGCCGAGCGCGACGCGCTGTTGCTGACCGCCGGAGAGTTGCTGCACGTCACGGTCGAGGAGTTCCTCGATCTGCAGGAGATCCGCCGCATCCTCGACGGACGCCCGACGCTCGTCGGCGTCGACGCCCTGCATCTTCAGGCCGAACTCCATGTTCTCGCGCACCGTCATGTTGGGGTAGAGCGCGTAGTTCTGGAACACCATGGCCACGTCGCGTTCCTGTGGCGGCACGTCCGTCACGTCCTTCTCGCCGAACAGGATTCGCCCCTCAGAGGCGGTGACGACGCCCGCGAGCATCCGGAGGATGGTGGACTTCCCGCTCCCCGACGGCCCGACCAGCGTGACGAAATCACCGTCCTCGATTTCCAGTGAGACGTCGTCGACGGCCAACACGTCCCCGTCGTATCGCTTCACGATGTCCTCGAGAGTGACTTTTGCCATGGCAACCAATGACAGTCACCGGCATATAAAATCATTGTGAACGGCGTCGGGTCGCCGTGACTCCTGTTGTCAGGGCGACTCGCTGACCGTCACGTCGATGCCGGAGATCACGTCGTCGATGCGGAGGATGGTGGTTGCGGCGCCTGCGGCGGTGTGGATCGATCCCCGTTTGAACGCCGCTGGCTCGACGACGCCGGCGTCGAGGGCGCTCCCGAGTTCGCGCTCCAACCCGAGGACGCCGGCGTCTCGCTCGCCCCGGCTGTGCGCGGTCCGGAGGTCGAGAATCGCGTCGGTCGGGTCCATCCCCGCGTTGCGCGCGAGGAGGCGCGGGACGGCTTCGACGGCGTCGGCCACCGCCTCGATCACCATCGACTCCCGGCCGCCGACGCCGGGTGCGGCGTCCCGCAGGTGCTGTGCGATGGCCATCTCGGCCGCGCCGCCACCGGGGACGACCTGCCCCGTCTCCAGCGCCGAGGCCACGGACGCGACGGCCGCGTTCACGTTGCGCTTGGCCTCCCAGCCCGCCATCCACGTACTGCCGTGGAGGAGGACCGAGGCGAGGTCGCCCGGCAGGTCCCGGAAGAAGACGACCTCCTGTTCGACTTCGGGGTACTCGCGCCGGGTGATCGACCCGACCGACCCCGCGTCGTCGGGGTCGAACGCGCCGAGGTGGGGGAGGAGCGTCCCGCCGGTCGCCCTGGCCAGTGCCTTCAGCCGCGCCTCGTCGGCGTTGCGGACGACGGCGATCCCCGCGCGGTCGAGGCGGGCGACGGTCGCCTCGTCGACACGGTTGGCTGCGAGGAGTACGTCGACGCCGGCGTCGACGAGCGGGCGAACCGACTCCTCGACCAGTTCGCGTTCGCGGTCGGTGAACCGCTGGAGGTCGTCGGCCGTCTCGGCCGCGATGGTCAGCGACTGACTCGTCCCGGCGTCGGCCCCAGCCTCCGACTCGATCCGGTCGTTCACCTGCTGGGACGCGGTGACGGCCTGTGTCGTCATCGCGATCGTGGCGTCCGTCAGCGACTCGGGCACGTAGTTGCCCGCGAACGACTTCTTGAGGACGAGGCCGTCGACGAACTCGCTGTCCGCCAGACTACCCGCACGCAGCGACTCGGTGCGGACGGCGTCGGGATCTAGGTGCCCGTCTGCGGCCGCGTCGCGGAGCCACGCCACGAGGGTGTCGGCGAGGGGTTCGGTGACGGTGCCGCCGAGCGTGGTGTGGACGAGGTCGGCGATCCGATCCTCGTCGACGGGGACAGCGGCCTCGTCGATGGCATCACCGGCGAGGGGGACGGCCGCGTCGATGCCGTTGATGACCGTCCGCGGGTGGAAGCCCCGGTCGATCAGGTCGGCCGCCGCCTCCAGCATCCGCCCGGCGTACACCGTCGCGGTGGTCGTACCGTCGCCGTGGCGGTCGTCCTGCGCCGCGGCGACGCGGGCGACCATCGATGCCGCCGGTGATTCGAACGGGACCTTCTTGAGGATGTACGCCCCGCTGTTCGTCACCTGGAAGTAGTCGTCTAACCCTTCCTCCTCTTTCTCTGGCTTGCGGTAGACGATCTTGTCCCGGCCGTGGGGACCGAGCGTCGTCTCGACGAGGTCGGCCACCGTCGCGGCCGCCGTGGCGTTCGCCTCGACGACGCTCTCCCGATCCGCGCCGGTGGCCTGCCCCTCGGCCATGATCCCGTCGACTCCCGTCTGGGTTCGTCCCCCGTCGTGACTCATTGTGAGTGCCCGATACTGTGTTCCGCCCCCTGAACTTTGTGGTTGCTGGGGCGACACGTTCGCCTCGACGGTAGATTTATACCCGTCACCTCGGACACTTGGCAGTATGGATTTGCAGGACACGCGAGCCGTCGTGACGGGCGGCAGTCGCGGCATCGGAGAAGCGATCTGTCTCGAACTCGCCAGCCGAGGGGTCGAAATCGCCATCGCCGACATCGACGAGGACGGCATGGCCGACACCGTCGACCGGATCGAGACCGAGACCGACAGCACGGCCGAGTGGTACTACGTCGACCTCGCCGACCCGGACCTCGTCGACGAACGGACCGACGAAATCCTCGACGACCTCGGCGGCGTCGAGATTCTGGTCAACAACTCCGGGATCATGGGGCCGACGGCGCCCCTGGAGGACGTGACCGTCGAGGAGTGGGACCAGATGATGCACGTCAACCTCCGCGGGCAGTTCCTGATGTGCCGGGCCATGTTGCCGACGATGAAAGACGCCGGCTTCGGCCGCATCGTCAACATCGCCTCCATCACGGGCAAGGCCCCGCTGTACAACCGCGCGCCTTACGCCACCTCGAAGATGGGCGTCATCGGCCTGACGCGGACGCTGGCCGACGAGGTGGGCGAGGACGGCATCAACGTGAACGCCATCTGCCCCGGGTCGGTCGAAGGGCCGCGCATCCAGCGCGTGTTCGAGAAGCAGGCCGAAGCGCGCGACGTACCCTACGAACAGGTCGAGGAGGAGGCGAAGGCGGAGAGTCCGATCGGCCAACTCGTCCAGCCCGAAGACGTCGCGGGCGTCGTCGCTTTCCTCTGTACGTCCGACGCCGACCGCATCACCGGACAGGACCTCAACGTCTCCGCCGGCCGCGTGATGTACTAGTCCCGCCAGGCCACGTAGATCACGGCGACGCCGCCCACACCCGTCGCGACGGCGACCACCAACACGGTCCACCGGAGCGACGCGACGAACCCGCGTCCGGGCGAGAGGAGGGCGATGGCCGCGCCGGTGACGAGCGGCCCGACGCTGTTCGAGAGTCGGATGATCGACTCCCCGATGCCGACGACGCCGCCCCGGAGTTCCGCGTCCACCCGGTCCGTGACGACGTTTCGCAGGAGTGAGAAGGAGAGGCCGAAGCCGACGCCGACACAGCCGACGGCGAGGACGGCGACCGGAATCGAGGGGGCCAGCGCGAACAGTCCGAGGCCAACCGCCAGCGCGACGTTCGCCGCGACCAGCGGGCGGAAGGCGCCGTCGGTGGCCGCGGTGACGCGTCCCGCCTGACTCGCCGTCGTCGCATTGACGAGGCTCAACACGGTCAGGAGCGCGCTCGCGTACAGCGGCGAGTGGCCCAGGACTTCGACGACGAAAAACGAGTTGTAGGTGAGGAACGTGATCCAGACGAACGCCGGGACGCCGAGGGCGAGGAGGACGGCGCCGAGGCGGGGACGAGCGACCGCCGACAGCACCGCGCGGACGTACGCGCCGGTGTCGCGGGTCGCCGGTCGGCCGCCGTCGGACCGGGGAGTCGACGACGGTTCCTCCAGCCCGACGTACACCAGCCCCGCGATGGGGAACGCGACGGCGAAGAGGAGGAAGGGGAAGCGCCAGGAGAGCGCGGCGAGGGCACCGGCGAACGCGGGGAAGACGGCCTGCGAGAGCGCCGAGGAACTGAACCGGAGGCCGTGGGCCGCCGTCTCCTCCGCGTCCGCGTACACGTCGCCGATGCTCGTGATGACGACGGGGATGATGCCCGAGTAGCCGACGCCCTGCACGCCCCGGAGCGCGAGAACGACGGTGTAGTTCGTCGTGAACGCGAGCGCGGACCCGCCGGCACCGAACAGGAGCAGCGACGCGATCAGGACGGGCTTGCGGCCGTAGCGGTCGGCGATGGCGCCCGCCAGCGGGATGCCGACGATGCTCGGCGCGGTGAACGCCGACATCATCAAGCCGAGACTGGCGCCGTCGATGCCGTACGGTCCCGCCAGCCCCTCCAGCACTGGCGAGACGACCACCGCGCCGATGGCACCGTTGATGTTGGCGAGGACGAGGAGGCGGAAGGTGGTATCGTCGAGGACCGACGCGCCGTCACCGAAGGCCCGTTCGAGGCTCACACTCCTCGTCAAACCGGCGCCAAAATAAAACCGGGTGCCCGCGTTACTCGTCTTCGTCGTCGCGGCGGCGCGCCTCGGCCGAAAGCTGGTGGGCGTGTGTCCCCTCGATTTCGCAGACGGCCGCGGCGTGTTCGGCCAATCGCGCCGCGCCTTCCGGCGTCGCCTCCTGGTGGGTGAGCACCTTGAGGTAGGTGCCGACCCAGATCCCGCCGCTGTACTTGCTGATCTCTAGGGTCGGGAGGCTGTGGTTGGTGCCGGCGCTCTTGTCGCCGAAGACGACGGGCGAGCCCTCCCCGAGGAACAGCGACCCGTAGTTGTGGAGGTCGTCCATCAGCGCCCGCGGTTCCTCGGTCATCACCTGCAGGTGTTCCATCGCGTAGTCGTTGGTCAGGTCGACCGCCTCGGCCATCGTGTCCGCGACGATGACCTCGCCGTTCTGGTTCCAGCACTCGCGGGCGACCTCCTCGGTCCGGAGGTCGGGCAACTGGGCGTCGAGTTCGGCCATCGCCTCCCGGGCCAGCGTCTCGTCGGTCGTGATGAGGACGGGTCGGGAGTTGGTGTCGTGTTCGGCCTGCGCGAGGAGGTCGGTCGCGACGAGTTCGGGGTCCGCCGTCTCGTCGGCGAGGATCAACACCTCGGTCGGGCCGGCGAGGAAGTCGATGCCCACGTTGCCGTACACCTGCCGCTTGGCCTCGGTGGTAAAGACGTTGCCGGGGCCGCCGACGTGATCGACGGCGTCGATACTCTCGGTGCCGTACGCCATCGCGCCGATGGCCTGTGCGCCGCCGACGCAGTAGATTTCGTCCGCGCCCGCGGCGTCCATGGCGTACAGTTGCGCGGGCTGGATGCCGCCTTCGTCGGTCGGGGGTGCGCAGGCGACGATCCGATCCACGCCGGCGATGACTGCGGGGACGATGGTCATGGCCGGCGAGGCGACGAGCGGGTAGCGCCCGCCGGGGATGTAGACGCCCGCGGACTCGACGGGAACGACTCGCTGGCCCATGCGGACGCCGGGGTGGAACTCCTTCTCGAAGCCTTCGATGTGGTCTCGCTGTTCCTCGTGGAACGCGCGGACGTTCTCGACGATCTGGTCGATGGTGTCGCGTTCGTCGTCGGTGATGTCCTCGCGGGCGGCCTCGATCTCCGCGTCGGTGACGCGGATCGACTCGCGGTCCACGCCGTCGAACCGCTCGGTGAACTCGCGGACGGCGTCGTCACCGCGCTCCCTGACGGCGGACAGGATGTCGTCGACGGCCTCGGTCACCTCGTCGCTGATCTCGATGGACGGTCGCTCCGTCTCCTTGAGGTACTCGTGTCCCATACGTCGGCGCACGACCCTGTGGGGTATAAATCTCCGTGAACTCACAGCACCTCCTCGCTCAGATCGAGCGTCTCGTAGTTCACCTCGCAGATGTTCGCGGTCTGGATGACGAGTTCCGGAATCTCGGATTCGAAGCGCTCGCCTTTCAGCCGCCCGGTCGGCCCGGAGACGGCGACGGCGCCGAGGGCGTTCCCGTCCGATCCCCGGATCGGCGCGCCGACGGCGCGGAGACCTTGCAACTGCTCTTCCTCAGCGACCGAGTAGCCCCGCTGACGAATCCGTTCGAGTTCGTCGAGGAGGGTGTCGCAGTCGGTGATCGTCTGGGGCGTGTTTGGCGGCAGGCCCACTTCGTCGATGATCTCCGCGACGCGGTCGTCGGGCGTGTACGCGAGGATGGCCTTCCCGGCGGCGGTACAGTGGAGGTGTTTCACCGGTTCCTCCCGTTTTCGGTTGTGGTACTCGACGGCGACGGCGTTCTCACCGAACCGCTCGTAGATGGGGACGAGGCGGCCGTCGTGTTCGGTCAGCAGATGGACACACTCCCCGCACTCGTCGGCGAGGTCCTCGATCTCCTCCTTGGCCGCCTGGTAGAGGTCGGAGTGGTTTCGGACGAACTCCCCGAGCGTGAGAAACCGCGGTCCGAGTCGGTAGCCATCCTCGCTCTGCACGACGAGGCCGTGATCCTTGAGCGTGGCCAGATGTGTGTGGACGGTCCCGGGCGCGAGATCCAGGTCCGCGGCCAGATTCGACACGGTCGCCTCTCCCCGTTCCCGGAGTAATTTGACGAGCCGACACGTCGTATCCACCGACTTGATCTTCCGGTGACCGTGTTTTTCGGGCATACCGTCCACGTACGATCGGGGGGGAGTTACCTTTTGGGTATGTCAAAAACGACCGTGTAGAATTCGGTCGGTAGGTCGGCTGACAGCCCACCAACTCTCCTATCGGCCATGTTGATCACTCACGTGGCCAAAAGTTTTGACACTCTCAAACAATATGGGAATACGTCGGTAGCGGGGCTGTACTGGCTGTTCGAGCTACCGACGGTCGGGTCGATTGCGCGCACACTCGAAAACACAAACACACGTACGCGTGTTATGAATCGCCGACCGACTCGCCCTGACTCGGACGGTAGCACGCCACACTCGTTTGATGATCTCAAAAACAGATGGCAGTCAGTCGATTAGCGCGCGGCCTCGATCTCGTCGAGAACGTCGGGGTTCTCGATGCTGCTCATGTCGCCCAGATCCTCACCGCGGTAGATCGACTCGATGGCCCGGCGGATGATCTTCCCGCTCTGGGTCTTGGGGAAGGCGTCGACGAACAGGACCTCGCGGGGGCGGAACGGCTTGCCGAGTTCCTCGCCGACGGTGTCGCGGATCGCCTCGCGTAGTTCCTCGCTCTCCTCCTCGCCCGCTTCGAGGACGGTGTAGAGGACGACGGCGGTGCCGGTCGTGTCGTCGGGCACGCCGACGGCGGCCGCCTGATTCACCGCGTCGTGTTCCATCGCCGCACCCTCGACTTCGGCGGGGCCGACCTTCCGGCCCGCGACGTTGAGGGCGTCGTCCGCGCGGCCGTGGAGGAACCAGAAGCCGTCCTCGTCCTTCTGGGCCCAGTCACCGTGGTCCCAGAGGTCCTCCCACGAACTCCAGTACTCGTCCAGATAGCGCTCGTCGCCGCTCCAGAGCGACTTGGTCATGCTCGGACAGGAGTCACGCGCGACGAGGAAGCCGCGTTCGTGCGTGTCCGCGATGGAGTCGCCGTGGCGGTCGACGATGTCGATGTCCATCCCCAATCCCGGCCCGCCGAGGGTGCAGGGCTTGAGCGGCGTGATCGGCATGGGCATGAGGAAACACCCCATGATCTCCGTGCCTCCGGAGATGTTGATGATCGGCGTGTCGCCGCCGCCGACCTCCTCGTGGAACCAGAGCCACGACTCGGGGTCCCACGGTTCGCCCGTGGATCCCAGCAGGCGGAGGCTGGAGAGGTCGTAGTCCTCGACCCACTCGTCGCCCCGCTTGCGGAGCGCCCGGATCGCCGTCGGGGAGATGCCGAACTGCGTGATGCCGTGGTTGTCGATCAACTGCCAGAAGCGGTCGGGTTCGGGGTGGTCCGGCGCCCCCTCGTACATGACCATCGTCCCGCCGTGGGCGTGGGTGCCCATCAGCGTCCACGGGCCCATCATCCACCCGATGTCGCTGACCCAGAAGAAGCGGTCGGAGGGCTTGAGATCCATCCCGAAGTACACCTCCTTGGCGGCCTGCATCAGCGCGCCGGCGTGGGTGTGGACGATGCCTTTCGGCTTCCCCGTCGTCCCCGACGAGTAGAGGAGCATGGACTCCTGACTCGCGTCGAGGGACTTGGTGTCGTAGTCGTCGTCCGCCTCGCCGACCGTCTCCGCCCAGTGTTCGTCCCGGTCGTCGTCCCACGGAATCTCCTCGGCGCTCGCGAGGCCGAGGCGGTCGTACACCACCGTGTGTTCGACGTGGCCCGCCTGTGCGATGGCGTCGTCGGCCGCCTCCTTCAGCGTGACGTGACTCCCGCGGCGGTAGAACCCATCGCCCGTAAAGAGGACCGAACACTCCGCGTCGCCGATGCGGGTCGCGGTGGCGTCGACGCCGAACCCCGAGAAGATGGGGACGGCGATGGCGCCCACTTTGAAACAGCCGTAGAGGATGGAGATGACCTCGGGTACCATCGGCATGTAGAGGCCGACCGTATCGCCCGTTTCTATCCCCCTGGATTCGAGGTAGTTCGCCACCCGGTTCGACTGCCGGGCGAGTTCGTGGTAGGTCATCTCGCGCACTTCACCCGGTTCGCCCTCCCAGATGCAGGCGACCTTGTTGCGGGTCTCCGAGTCAGGCGCCGCGTGTCGGTCGACCGTGTTGTGCGCGGCGTTGAGTTTCCCGCCGGGGTACCACTCCGTGAACTGCGGCCCTTCGGCGTCGTTCCGGACCGCGTCGTACCCCTCGTCGAACTCGATGTCGAGATAGTCGACGAGTTCGTCCCAGAACCACGCGACGCCGGAGCGCGGTTCGCCCGCCACCTCCGAGGTGGTCCGCTCGATCAACGCCTCGTAGTCCTCGATGTCGTACGTCTGCATGAAGTCGTAGACGTTGGTCGATTCGACGAATTCCCGCGAGGGGGTGTAGACCACTTCGTCGGTCCGCTTCTCGCGTTCTGTCATGCTCCGAAGTGTACCACGAGAGGGTAATAGGTTTTTGCGTCCGTCGAGCTACTCGTAGTGGTCGCGGTGGGCCGACGCCAACTCGGCTTTCGCGATCTTTCCCGTCGCGGTGTAGGGGAACGTCTCGACCGCGACGATGGACTTCGGTCGCTCGAACGGCGCGAGACGCGCCTCGCAGTGTGTGTGCAGGTCGTCCGCCGACACGTCCTCGCCCACCACCACCCGGACGAACGCCGTGACCGCCTCGTCCCAGCGGTCGTGCGGGAGGCCGACGACCGCACACTCTGCGACCGCGGGGTGATCGAGCAGGCACTCCTCGACCCGAATGGAGGCGACGTTCTCGCCGCCTGTCTTGATCATGTCGCCCTTGCGGTCGACGAACCGGAGGAGGCCGTCCTCGTCGACCCGGCCGATGTCATCGGTGTGGTGCCAGCCGTCGGTCCACGCCGCCGCGGAGGCGTCCGGCCGATTCAGATATCCCTGCATGACGCTCGGCCCGCGGACGACGATTTCGCCCGTCTCACCCCGGCCGAGCAGTTCGCCGTCCTCGTCCATCACCGCCACGTCCGCAAAGGGCGTCGCCTCGCCCACGTAGTTGCCCGACTTCTCGAACTGCCAGCGCGGGTCGAGGAAGGTGGTCACCAGCGTCTCCGTCTGCCCGTACACCTTCTGCAGGTCGGCATCGAAGGCGTCGACGACGCGCTCCCGCACGTCCATCTCCATCGGCATCCCGTGGACACACCGGCGCACCGACGACGCGTCGACCGCCGCCTCGGCGTCGAGGAGTTGCCGGTACATCGACGCCATCAGGTTGACGTAGGTCACGTCGTGGTCGTCGATACTCCGCAGGAAGGTGCCGGGGTCGAAGTCGTCGTAGAGGACCGTCGTCGCCCCGACGCAGAACGCCGCCTTCGTCCAGAGGTCCTGGTGGATGTGAAAGAGCGGGAGGACGCCAGTCTGCACGTCGTCGCGGCGCACGTCGCCGCCGACGAGCGTGTTCACGACCCCGTACGTGTAGGAGCGATGGGTGTGGACGACGCCTTTCGGCTTCGCCGTCGTGCCACTGGTGTAGAGGACGAGCGCCGGATCGTCCGGTGCCGGCGCCACATCGGGCGGCGACGCATCCGTGCCGGCCAGCGACGCGACGGAAACGGCGTCGGTGTCGTCCGCCTCGGTCGTGATCGTCGGATCGAGGTCACCGTCGAACGCCGCCAACTTCGGGGCCAGTGCCGGGTCGCGGACGACGGCGTCGGCGTCGCCGTCCCGGAGTTGGTACGCGAGCGCGTCGGGCGTGAGGTCGGCGTTGCAAAAGAGCGTGACGACGCCGGCTTTCAGCGCCCCGACGTGTGCTACGTACATCTCGACCCCGTTGGTCGCCAGCACCGCGAGGGTGTCGCCGTCGGTCAGTCCGCGGTCACGGAGCGCGGCGGCGAACGCGTTCGACCACCGCTCGAACGCGCCGTAGGTTACCGTCCGCCCGGTGTCGACTTCCACGAACGCGACGCCCTCCGGGTCCCGACGCGCGGCGCGCGTCGCGATGGTCCCGAGATCGCCGCGCGTTACTGGCTCGGGGGACGCGTCAGAGTGTGACATTACCTCACACCGTATCCTGCTGATCACATGAACCTTTCCGGCGTGCCGGTCGCCAACGTATATCACGCCGGGAGTGCATGGCCCTTTCATGCGAGCACACACGCACGACCGGTCGGTCGCCCACCAGCAGCACGGAGGGGACTCGTGACCGCACCGATCAGCGGCCCGACCGATCTCTCGGGGACGACGGCTGTCGTGACGGGCGCGGCCGGCGCCATCGGGCGGGCGACCTGCGACGCCCTCGCCCGCGAGGGCGCGGACGTGGTGGCGACGGACGTGACCGACGACGGGCTAGCCGAGGCCGCCGCGCGGGTCGAGGCTCACGGCCGCGACGCCACGACCGTGCAGGCGGACGTGACCGACCCCGACGCGGTGGCGCGGCTCCGCGATCGGGCGACCGACGCGGGCGACGTGGGCATCGTCGCCACCGTCCACGGCATCGTGAGTCGGACCGATCTCACCGAGATGACACTCGACGACTGGCGCACGCAGATCGACGTGAACCTCACGGGGACGATGCTGGTCGTGCAGGCGTTCTACGACGACCTGCGCGACCGCGAGTACGGCAAAATCGTCTGCGTGGGGTCGGTCGCGGGACAGGTCGGGGGCGTCATCAGCGGACCGAACTACGTCGCCTCGAAGGCTGGCGTCCACGGGTTCGTCCGGTGGGTGGCGCGCAACGGCGCACCGGACGGCGTCTACGCCAACGCCGTCGCCCCCGGACCGGTCTGGTCGCCGATGACCGAGAACGAACCCGGCTACGACGACGAGATGACGCCCCTGAACCGGCTGGGCGAACCGGAAGACATCGCGGAAGCTATCGTCTTCCTCTCGGGACAGGGATCGAACTGGATCACCGGCACCGTCCTCGACGTGAACGGCGGCATCTCGATAGGTTAGGAGAGCAGCGCGAGCAGATCGTCGTGGATCCGGCCGTTCGAGGCGACGAGTCCCTCGCTTCGCGGCGTCCACGGTTCGCCAGTGAGGTCGGTGACGCGACCCCCCGCTTGCCGGATCAGGTGGACACCGGCGACGGTGTCCCACGGGTGCGACGCGACGACGCCGAGGGCGGCGTCGACGTGGCCGCCAGCGACGAGCGAGAGCGCCGTCTGGGCGGAGCCGAGACGGCGCACGTCGCCGACGGCGGGCGAGAGAGTTCCGAGGAGCGAGCCGTAGGCGTCGCCGTGTTCGCGGCCGTACCGGAGAGTGGGCGCGACGACGCTCGTTTCGAGATCGGCGGTGTCGCTGACCGTCGCGGCGTCCCCGTCGTGGGTGACGCCGTCGGTCCCCGCGTGGTACACCTCGTCGAGCGCCGGGAGGGAGTTCGCGGCGGCGACGGTCTCGCCGTCGACGACGGCAGCGACGCTCGTCGCCCAGAAGGGAATGCCCCGCACGTAGTTGGTCGTGCCGTCGATGGGGTCGATCACCCACGCCGTCTCGCCGTCTCGCAGCCGTTTCCGCTGGTCGCCCTCCTCCCCGACGATGGCGTCGTCGGGGTACGCGTCGGCGATGCGTTCGACGATCCGACGTTGCGAGCCGGTGTCGGCCTCGGTGACGTAATCGGTAGCCGACGCCTTCGTTTCGACGTCGAGCGACGTGCGGAACAACTCCGCGGCGAGTTCCGCGCCGGCGTGTGCCGCCTCGACGGCCATGGTCTGACGGTCCATCGGCGACGACTACCCGACGACGCGGGAAGAAGCGTTCGGTCGCGGGGGCGACGTCCCCAAATGTTTATTAACGATGGATAGAAATCAGTTGGAACACCCATGGCAAGTGATACCACTGCCGAGGAGGAGGAGAAACGGTTGGAGATGCAGCGGCGTCGCGTCCTCGCCGGGGCCGGCGCCATCGGGGCCACAGCACTCGCTGGCTGTAGCGGCGGTGGTGGTGGCGATGGTGGTGACGGCGGAGACGGCGGCGGAGGCGGCGGTGGCGGTGGTGGTGGCGGCGGAAAGACGGTGAACCTGCTCACCACGTACACGTCGCCGGCGTCGAAGCGGTCGTACAACGTCGCCACCGAGCGGTTCAAACAGGACAACCCCAACGTCAACATCTCGATGGGGTACACCAACTGGGAGAACATCTACTCCCGGCTGGTGCAGGCCGCCAACACCGGTAGCTGGCCGGAGATGGCCTTCTTCATCGACAACGAACTCTCCCTGATTCTGAACGATCAGGGCTTCACCGACGACCCACAGAAGGTCATGGACCCGGTGACCGAAGTCGCGGGCGAGGTCGCCGACAACGTGCCGGAGACCCACTACCTGGCCAAGGACGGCTCGTTCTACTGCGTCCAGACGAACAACCAGACGCCGGTGTCGTGGTACCGGACGGACGTGATGGAGGACATCGGTATGGACTCCAAGCCGTCCAACTGGAACGAGGAACTGGAGTACGTCAAGGCGGCCCACGAGGCCGACAACGACCTCTACGGCACGTCGCTCTCGACGGCGCGCAACACCTACATGTCGGACATGTTCCTGGTGCGCCTGCGCAACGCCGGCGGGAACGCGCTCGACCCGGAGAAAAACGTCGCCTTCGACTCTCAGGTCACACGGGACGTGCTGAACCACTACAACGAACTCGTCCAGTACGCCGCACCGGGGAACGAGAGCTTCAGCTACGGCGAGGCGTACACCAACTACGCCACCGACAACGTGGCCCACTGTCTCTACTGGGGCCGGACGACGATCAACGTCGTCGAGCAGACGCCGGAGATCGTCGAGTACGTCGTGAACGGCCACCCGCCGAAGCCGAACAACGATCAGGCCGATCCCAACGACAACACGAGCGTCATGTCGGGCGACGGCGGCCAGTTGATCAAGGACGCCACGAACAAGCAGGAGGCGATCGACTGGTTCCAGACGTACCTCGAACCGGACATCTTCGTCGACGAGTACATGACGGGGACGCCCGGCAACACGACGCCCATCTTCACGGAACACGAGGAGCCGTGGAACAACATGGACTTCTGGAGCGAGGTCGAAAACGGCGAGCAGATCCGTGATCTGCTGGTCGAATCCGCGCGCACCTCCCACCCCAAGTGCCGCGCCGGCCCCGAGTTCCCGGCCTTCCCCGAGATGGCCGAAATCGTCCGCACGCCCGTCATGAGCGGCCCGGCTTCCCAGTACTACGCCGGCGACATCTCCGCCGACGAGGCTGCCACGGAGATGGCGGAACGGGCCGAACAGGCCGTCGCCAACTACGGAGGCGGTAACTGAAGCGTCGGCACTCACCACCGAGACCATCGCCGGCGTCGACATCTCCGCCGACGCCGGCACTTGCTACCCATCCTCCTTCTTCGCTGTCTACTCGCCGAACGCGTCGGCTGTGAACCCGTCGTCGACCGTGAGGACGCTCCCGTTCGCGTAGCTCGCGGCGTCGCTGGCGAAGTAGATCGCCGCCCCGACCATCTCCTCGGGGTCGGCCATCCGGCCGTGTGTCGTCCGGCGGACGATCTCCCCGTGTCGGTCGGTTCCCTCGTCGTAGGTGCCGCCGGTCTGTTCGGTGCGGACGAAGCCGGGGCGGATCGCGTTCACCCGAATCTCGGGGCCGAGTTCCTTCGCCGCGACCCGCGTGAACGCGTCGATGCCCCCCTTCGCCGTGGTGTACGGCACCAGATTCGGGATCGAGAGGCCGTTCGAGATGGAGGAGATGGCGATGATCGACCCCTCGTCCATCCGTTCGGCGAACGTCTGGACGGCGCGGTAGGTGCCGTCGAGTTGCACGTCGAACACCGCGTCCCACTCGTCGTCGGTCCCCTCGGCCAGATTCGAGCGAGCGATGTAGCTCTGGGAGGTGACCAGTACGTCGACGCCGCCGAGGGCGTCGATGGTGGCGTCGCGCAGATCGACGAGCGTCTCCCGATCCGTCACGTCGCAGGTCTGCTCGATGGTTTCGGCGCCGAGGTCGCGAAGTTCCGCCGCCATCTCCGCCACGCTGTCCTCGCTCCGACTCGTCGCGACCACGTCCGCACCGTCGGCCGCGAAGCCGCGGGCGAGCGCCCGCCCGATACCGCTCGTTCCTCCGATGACGACCGCGCGTTTGCCTTCGACCGTGACCGGCGTGTGTTCGTAGGCCATGTGCCACGCGTCACGGGTCGGTGACTTAGTCGTTGCCCGACGAGACGGCCTTCGCCAGTCACTCGACGGGAGGGCCGCCGTCAGTCACTGCGGACCGGATCGCCAGATCCTCCATTAATTATAATAGGTGGTGCACAGTCGTTAGCGGCATGAGCACCATACGCAGACAACGGAAGCGACTGGTACGGGGGGTGACGGACCGACTGCTCAACTGGCGGATGGAGGAGAACAAGCTGGGCTGGCTCCTGATCCTGCCGACACTCGTCGTGTTCGCCGCCATCGTATTCTTCCCCCTCATGTACTCCATCTATCTGAGTTTCCACTCGACCAGTGGGTTCGGGATGACCCTCACGTGGGTCGGGGTGGAGAACTACATCACGCTGTTGGGACAGGACGTGTTCTGGCAGTCGCTGAAGAACAACGTCCTCTGGACTATCGGCACCGTCTCGATTCAGTTGGTGCTCGGCGTCGCCGTGGCGCTCCTGCTCCACAAGTCGTTCGCGGGCCGTAACACGGTCCGCGGAGCGGCGCTGTTCCCGTACATGGTGCCGACCATCGTGGCCGTGTTCAACTTCCGCTGGATCTTCAACGCCACCTACGGCGTCTTCAACTCCATTCTCCTCATGATCGGCCTCGTGCAGGAACCCATCTCCTTTTTCGGCTACGAACTGGCGATGGGCTCCGCGGTCATGCTCGGTGTGTGGCGGTTCACGCCGTTCGTCGTCATCACGGTGCTCGCCCGACTGCAGACGATTCCACCGAGCCTCTACGAAGCCGCCCAACTCGACGGCGCCTACAAGGTCGCGCAGTTCCGGTACGTGACCCTGCCGCAACTGTACAACATCCTCGTGATCGTCATTCTACTGCGCGCGGTCTGGATGTTCCGGAAGTTCGCGCCCATCTACCTGTTGACGGGTGGGGGACCCGGCACCGCGACGCAGACGCTCCCGATCTACGCGTACATCGAAGCCTACACCGGCCTCCGGTTCGGCTTCGCCGCAACCATCGCGAACGTCATGTTCGTGATTCTGATGACCGTCGGACTGCTGTACCTCCGACGGTACTACAACACGGGAGGGACCGACGTTGAAGCTTAACATCACCAACATCAGCAACGACCTAGAGCAGCGCCTTCGAGACAGCGTACCGACCCGAGCGTACAACCTGACCGGTCGGGGGATCATGTGGGGGCTGATCGGTGCCGTCCTCGTCTACTCCCTGTTCCCCCTCGTGTGGATGGCGATCACCTCGCTCCAGCCCGAGGTGCACCTCTTCACCCGACCACCCGAAGTCGTCCCGCACAAGTGGACCCTGGAGCACTACTTCGACCTCTGGGACAGCAACCGTGAATTCTTCTTCTACTACCGCAACAGCGTCATCGTCTCCGTGCTGGCGACGACGACGACCATCATCCTCGGGACGCTCGCGGCCTACAGCATCTCCCGCTTCGAGTACCGCGGCAAGGAGTTCCTCGACAACTCCATCCTGCTCGTCTACATGTTCCCGGCCATCGTGCTGGTGGTGCCGCTCGGCATCCTCATGAACGACTACGGGCTGACGAACACGTGGTACGGCCTCGCGCTCGTCTATCTCACGTTCGCGCTCCCGTTCAGTATCTGGGTGCTCCGGGAGTTCTTCAACGGCATCCCCTACTCGCTGGAGGAGGCGGCGATGATCGACGGCGCCAGCCGGATGCAGGCGTTCGTCTACGTCGTCCTCCCCAACGCCCTGCCGGGGATCATCGCCACCGCCATCTTCACGTGGTCGCTGGCGTGGAACGACTTCCTCTACGCCTCGGTCATCATGTCCCAGAACAACATGCAGACGCTCCCGGTCGGCCTCAATCAGATGCTCAACTCCGCGAACCCGCCGTGGGGGCAGTTCATGGCCGCCAACACGCTCGTGACGATTCCGGTGCTCGTCCTCTACATCCTCGTTCAGGACTACCTGGTCGAAGGGTTCGGGGCGGGCGGCGTCAAGGGCTGAATCGGCCGTTCTTTTCGTGTCGCCGGCGACGGCGACAACCGTGCCGTCACCCCCAATAATATAGTAGTCGGGGCCGTCCGCACGCCCGTATGCGCGATTTCGACAAGACGATCATCTCGTGTGCGGTTACCGGCGCGATTCACACTCCGACCATGTCGCCTCACCTTCCCGTCACCGCGGAGGAGATCGCGGAGGAGGCCATCGCGGCCGCCGAGGCCGGAGCCAGCATCGTCCACATCCACGTCCGCAACGAGGAAACCGGCGAACCCGTGACCGATCTCGACCTGTTCCGACAGGTCGCGGAGACCATCCAGGCCAACTGTGACGCCATCATCCAGCCGACGACCGGCGGCGGTCACGGGATGACCGTCGAGGAACGCATCTCGGTCGTACCCGAACTCGAACCCGAGATGGCCTCCTGTAACATGGGGTCGATCAACTTCGGCCTCTACCAGTTGCTCCCCAAATTCGACGAGTTCGAGTACGAGTGGGAGGAGGAGTACCTCGCCAACTCCCGCGACTACGTCTTCCGGAACACCTTCGAGGATCTGGAGACCATCCTCCCCACCTTCGAGGGACACGGCACCATGCCCGAACTCGAAGTGTACGACGTGGGCCACCTCTACAACGCGAAACACATGGTCGACCGTGGCATCCTCCCGACGCCGCTTCACATCCAGTTCGTGATGGGTATCCACGGCGGTATCGCCGCGACGGCGAAGAACCTGAACCACCTCGTCGACGTTGCGGACGACCTGTTCGGCGACGACTTCTCCTTCTCGGTCATCGGGGCCGGCCGCCACGAGTTCCCGCTCGGCACGCAGGCCGTCCACATGGGCGGGAACGTCCGTGTGGGACTGGAGGACAACCTCTTCCTCGAACGCGGCCAGCTCGCCGAGAGTAACGCGGAACTCGTCGAGAAGATGGTCCGACTCACGCGGGAGGTCGCGGGCCGCGAAATCGCGACGCCGGCGGAGACGCGGGAGTTCCTCGGTACGAAGGGGCAGTCGGAGACCAATATATGAACTCCCCCGACGGCATCGACACCGCCGCCGTCCTCGGCTCCGGCGTCATGGGCCACGGCATCGCCCTCGCGTTCGCGCTCGACGGCCATCCGGTCGCGCTCTACGACGTGAACGAGGACCTCCTCGCCGAGAGCGAGGATCGCGTCCGCTCGGTACTGGACACGCTCGTCTCCGCGGGCGAAGTCGACGCCGACGAAGCCGACGCCGCGGCCGACCGCATCACCCGCACCACGTCGCTTCCCGACGCCGTCGACGGCGCCGACTTCGTCACCGAGGCCGTCGTCGAGGATCTGGATATCAAGCGGGAGGTGTTCGCGAACCTCGACGACCACGCCGAGGCCGACGCCATCCTCGCCACCAACACCTCCGGCCTCTCGATCACGGAGATTGCCGCCGCCACGGATCGGCCGGAACAGGTCGTCGGCACTCACTGGTTTAACCCACCCTACGTCGTCCCGCTCGTCGAAGTCATCCGCGGCGAGGAGACGGCCGACGAAGTAGTCGAGACGACCTACGACTTCTTCGACGAGATGGGCAAGACGCCGGTTCGCGTCGAGAAGGACATCCCCGGCTTCATCGGCAACCGCATCCAGATGGCGATGATCTACGAGGCCTTTTCACTTCTGGACCGCGGCGTCGCCAGCGCGGAGGCCATCGACCGCGCGGTCAAAGCCGGCTTCGGCTTCCGCCTCCCCCTCCTCGGTATCTTCGAGAAGGTCGACCACTCCGGCCTCGACGTGGAGCACGAGGTCGAGGAGTACCTCCTCCCCGACCTCGACCGCGGCACCGAGTCGAAAGACGTGCTCTCGGAGGCCGTCGAAAACGGCGACTACGGCCTGAAGACGGGGAAGGGCGTCTACGACTGGTCCGACGTCGACCCCGACGACATCTACGACCAGCGCGACGAAGCCCTCCTCGCCATCCTCGACCTCTACGACTCGATGGACATGGAGCGGACGCCGCGGAAGTAGCAGAACTACCTACCTCCAATATATTCTCTGAATTTTATGATTGTATGAGAATATGTATTCCGAAATTCAATATTAATTGTGGCGCTTTGAGCCTTCGACAGACCGATTTAGGCCGAATCGCCCTATTCTAAATCGGTCGGCCGTGGACTAGTGGGTCTGTCGGCTAAAAGCGCTGTATGGGTGTTCAGATGGTCACTATGGGCGCTTCTGACGAATCACATCGCGAATCAGCAAACATAACTACTCGCTTATGTATTACTGGTTAGTCTCGCTTATTGATAATTCTCACACACCACCTTCCACGTCCGCTCACCCACCGCTCCGACCGGGTACAAAACCCTTTAGTACGGTCTGAGGGTACGCGGGTACATGCTTTGGGAGAACACCGATCACTCGGCGAGTGAGGCGACACTCCAGTACACGATGGAGCCGAAAGAGTTCGAGAATCGGTTTCTCCCGTACGACGTGCTGACGAATCTCGCGCACGTGACGATGCTGAACCGGCAGGGCTTCGTCACGGACGCGGAACTCGCCGAACTCCGCGACGCCCTCACCGACCTCTACCACGAGGCCGACGAGGTGGAAGGCGAGGACGTCCACACGTTCGTCGAGGAGCGTGTCACCCAGCAGACGGAGGCGGGCAAGAAGATGCATCTCGCCCGCTCGCGCAACGACCAGATATTCGTCGACACGCGCCTGTTCATGAAGGACGCGACCATCGATCTGGCCCACCGTCTGCTGGACTTCATCGACGCACTCCGCACCTTCGCCGAGGACAAGAACATGCTGATTCCGGGCTACACCCACCAGCAACAGGCGATGCCGTCCTCGACGGGGCTGTGGGCGTCGAGTTACGTCGACGCGCTGATCGACGACCTGAAATCCCTGCGGGCGACCTACCGCATCATCGACTCGAACCCCCTTGGCGCCGCCGCGTCGTACGGCACTAGCCTCGATATCGACCGCGACCTGACGACCGAACTCCTCGGCTTCGCCCAGAAACAGCACAACCCAATCTACTGCTCCAACCGTGGGAAACAGGAGCTACAACTGCTCCAGACGCTCGATCTGGTGATGCTCGACATCCAGAAACTCGCGGAGGACGTGATCAACTTCTCCGAGGATCAGCAGTTCTTCGAACTCGCCGACGACTACACGACGGGGAGTTCGATCATGCCCCAGAAGCGCAACCCCGACATCCTCGAACTCGCGCGGGCGAAGGCGGAGGAGGTGTCGGCGGGCAAGGAGGCGATTCGGCGCATTATCGGCAAACTCCCGAGCGGCTACAACCGGGACAGCCAGCAGACGAAAGGCCACCTGATCGACGGGATCGATACGGTGCGTGCCACCGTGGACATCCTCACGCCGCTGGTCGAGAACCTCGAACGCTCGGACGACTTCGACATCGACGAGGGCATCTTCGCCGCCTACACCGCGAACCAGAAAGTGAAAGAGGGAATGCCCTTCCGCGACGCGTACCACGAGGTAAAATCGAGTCAGGAGTACGAGGTGCACTCGGAGGTGGCCGACCCGGTCCACCAGCCGGTCGGTGACCTGCGCGAGTTCTGGGCCGACGAGCGCGAGGGCTTCGACGCGATGTCCGAGCGGCTACTGACCGCAGAGTAAACACCTACAGCGTGTGTTCGTCGTCGGATTCGTTCCGGATCGCGGGGTCTTGCTGGTCGTCGACGACCTGCGTGAACAGATCTTCGTCCGGTGATTGATTCGGCGATTCGTCCGTGGTGTACGCCGACACGCCCAGCGAGAGCAGTTCCTCGACCGCCTGATCGCGGTTGATGAACTCCCCCTCTTCGACGAGCTGGCTGATCTCGATATCTACGTCGTCCGGCAACGAAACTTCCGCAGTAGGCATGGTCGGGAGTCAGACGTTCCGTCGTATTAAAAACCGGGTTCGACCGCGCCGACCCGAACACGTTCGTCCCGACGCGGAGGGTGGTAGAGTCCGTACGCGCTCCCATGGCCACCATCCCCAGCGACGTGGACACGACCAGCCAGCCACCGCTCGCCATCCCGCTCAGACAGTTCGTCGTCGCGCTGGGGTTTCTCCTCGCCGGCGCCGCGGTCGGCGTCGTCGACGCGCTCTGGGCGGTGCCCGGCCTCGCCCGTCTCGCCCACCTCCACCTCCTGCTCGTGGGCTTCGTCTGTCTCACCATCGCGGGCGCGATGACCCAGTTCGTCCCCGTCTGGTCCGGGACGGCGCTTCACTCCCGCGGGTTGGCACGCGCCCAGCTGTGGCTCGTCGCCAGCGGCCTCGTCGGCTTCGTCGCCGCCCTCCTGACGAACCGGCTCGTGGGCCTCCCGCTGTTCGGTGGCCTCGTGTTGGCGGGGTTCTGGACGTTCGCCTACAACGTCGGGCGGACGCTCGCCACGGCCCGGCCGCTCGACGTGACCGAACGCCACTTCGCCGCCGCGCTCGCCTTTTTCGTCGCGCTCACGGCGCTCGGCCTCACGCTGGCCGTCGACTTCGTGACTCCCGTTTTTGGCGGCGCAGTCGGTCGGTCCGGCGTCGTCGCCGCCCACGCAACGCTGGCGCTCTTCGGCGCCGTCCTCACCACCGTCTTCGGCGCCCTCTACCAACTCGTCCCCATGTTCGGCCAGACAGAACTCGACTCCCTCGACCGGCGTCTCCAGCGCGTCGAGACGGTCGTCTACCCGGCCGGGGTCGTCGTCCTCGCGGTCGGCCGCCTCCTCGCCAACGTGCCCCTCGCTCGCCTCGGTGCCGCCTGCCTCCTCGCGGGCGTGTTCGCCTTCCTCGTCGTCCTCGGTCGCCGCCTCCACGACGCCCGCGCCGAGTGGACGCCGATGCTGGTTCGGTACGTCCTCCTCGCGCCCGCGGCGCTCTGCTGGGCGCTCCTGACGCTCCCCGCGTGGCTCCGCGACCCCCTCGCCACCGACGCGACGTTCGGCGCGCCGGGCACCGCCCACCTCCTCGGGCTGGTCTTCCTGTTCGTCCTCGTCGGGACACTCTATCACGTCGTCCCCTTCCTCGTCTGGGTCCACCGCTACAGCGACCGCCTCGGCTTCGAGGCCGTGCCCATGATCGACGACCTCTACGACGACCGGCTCGAAACCGCCGACCTCGTCCTCGTCGCCGGCGGCGGGACGCTCCTCGTCGCCGGCGAGTGGGCGGGTCACGCGCTCGCCGCCACCGCCGGCGGCGTCGCACTCGCCCTCGGCCTCGCCGTCTTCTCGGTGAACGTGGCGCTGGTCGTGTGGCGACACGCGCCCGAGTCGCTCCGCCGCGGCGGGATGGTAGCGGCCGACGCCGACAGCGCGGACCCCACTATCGACGACTGATCGCCGTCAGAAGGGACTCGTCGCGCCGTCCCGCGCCGAGGCGTCGGGGTCGGCGAGCGTCCCGCCCGCGTCGGCGCCGGGCACGTCGCCACCCTCGCGGTACGTCGCCTCCATCTCCGCGAGACGGTCGTTGATGCGCCCGCTGGCGTCGTGCATGGGCGAGACGCGGACACGCACGAGGTCGAACTCGTGAGGCGGGGCCACGTCGTCGGCGTTCCACGCCCGGAACGACGCCGTCGCCAGCGTGTCGCTCTGCGGGCAGAACTCGGTCGTCGGCGTGAACTCCGCGCGCAGGACGGTCGGGTCGTCCGCGTCGACGGCGTACCGGTAGCCTGCGTCGGGATGTCGGGTGTCGAGATTCAGGCGCGCGAGGTTGTAGCCGAAGGTCACGTCGTAGACGGTGCGCTCCTCGAAGCGGTCCCGGGTCAGCCGGTGGAACGCGGCGTGGTCGCGCCCGGTCAACACCGCGTGCCCGGCGAGGAACGGGCCGGGGTCCGGGACGTGTTCGGGGACGAACGCGTCGTAGTCGTCGAAATCGTCGTCGTCGCTCGACCAGGGGCGGGGGACGATGGTCATAAGCGTCGATACGGCCGCCCACCGCCTACGTTCAGTCCCGAATACGTTCGGGGTCGAACAGGCGTGCGACGGTCCGATCCTCTCCCTCCGCGGCCGCCTCCCGTGCCGGCGCGAGGACGCCCGCGGCGATGCGCCCGGCCATGCGCGCGACGATCCGTCGCTGGGCCGGCGTCAGGTCGTCGAGCGCCGTCAGGGCCGTCCGCAGTTCCCGTTCCGCGACGGCGACACCACAGCGGCGCAGGCGGCGGTCGAGACCGTCCCGATCCATCGTGTTCCCGTCGCAGCCGTCGAGTTCGAGTGGTGGCTGTGTCGCCATGGATCAGTCGCTCGGTGCTGGTTCCGGAGCGTTCGGAAGCGGTCCGTCGTAGCCCTCCGGGACGTACGCACAGAGCGGGTCGCTTTCGAGCGGATCGCCCGTCGTGGCGTACGCCCGCGACCGACTGCCGCCACAGATCTCCCGGAACTCGCAGGCGCCACACTTCCCGCGGAGCGCGTCGGTATCCCGGAGCGCGGTAAAGAGGTCCGACTCGCGGTAGAGTTCGACGAGACTCCGCTCGCGGACGTTCCCGGCTGACTCGGGGAGGAAGCCGGAGGGGAACACCTCACCGACGTGGCTGACGAAGGCGAAGCCGTCGCCGGCGGTGATCCCCGTCCGGCGGCCGATGGCGTCGGCGGCGTCGCCCGTCCCGTCGTCCCGTCGTTGCTGGAGCGCGACCCGGCGGTAGTGGGGCGCTTCGGTCGTCTTGATGCCGAACGCCTCCGCCGATTCGACTTCGGCCAGCCACGCCATCACGTCCTCGGCCGTCTCTGGATCGACGGAGTCGAGGACGGCCCCGCGGCCGACGGGCACGAGGAAGAACACCGACCAGAGGACGGCCCCGAGATCCGCGACCAGATCACGGATCGCCGGGAGTTCGTCCACCGTCTCGGCGCAGACGGTTGTGTTGATCTGGAGCGGGAGGCCGGCGTCGCGTGCGGCTTCCGCCGCTTGGATCGTGGAGTCGAAGCTCCCGGGTTCGCCCCGGAACTCGTCGTGGGCGGCACGGGTGCCGCCGTCGATGCTCAGCGCCATCCGGCGCGCGCCGGCGTCCGCGAGGGCGTCCACGCGGTCGGGCGTCAACGACGCCGTCCCGCTCGGCGTCAGCGTCATCAGGAGTCCTCGGTCGGCGCCGTAGTGCACGAGGTCGACGGTGTCGTCGCGGGCGAGCGGATCGCCGCCCGAGAGGACGACTAGCTGGTTCTCGCCGAAGCGCCGTGCCTCGTCCAGGAGCGCCTTCCCCTCCGCCGTCGTGAGTTCGTCGGGGTGGCGCTCCGGCTGGGCGTCGGCCCGGCAGTGCTTGCACGTCAACTCGCACGCCCGCGTGAGTTCCCACACGAGGACGAACGGTCGCTCGTCGGTGTCGATAGCGGTTGGATTCATGGATCAGACGTGAACGCGGGTGACGTACCCGCCACAGCCACACTGATCGACGTACTCCACGGTCGCGTCGTCGAACGCCTCGCGGAGAGTGGCGTAGAGGTACGTCTCGGGGTGGCCGTGGTCCCCGTGGGTCACGAGGTTGACGTGGTTTCCGTCGTCGGTGCGCTCGACGGCCTCGACGGCCTCCTCGACCACCAACTCTCGGCTGGCGGCGTGTTCCGGGCCTTCGAGATTCGCGGACCACGAGGTGTCGTGGCGCTCGTCGTGTTGGCTCATGGATGGGGGCTAGGTGACGACGCACCCCAAATCGTCCCCCGAACACGTTCGCGCTACTCGACCGCGTCTTCGAGATAGTCGAACTGTGCGTCGAGTTCCTTGTGTCGCTGTCGCTTGATGATCGTCGAGTCGAGGAGGTCACCGACGAGAGCCACGTCGAGCGCGAAGTCGGTCGTCGCTTCCACGCGCGTCCCCGCCTCACCCGCGTCGTCGAGGCGGTAGACGGTTCGCATCGACTCGAAGATCCCTTCGCGCTGTTCGTACGCGAGAGCGGCGTCCGGCACGTCGACGCATTCGAGCGTCAGTTCGATGGTGGCGATGCCCACGCGGTTGCGAAGGTACATCTCGTCGCCATCGACGGTCACCTCGTCGAAGCCGGCGGCGAGCATGAACGCCTCGAGGTCGTCCATCGCCGCCTGAATCGTCGCCCTCGGCGCGTCGATGGTCCGCGAGACGGTGACTGATTGCATACGCGTGCCACCCGCGGCCATCACCAAAAGTCCCCGGCACGGGGCGAACAGATTCGGGACAAACTCCTCGATCCCCGCTATCCATCTATCGAGTATGTCAGGCATCGACTCGCTTCTGGCCGAAACGAACGCACCGACGACTCGAATCCACGAGGTACTGGACGTGCGCGACCTGCCGCCGCCGGAGCCGCTGACCCGGACGCTCGAAACGCTCGCCGATCTCGACGAGGGCGTCCTCGTGCAGGTGAACGACCGCGTGCCCCAGCACCTGTTCCCCCGACTCAACGAGCGCGGATTCGCCTACGAGGCGGTCGAGCGCGACGACCGCGTCGTGACGGCTATCTGGCGCGCGTGAGCCGAATCATCCGTCGCCGTCACCCCGTTACCCGTGGATTTTTATCGGCCCGACACCACCAGCCGGGTAATGAAGGAATCCCTGATGGAGATCCTCTGTGACCCGCTCGACAAGAGCGATCTCGAACTCGAGGTGGACGAGCGCGACGGCGAGGAGATCGTCGAGGGCCGCCTGATCGGCACCGTCACGGGCGAGGTGTACCCTATCGAAGACGGCATTCCGAATCTCCTGCCGCCGGACATGCGCGACGACGAATAGCACCGCCTACGGCCTGAAGTTTTTTCGTCCCCCGGTGTGACCCTCCGCCTGTGACTCCGGTGTTGCTCGTCGAGTTGAACCGTGGGGAGCTTCACAGCGTCGAAGCACCGGCTGAATTCGCCACCTCGGAGCCGTTCTCGGTCGAACTTCGCAACCACGGCGAAGCCGTCCACGTCCACGTCCGCGCCGACGACGCGCTGGCCGCGGTCGCTCGCATCGACACCGACGGCAACCTGTACGTCGAGCGCGAGACGACCCAGTCGGTCCCCGTCGGTGTCGAGGATGTCGACTCGCCGGTCACGGGTACGCTCGAAATCGCCACCGGCTACGGCGCCGAGAAACGGACCGTCGAGGTGACGGTCGAACCCCAGTCCGACGGTCAGTCGGTCGACGTCGACGAGACCCTCTCCCGCCCGAAGCAACCCAACCGCGACACCGACACGACGCCACTCAGCGAGCGCTTCGCCGGCGCCCTCCCCGGCCGGCGTGTGATTCCCGTCCTCGTCCTCGGCGCCGTCGCCATCGCCGTGGCCGCGGCCGTCGCCAACGCCGTCCGCAGTCCGCCCGTCCTCGTCGGCGCCGGCGTCGTCGTCGGTGCCGTCCTCGTCGCTCTCGTCGCCTTACTCCGGTAAGTGGTCGACGAACCACTCGGCCGCGAGGGTCGCGACGGTCGTCAGTTGTCCCGGTCCCTCGAAGAGGTGGCCCGCTCCTTCGACGACCTCGAGGCGTTTCTCGCCGGGCAGATCCGCCAACATCGCCTCGTTGCGTTCGAGTACCTCGGTGTCCTCGCTCCCCACGACGAACAGACAGGGGGCGTCGACGTCCGGCACCCGATCCGCGGCCAGATCGACGCGGCCGCCGCGAGCGACGACGGCGTCGATATCGAGACCGTCTTCGGCCGCCGCGCGGAGTGCCGCCGCTGCGCCCGTACTCGCGCCGAAGTAGCCGACGGGGAGGTCGGCCGTCTCCGATTGGTCGCCGATCCAGCGTGTCACTGCGGCGAGTCGATCCGTGAGCAACGGGATGTCGAACCGGTTGCGGCGCGTGCGATCTTCCGCCTCGGTGAGGAGGTCGAACAGGAGCGTCGCAAGCCCCTCCTCGCGGAGTCGCTCGGCTACGGCCTGATTCCGCGGACTGTGTCGACTGCTCCCGCTCCCGTGGGCGAACAGGACGATGCCCCGCGCGTCCGCCGGCACGACGAGTTCGCCGTCGAGTTCGGCGTCGTCGACCGGGATTCGAACGAATCGCTGGACCCGGCTCATCGGTGGCTTCGACGGTCGGGCCGGAGAAAAAACGCGAGCCTATTCGGACGGTAGGCCGTCCGGCAGACGACGAGACGCCCGCCCGCCGCACAGCCGTTCACTCCTCGGCTAGGTGGCCGGGAATCCAGTCACCCTCGAACTCCTCGTGGAGGTAGGGTTTCGCGTTCTCTCCGGAGTAAGTGGCGACCTGCTGGCCGCTCCCTTCGAGGTAGTATTTGTAGGTCGTGAGGCCTTCGAGGCCGACGGGGCCGCGGGCGTGGATCTTGCCCGTGCTGATGCCAACCTCGGCGCCGAGGCCGTAGCGGTAGCCGTCGGCGAAGCGCGTCGACGCGTTGTGGAAGACGCTCGCGGCGTCGATGCTCCGCATGAACGTGCTGGCGCGGTCGGCATCCTCGGTCAGGATGGATTCGGTGTGTTTCGAGCCGTAGGTGTTGACGTGGTCGATGGCGGCGTCGAGGGAGCCGATCACCTTGATCGAGAGTTCGAGGTCGCCGTACTCCGTCGACCAGTCCTCGTCGGTCGCGGGGTCGATGTCGACCACCCCGCGGGCCGCGGCGTCGCCACGGAGGGTCACCCCGGCGTCCTCGTAGCGCTCGACCATCTCGGGCAGGAAGTCGGCGGCCACCGACTCGTGGACCAACAGCGTCTCGACGGCGTTACAGACCGCCGGGTACTGCACCTTCGCGTCGAAGGCAACGTCTTCGGCCATGTCCAGATCCGCGTCGCGGTCGACGAAGACGTGACACACGCCCTCGGTGTGCCCGAGGACGGGAATCTTGGTGTTGTCCTGAATGTAGCTCACGAACTCCGAACTCCCGCGAGGCATGAGGAGGTCGATGGAGTCGTCCATATCGAGCATGGTGTTCACGTCCTCGCGGGCTTCGATGAGCTGTGCCCAGCCGTCGGGCATATCGCTCGTCGCCTCGCGAATGATCTCGTAGAGGACGCGGTTGGAGTGGCTGGCTTCGCTCCCACCCTTCAGAATAACCGCGTTGCCGGATTTCAGGCTCAGCGCGGCGATCTGGACCAGCGCGTCGGGCCGGGACTCGAAGACGGTGCCGATGACGCCGATGGGGACGCCCACCTTGTAGAGTTCGAGGCCGTCGTCGAGGCGGCGGGCCGAGAGCGTCCGACCGAGCGGGTCATCCTGTTCCGCGACGCTCCGGACCATCTCCGCGATGTCGTCGAGTTTCGACGGCGAGAGCTTCAGCCGGTCGACGAGCGCCTGACTGTACTCGCCGGCTTCGAGCAGTTTCTCGCCTTCCGTCACGTCCGTCTCGTTGGCCTCGAGGATGCGCGCCTCCTCGTCCACGATGGCGTCCGCGATGGCGTGTAAGGCGTCGCTCCGCGCCTCGTCGTCCAGTTTCGCCAGCTCCAGCGCGGCGGTCTGTGCCTCCGCGACCTTCCGTTCAGTGGCTTGCTCAGTCATCGATGACTCCGTTCACGGGAATGAATATCGTCCCCACGGATTTGCCAGTAGCGATTTTTTCCAGTACGTCCGGCTCGGCCGAGCCGGCGATGATCGCCGGAATGCCGTGTTCGCTCGCGTCGCGGGCACCCTCCACCTTCGTCTGGATGCCCCCGAACCCGACCCCGTCGCTCGACCCTCCGGCGATGAGTTCCTGCACGTGGCCGTAGTTGCGGCCGACGGCCTCGATGCGCTCCGCGTCGGGGTCCGCTTTCGGGTTGCCGGTGTAGACGCCGTCCACGTCCGTCAGCGTCACCAGCAGGTCCACGTCGACGCCGATGGCGACGGAGGAGGAGAGCATGTCGTTGTCGCCGATGCGAATCTCCTCGGTCGCCACCGCGTCGTTCTCGTTGATGATGGGGACGACACCCCACTCCAGCAACGTTTCGACGGTGTTGCGGAAGTTGGTGAACCGCTCGGGGTTTTCGAGGTCGTGATCGGTCAGCAGAATCTGGGCGACCGTCCGCCCGTACCGCTCGAAGCTCTCCGTGTAGCGGCGCATGAGGTGGCTCTGGCCGACCGTCGAGAGCGCCTGCGACTCCTCGACCGTCTCGTGGGGGTAGCCCACGCGTCCCTTGCCGGCGCCGATGGCGCCCGAGGAGACGAGCAGGACCTCCTTCCCCCGATCGAGCAGGTCGGCCACGTCGTCGACGAGTTTGTCGAGTTTGTCGTCGTCAAGGTTGGACTCGTCGTCCGTGAGCGAGTTGGTGCCTGCCTTCACGACGACGCGTTTCGCGTCCGCCGCGAGCTGTCGCGCGTGCTCGATTTCCTCGGCGTCGACGACCTCGCTCTCACTCATCGTCGAACCCGCCGGCCAGTTCCCGGGAGCGCTCGGCGGCCGCCCCCAGCGTCTCGTCGATCACCGACTCCACGTCGCTGTCCCAGAGGACCTCCATTCCCTCGATGGTCGTGCCGCCCTCGGTGGCGACGGCGTCGATCAGGGCTTCGAGGCTCTCCTCGGACCGGAGCGCCGTCTCGGCGGCACCCTTGAACGTCTGCGCGGCGAGCGTCTCCGCCGCGTCGGCGTTCATCCCTTCCGCGACGGCCGCCTTCGCCATCGACTGAATGAGGTAGTAGACGAAGGCCGGGCCGCTCCCGTTCAGCGCCGTCGCCACGTCCATGTGTTCCTCGTCGATTTCGACCCACTCGCCGAGGTCGTCGAGGAGAGCTGCCACCGTCTCGTCCGGGTCGTCCCACGCCACGGCGGCGGCCATGTTCCCCGTCTCGGCGGCGAGGTTGGGCATGACCCGGATCACCGTCGCGTCGGTGTGGGACTGGACGAACGACCGCGGGACGCCCGCGGCGATGGTGACCAGCGTCGCGTCCGCCGGGAGATCGAGGCCGGTGAGTACCGCCTCGATAGCGCGGGGCTTCACCGCGACGAACACCACCTCGGCCGTCGCTGCCTCCGCAACGTCGGTCGTCGTCTGCGCGCAGTACGGCTCGACCGCTTCGAGGGCGCTCGTGTCCAGATCACACGCCGTCACCCTGTGAGTGTCGGTCCGGGCGAGTCCCTTGACGAGGGCGCTCCCCATGTGGCCGCACCCGATGACGCTAACGTCAGTCATTCGTACACCCTCTAGACGCGGGCCCCGATATACAGACTTTGATTCACACCAGTCCTGCTGGCGTGGTGTCACGCGCTTCGATTCCCGACTACCGGGAACCGACCGTTCGAACTATGATATGTTGACACGTACTATCGTTATGGCTCAGGAGTCGACCGCCACCACTGTTACCGTAACCGGTCGGAGCGAGGGTCCGAAGCGAACCACCATCGAGACGGCGAGGACGGAGTTCGTCATCGGGGACGCCAGTCCCCTCGAACACCTGCTGGGATCGCTGGCGGCGTGTCTCAACGTCATCGGCCACCTCGTCGCCAAGGAGCGGGGAATCGTCCTCCGCGGCCTCGACGTGGACGTGGAGGGTGACATCGACCCCGCCAAGTACAAGGGTGGCGAGACGGACGCTCGCGCGGGATTCTCGTCGATTCGTGCCCACGTGACCGTCGATACCGACGCCGACGCCGACGCCGTGCAGGACTGGATGGCGACGGTGGAGGAGCGCTGTCCCGTCGCCGACAACCTCGGCGCAGGGGTGGACGTCCACGTCGACGTCGACCGGGCGTGAGCGGTCGCGGCGAGCGAACGGACGCGACGCCCACCGAACGGAGCCGCCTGTTTGCCTCTCCCCACGCACGGCGACGCGTCGCCGTCCACGCGTTCGTCCTCTGCCTCCTGTTCGTCGGCGCAGCAGTGCTGTTCCGACGCCACGCGGCGTTCCTGACCGACGCCGAGGCGGCCCGGGCGTACGTTCGCGGCTTCGGCGTCTGGGCACCGCTCGTGTTGATCTCCCTGCAGGCGCTCCAGATCGTTCTGGCGCCGATTCCGGGACAGGTACTCGGTGCCGTCGGCGGTTACCTCTTCGGGCCGTGGCTGGGCACGCTCTACAACATGATCGGCATCACCATCGGCAGTACGGCGGCGTTCTGGCTGTCGCGTCGGTTCGGCCGGTCGTACGTCGAACGGATGATCGACGACGACGCGCTGGCGACGTTCGACACGTTCGTCGAGCAACGCGGCCTGTTGAGCCTCTTCGTTCTGTTTCTCATCCCCGGCCTGCCCGACGACATCCTCTGTTTCCTCGGCGGCCTCACGCCGATTCCGATCCGAAAGCTCGTCGTGGTCGCCATCGTCGGCCGGACGCCGGCGTTCTTCCTCGCCAACGTCTTCGGCGACCTGCTCGCGACCGGTGATATCGGCGCCGCGCTCGGCTTGCTCGTTCTGGTCGGGGGTCTCTCGCTGTTCGGCTACCTGAATCGGAAGCGGATCACCCGCGCGCTGGACGGGTGGCTCCAGTGAGAGTCGGCGATGCGAGAAAAGCGACGTGTTCGGAAGCGCCAGTGGGGACCGTTGTCGCGACGGATCTGGGGGAGTTCGTCGCGTGCGTGACCACGGGACGGCGACGCATAACTGTAATCCGAACGACGATTCTGTAATATAGATGATAGACCTCGCCCCCGTCGGAGCGAGGGGTTTTTGCCGGTCGCGGTGAGTCGGCAGGTATGTCTATCGCCGAACGGACTCGCGAGGCCGTCCGCGAGCGGCCTTTTCTCCTCGACGCGCTCCGGGCGGGCGTCGTCAACTACCGCGCCGCCGCGACGATGCTCGAGCTCGACGCGAACGAGGAGTCCGTCGCGGCCGCGCTCCGCCGGTTCGCCGCCGACCTTCCCGACTACAGTCCGAGCGAGCGCTCGGTGCGCGTGACGGTCGAGCGGGGGGTCGGTATCGAGGCCGTCGACGACACCGATCACCTCCTCGTCGTCGGAGGACAGGGTGTGTACGCCGACGCCGGATCGTTTACGGCCTTGCTCGGGACCGGCGAGGTAGACGCTCGCGCGCTGGCGACGGCGCTGGATCGACTGGCGGCGGTCGGTATCGACGTCGAGGCCGCCGGCGTCGCCGGCGACCACGTACTCGTCGTCGTCGACGGTCGATCCGGGGGGCGGGCGCTCCGGGTTCTGGAGTCGGCGTTCGGGGCCGTCCCCGACCCCGCGTGAGAGCGTTTCTACAGATATTAATGCCTCGACGCGGAACGACTCTCTCATGACGCTGTCCGTGACCAACACGCTGACGGGCGAGCGCGAGGAGTTCGAGCCAGGAGGCGAGGAAGTCCTGTTGTACGTCTGTGGGCTGACGGTCTCGGACGACGCGCACCTCGGCCACGCTCGCGTGTGGACCCACGCCGACGTGATGCATCGATGGCTGGACCATCTCGGGTACGACGTGCGCCACGTCGAGAACTTCACCGACGTGAACGAGAAAATCGTCGCCCGCGTAGGAGAGGACGACCTCGGCGAGTCGGAACTCGCGGTCGCGGAGGGGTTCATTTCCTCCGTCATCGCCGACATGCGCGGCCTGAACCTGAAGCGTGCGGCGGTGTACCCGCGGGTGTCCGAACACGTCCCCGAGATCATCGACCTCGTGGAGACGCTGATCGACCGCGGCTACGCCTACGAGACGAACGGCTCCGTCTACTTCGACGTGACCGAGTTCGAGGACTACGGCAAACTGTCGAATCAGAACCTCGACGAGATGGAGGCACAGGGCGACCCCGACGAGCGATCCGAGAAGCGCCACCCCGCCGACTTCGCGCTCTGGAAGGCCGACGGCGTCTCGCCGTCCGACGTGGCCGAACACCGGAAGGACGACCGGCCGCTGGGCGAGCATCCCCCGAGCGGCGAGACGTGGGACTCGCCGTGGGGCGAGGGTCGTCCCGGCTGGCACATCGAATGCTCCGCGATGAGTACGACCCACCTCGACGACACCATCGACATCCACGTCGGCGGGCACGACCTGGTCTTCCCCCACCACGAGAACGAAATCGCCCAGAGCGAGGCGGCGACGGGCCAGCAGTTCGCCCGCTACTGGCTCCACACCGGCCTGCTCGAGACGGCCGGCGAGAAGATGAGTTCCAGTCTCGGCAACTACTTCTACGTCGCGGATGCGCTGGAGGAGTTCGGGCCGAACGTGATTCGCACGTTCTACTGTTCGACCAACTACGGGTCGAAACAGACCTACAGCGAGGCGTCGATGGCGGAGGCCGAGGAGCGCTGGGAGCGCCTCGAACGCGCCTACGAGGCGGCCGTCGACGCCTGCGACAGCGTCGACGCCCGCACCAAGGTCGAAGACGACGACCTGCGGACGGCAGTCGAGACGGCCCGGACGGACTTCGCGACTGCGATGAACGACGACTTCGGAGTGCGCGAGGCGACGGCCGCCTTGCTGGAACTCGCGACGGCGGTCAACCGCCACGTCGACGGGGGCGACGAGTACGACTACGTCGGCCTCCGAGAGGCCGTCGAGACGTTCGAGGAACTCGGCGGCGACGTTCTCGGCCTCGGCTTCGGGAGCGAGGGCGCGAGTGAGGGCGAGGCCCACCTCGCGGACGACCTGATCGAACTCGTTCTCGACGTGCGCGAGGCGGAGCGCGACGCGGGCAACTACGACCGCGCCGACGACCTGCGGGACGACCTGGAGGCCCTCGGCATCGAGGTGGAAGACAGCGACGACGGGCCGACGTATCGGTACTAACGCGTCCGGTTCGTTATGTGTCGCCCCTGGCGCATCGCCGACACCCGACGGCGACTCACCGGGCGACGGTTACCGCCGTCTCACTCCTCGACGGGCGTACACTCGAAGCGGACTTTCTGCTCGTGGGTGACGTGGCAGTGGTAGCCGCCCTCGAAACCGAACACCACGTTGACGAAGGGGACGTGCGCCAGAAACTGGCTCACGCCGGAGTAGCGACAAGCGTCAGCCGGCGTCGTCGTCGTGTCCTCGACGCGCACCTCCTCTAACCGGCACTCCTCGGGACAGGCGCCGAGTTCGCGACGGAAGGCAGCGAGCAACACCTTCACTTGCCGGATCGCCTGTGCCGAGGCCGACTGGTACGCCTCCTTCTGCGTCGTCGCTCGCGCCGACCCGGTCCCGATCCGATCGAACACTTGACTGTCCGGACACCCGCTCCACGTCCGCGTGGTGACGAACAGGCGTGCGTCCTCGATGTCCTCGTTAGTGATCGACCCTCGCCTGTGAAGCCAACTGGTTCCCATAATCTCCGTATAATACTACCCCAAATGACATTTCTTTTCCGGAGACGGCTAGACGGTGAACAGTTCCGTCTCCTCGGGGACGGCGAACAGACCCATGCGGACGCCAGCGTCCAGCCATCCGTACCCGTACGAGAACGACGCGAGCGCGTTCACGGGGTCACCTTCGTCGCGGAAGTGACGCCCGTCGTCGAGATACGACGCGGCCATCTCCCGACACTCCGCGGCGGCGGTCCCGAGCGGCGTGTCGGCGGGCGGACGGATCTCCGCCTCGTCGAGGGCGTCCGCGAGCATCCGCTCGTAGCGGTCGGTTTTCTCCTCCAGATCGGCGGGCATGGACGGCGATGGGTGGGCTGGCGGCAAGAAGGTGCGGGAGCGGCGTCGGCCCGTGCCCGCACCCGACAACGCAAGCTAAATGGGTCCGACCGACGTATCACGGGTATGAGCGAGAGCGACGGCGTCGAACACCGGCGACTCATCATCGCCGGGAGCGGAATCGCGGGACTCACGGCCGCCATCTACGCCGGCCGGTCGAACAACGACCCACTGGTGTTCGAGGGCGACGAACCCGGCGGGCAGTTGACGTTGACGACCGACGTGGACAACTATCCGGGCTTCCCCGAGGGGATCAGCGGCCCGGAGCTGGTGAACAACATGAAAGAGCAAGCCCGGAAGTTCGGCGCCGAGATCAAAAACGGCGTCATCGACTCCGTCGACGTGGCGGAGTCGGCGGGGCCGGGGCACACCTTCCACGTCACGCTGACCAGCGGCGCGGAGTACACGGCCGACGCGTTCATCGCCGCCTCGGGCGCCAGCGCGCGCACTCTCGGTATCCCCGGCGAGGACGAACTCATGGGATACGGGCTGTCGACGTGTGCGACCTGTGACGGCGCGTTCTTCCGTGACGAGAAAATCGTCGTGATCGGCGGCGGCGACGCCGCCTGCGAGGAGGCCGTCTTCCTCACCAAGTTCGCCTCGACCGTCTATCTCGTCCACCGGCGCGACGAGTTCCGCGCCGAGGATTACTGGATCGACCGCGTGATGGAGAAAGTCGACGAGGGCGAAATCGAGTTGAAGCTGAACACGGAGGTGACGGAACTCCACGGCTCGCAGGGGGAAGGTATCGACCACGTGACGATGGTCCACAACCCCGAGGGCCACCCGACGGACAAACTTGACGACCCCGAGACCGAGGAGTTCGAGTTCGACGCCGGGGCCGTCTTCTACGCCATCGGCCACACGCCGAACACGGCGTATCTGGAGGGGCTGGACGTGGAGATGGACGACGAAGGGTACCTCGAAACCGCCGGTGGCGACGGCGCCAACCAGACGGCAGCGGGCGTCCCCGGCCTGTTCGGCGCGGGCGACGTGGTCGACTACCACTACCAGCAGGCGATCACGGCGGGTGGCATGGGCTGTAAGGCCGCCATCGACGCCGACGGCTATCTCGAAGACTTGGAGCGAGAGCGTGCGGCGGCGGAGGAACCGGCGGCGGCCGAGAGCAACGACTAGTCCGTTTCCCACACGTCCTTATACCGGGCGCCCTCAGTAGCGCCCATGGTCGATACCGAGACGTACACCATCGAAGGCCCGGACGGCGACACCGACGAACTCGAACTGCCGGTCGGACTGGTCGACGCGCTCGCGGAACAGGGCGAAGACTCGACGACGGTCGTCGCGGAAATCGCACTCCTCTCTTTCGTCCAGCGGTCACACGCCATCGTCCACCACGCCGAGGGCGAGGTGCCCGCGGACCTCCGCGAGATCAACGAGAAAGCCGAGGAACTGTTCGAAGAGCAGTTCGGCATGACCTTCGGCGAGGCGACGGGACACAGCCACTAGACGAACAGAAGCGGCAGCATCGCGAGGACGCCGGTGACGACGCCGGCGGTGAGTTCGCGTTTTCCGCCCCCCGGTAACCCCTCGCCGATGTCGAGGGCTTCGGGGATGAACTCCGTGACGACGAGATAGATCATCGCCCCGGCGGCGAAGCCGAAGCCGGCGGGGAGCAACTCGCGGGCGATGCGGACGAACAGGTACGCGATGACCGCGCCGAGCGGTTGGGGAAGACTGGAGAAGACCGCCCACCAGACCATCTTCCACTCCGAGACGCCGAGCGTGCGGAGTGGAATCGAGATGGCGACGCCCTCGGGGACGTTGTGGATGGAGATGGCGACGGTCATGAAGACGGCGAGGAGGGGAACGGCCGTCCCGAACATGGCGATGGAGGAACCCACAGTCCCCTGCAGGCCGAGATCGGCGAACGCGACGCCGACGGCGACTCCTTCGGGGAAACTGTGGACCGTCAGCACGCCGAGGATGAGCAGGAGTTTGCGGAAGTCGGCCTCCTCGTACGTCCGGGGATTCACCTCGTAGCCCTCGATCACTTCGTGGGCGACGACGACGAGGACGACGCCGGCGACGAGGCCGGGAACGATTTCTAGCGGCGAGTCGGCCGCCGACAGCCCCTCGAACACGAGGCCGAACACCGACGCCGAGACCATGATCCCCGAGGCGAGACCCCACAGCGCCACGTTCCAGCGGTCGCTCACGTCGTCGACGAGGAAGAAGGGTATCGCCCCGAGACCGGTCGCGAGCGCCGTCAACAACCCGGCGACGAAGACGAAGGCGAGGTTCCCGAGCAGCGCCATCGGCCGATCCGAGGACGCCGACGCGGTTAAGTATTATCATATTCTCGATACATTTGGTCGACCTAAACCACCCCCATACCCGCCGCGTTTATGCGGCGTCCGATGGTAGCCGGAATCGATGGGAAGACTCTCCTCGCTGTTCACCCCGGAGCGGGTCGCCGTGATCGGGGCGACGGAGCGTCCGGGATCGGTCGGCCGAGCGCTCGTCGAGAACCTCCAGGCCGACTTCGGGGGTGAGATCGTCCCCGTCAACCCGAACTGCGAGACGGTGTGTGGACTGGACTGCGTCGACCACGTGGGCGAGACGGACGCGGATCTGGCGGTGGTGGCCGTCCCGGCGGCGGTCGCCGTCGACGTGGTGCGCGAGGCCGGCGAGGCTGGCATCGACGACGTGGTCGTCATCACGGCGGGCTTCGGCGAAACTGGCGGCGAGGGCGCCGACCGGGAACGCGACCTCGAAGCCGTCGCCGAGGAGTACGACCTGAATCTCGTCGGCCCGAACTGTCTCGGTATCATCAGTACGCCGGTGGGGCTGAACGCGACGTTCGCCCCCCGATCCGCACCGTCCGGATCGGTTTCCTTCCTGAGCCAGTCGGGGGCGTTCGTGACCGCCGTCCTCGACTGGGCGGCGGACCACGGCGTCGGCTTCAAGGACGTGGTGTCGCTCGGCAACAAGGCCGTCCTCGACGAGACGGATTTCGTCGAGTCGTGGGGCGACGACGAAGGGACGGACGTAATCGTCGGCTACTTGGAGAGTATCGAGGACGGCCGCCGGTTCGTGGACGTGGCCGGTGAGGTGACCCGCGAGACGCCGGTCGTGGTCGTGAAATCCGGGCGGACGGAGGCGGGGGCGCAGGCGGCCTCCTCGCACACGGGGGCGATGGCGGGGCGTGACCGCGCCTACGAGGCCGGCCTCCGGCAGGCGGGCGTCATCCGCGCCGACACCGTACAGGACCTCTTCGACGCCGCGCGCGTCCTCGCCGGCCAGCCCGTTCCCGAGACGGACGGCGTCGCCGTCGTCACCAACGCCGGCGGCCCGGGCGTGATGGCGACCGACGCGGTGGGCGACGGTCCCCTCTCGCTCGCGAAGTTCGGGAACGACACCGTTTCCCGCCTCCGCGACCGCCTCCCCGAGGGCGCGAACGTCTACAACCCCGTCGACGCTATCGGTGACGCCGACAACGAACGCCTCCGTGCGGCCGTCGACACCGTCCTCGCGGACGACGCCGTCGGCTCGGCCGTCGTCATCGCCGCGCCGACGGCGACGCTCGATTTCGTCCAACTCGCCGCCGACGTGGCCGACCTGCAGGCCGACCACGGCCTCCCCGTGACGACGTGTCTGATGGGCGGCGAGCGGGCACGCGAGGCCGACGACACGCTCGTCGAGGCGGGCATCCCCAACTACTTCGACCCCGCGCGAGCGGTCGGGAGCCTCGGGACGCTCGAACGGTACCGCGCCATCCGGGAGCGCGAGCGCCGCGAGCCGACGACCTACGACGTGGATCGGGAGGCGGCGCAGGCGGTGTTAGATCGAGCGCGCGAGCGCGGGACGACTCGTCTCGGCGTCGAGGCGATGTCCCTCCTCGACGCCTACGGCATCCCGACACCCGCCGGCGAGGTGGTCGACTCGCCCGTCGACGCCCTGGAGGTGGCCGAGGATGTCGGCGAGCCGGTGGTGATGAAGATCGTCAGCCCCGACATCCTCCACAAGTCCGACATCGGCGGCGTAAAAGTCGGCGTCGACCACGCGGACGTGTACGACGCCTTCGAGGATCTGGTCGCCCGCGCGCGCAACTACCAGCCCGACGCGACGATCCTCGGTGTGCAGGTGCAGGAGATGGTGGAGACGGAGTCGGGCGTCGAGACCATCGTCGGCACGAACCGCGACCCGCAGTTCGGCCCGCTGATCCTCTTCGGCCTCGGGGGCATCTTCGTCGAGGTGATGGAGGACACTGCCGTCCGCATCGCACCGCTCGCCGAGGCGGACGCGCGGGAGATGACCGAGGAGATTCAGGCCGCACCGCTCCTGTCCGGCGCGCGGGGACGCGACCCCGTCGACCGGGACGCCGTCGCCGAGACGCTCTGTCGCCTCTCGCAACTCGTCACCGACTTCCCCGAAATCCTCGAACTCGACGTGAACCCACTGGTCGTCCGCCCGGACGGTGCCGTGGCCGTCGACCTCAGACTCACCATCGAACTATGAGCACCTTACTCGTCACCGCGACCGGAGAAAGCACAGGCAAGACGGCGATCGCAATCGCGCTGGGCCGACACGCGCAGGCCCAAGGGCGGAGCGTCGGCTACATGAAACCGAAGGGGACGCGCCTCCAGAGCCACGTCGGCAAGACGCTGGATCGCGACCCGATGCTCGCGCGCGAACTCCTCGGCACCGACGACGAGATGCACGAGATGGAACCCATCGTCTACTCGCCGACGTTCGTCCGGAGTGCGATGGAAGGCCGGGAACAGCCAGCCGAACTCCGCGAGCGAGTGCGCGAGGGATTCGACGCCATCTCGGAGGGGCGCGATTTCGTCGTCGTCGAGGGCGGCGGCCGACTCACGACCGGCGGCGTCGTCGACCTGACCGACGCGGAGGTGGCGGACCTCCTCGACGCCGAGGTGGTCCTGATCGCCGACTACGGCTCACCGTCGGACGTAGACGACACGCTCGCGGCCGCCCGCCGACTGGGTGACCGCCTCGTCGGCGTCATCTTCAACCGGGTGGCCGAAGCCGCCTACGACGAAGTCGAGAACGTCGTCGCGCCCTTTTTGGAGCGCAAGGGCATCCCCGTCGTGGGCGTCCTGCCGCGCGACCCGGACCTCGCCGGCGTCACCGTCGCCGAACTCGCGGACGAACTCGGCGTCGAAGTGCTGACCGACGTGCCGACCGACGGCGTCGTCGAGCGCTTCCTCGTCGGCGCGATGAGCGGCGAGGAGGCGCTTCGCTTCTTCCGGCGGACGAAAGACGCCGCGGTCATCACTGGCGGCGACCGGACCGACATCCACACCGCGGCGCTCGAAGCCCCGGGGATCAAGTGTCTGGTCGTCACCGGCGGTCGCCGCCCACCGGGGACCATCCTCGGCAAGGCCGCGGAGAAGGGCGTGCCCGTCCTCCTGACGAACGCCGACACGCTCTCGACGCTCGAACGCGCCGAGGACGTGATCCGGGGCGGGCGGACGCGCGACGAACACACCGTCGACGTGATGGGGTCGCTCCTGACCGATCACGCCGACGTGGACGCGCTGATCGATGGCGCGAACGGCGATGCTGGCGACACCGACGCCGACGCCGACGCCGACGAGTGACGCCCTCGCTCAACACCGCCACCGACGATCCGTGTGGTTCAGCCGTTCCGCGCCATCCCCGGTGACGACCACCAGATCCTCGACCCGCACCCCGAACCGATCGGGGAGGTAGACGCCGGGTTCGACGCTGAACACCATCCCCGGTTCGAGTTCCGTCTCGCCGTCGGCGGCGACGTTCGGCGCCTCGTGTACGTCGAGGCCGACGCCGTGGCCCGTGCGGTGGACGAAGCGGTCGCCGTAGCCCGCGTCTTCGATAATCTCGCGCACTGCCCGGTCGACCGCCCCCGTCGTCACGCCGGGTTCGACTGCCGCAACGCCCGCCGACTGCGCCTCGCGGACGACGTCGTGGACCCGCTCGAACTCCTCGGACGGCTCCCCGTCGAAGACGATGGTCCGGGTCTGGTCGCTCACGTACCCCTCCACCCGCGTCCCGAAGTCGAGGACGACGGGGTCGCCGGCACGAATCTCGCGCTCGCCGCTCGCGTGGTGCGGGTCGGCGCCGTTCGATCCCGACGCGACGATGGTCTCGAAGGCGACGCCGTCGCCGCCGTGGGCCGCGAGCCGATCCTCGATAAAGGCCGCGAGTTCCGCTTCGGTCATGCCGACCGCGTCGGCTTCGAGGGCGCGCACCTCGTTCATCGTCGCGTCCGCGGCGTCGGCCGCCGCCCGGAGCGCGTCGAGTTCCCGGTCGTCCTTCCGGCGGCGGAGCGGGCCCAGCACCTCGCTCGCCAGGCCGACCGACGCGTCCGGAAGGCGCCGCTGGAGTGCGAGCGCGAACTCCGTCCACATGCGGTCCGCGAGGAGGATACGCGACGGCGACAGATCGTCGAGGAGGGGGTCGAGCACGGGGTCCGGACCGGTGTCGTCGTCCCACGTCCGCACGTCGTCGACCCACGTCGCCGCCCGAATCGACTCGGCTTCGAGCCGGGGCACCACGAACGTCGGGTCGCCGTCGACGGGGAGGAAACAGAGCTGGAGGCGGTCGCTCTGTTCCGCGTCGACGCCGGTCAGGTAGTAGCAGTCCCGACCGGGCGACAGGACGAGGCAGTCGGCCCCCACCGTGTCGAGGCGTGACTGTGCGCGTCTGGCCCGGCGTTCGAACGTCGTCATACCCAGACGTTCGACCGCCGGGGTATAGGAAGTGTCGTCGCCTGCGGGTCTCGCATCCCAAGAGAGATCATATGGCTTTTTGTCATTTCGTAGCGACGACTGCGGTATGCCCTCCAACTGGTACGCCTTCGCGGCCCTGTCAGATGCCCGTGACGCGACCGAAGACCTCCTCTGGCCGGTGGACCGTGGGCGGTGGCTCCGACTCGCCCTGATCGCCCTGTTCGTCGGCATCGGCGGCGGGGCGCCGACCGGTGGCGGCAACACCAATATTCCGTCGGGTGGAGGTGGCGGTGGCGGCGCTCCACCGGATATGCCGGCGCCGTCGATGCCCGACCTCGGGTCGGTCGCCGCCATCATACTCGGCATTGTCGCCGTGATAATCCTGCTGGCGCTCGTGTGGAGCGTCGTCGGCGCCGTGATGGAGTTCGTCCTGATCGCCGGTCTCCGCGACCGCGACGTGTCGATCCGCGATCCGTTCCGCGAGCACTTCTGGCCCGGCATGCGGCTGTTCGGCTTCCGCCTCGTCGTCGGTCTCGGAAGCTTGCTGATACTCGGCATCCCGCTGCTCGCGGTGTTCGGGCTCGGGATCAGTATCTCGCCCATCCTCCTCGTGCTTCTCGTCCCGCTGGTGATCCTGTTCGGCATCGTCGCGCTGGTGGCGAGCATCGTCCTCGGTCTGACGACCGACTTCGTGGTGCCGACGATGCTGACCGAGGATCGGGGCGTCCTCGACGGCTGGCGCCGTCTCTGGCCGACGCTCCGTGCCGAGTGGAAACAGACCGCCCTCTACGTCGTCGCCAAGTTCGTTCTCGGGATCGCGGTGAGCCTCGCGGTGTCGCTGGTCGTCCTCCTCGCGGCGCTGATCGTCGCGATTCCGTTCGCCCTCGTCGGCGGCGCGCTGTTTTTCGCCGCGTCAGCCGCCGGCGTCCACACCGTCGGCTGGGTGCTCGTCGGTATCCTGGTCGCGCTGTACGTCATCGTGTTGATCGTCGTCGGTCTGATCGTACAGGTGCCCGCGCTCACGTTCGTCCGGTACTACTCGCTGTCGGTGCTGGGGATGCTGGTACCCGAACTGGATCTGGTCGGCGTCGACCGGCCGGGCGAAGACGGCGAGGACGGCGACGGGGCGGCGACGGACAACGAGGACGGCGACGACGGACCGGACACCGGTGAAGAGGGCGTCGGCACGGATACCGCCGACGACTCCCCACCTCCGGCCGGCACCGTCGGGGTGTAGTTCGTCCTGTCGGCCGTCGCTACGTGGCGCGATTCGACACCTCGGGGTGCCGACTCGCCCTACGGACGTACCGCCGGTAGACGCCGTCGAAATCCGCCGTGGGTGATCGCGCTCGCCAGCCGAATAGGGAGAATAATGTAGTTTGAGTTACCAATATAAACACCTAAATAACAACTGAACAATATGTTATGGGGGTGTGAACGATGGTAACACACGATCGGCGTACGATGCTCCGCCTGTTAGGTACAGGCGTTGGCGTATCGCTCGGAGCGGTCGGCCGGACCGTTGCGACCCCGCCGGAAAACGCCGGCGGAGACGGCGGACTCAGACTGTTCAGCGACGCAGCGGTATCGAAGGCACACGAGACAGTTGTCCAGGGGAACTACGCGTACGTCGCGACCGGATCGGACGGGATGTCGGTTGTCGACTGGCGTAATCCGGGTCGACCGGAGGTCGTCGCTGAAGTCGATCTCGCGGCCGACATCGAGGAGCACCTCGATATCGACGCGCCGAGCGTCGAAATTCTCGATGTCAAAGTTGACAGGGATGTCGCCGCGCTGGCGAACAATAGCGGAGCCGAGAATCCCGGTGGTATCTCCCTGTACGACGTAAGCGACCCCACAGATCCCCAGTTCCTCGCCCAGTACGACCCTGACTTGGGGGGACCCGCTCCCGGTGCGAACATTCACAACTGCTATCTCGAGAACGGATACGCCTATCTCACGGTCGCTGAACCCTGGAACGTGGACACCGACGGGGACGACCAGCGGGACAAAATCTGGTTCTTCGGCGACACCGGCGTCGATATTGCCGACATCAGCGACCCGGAACAGCCCGAGCATGCGAGTACGTGGCTCCTGAAAGATGTCGCTCCGGAGGAAGCACAGTCGTCTCGGGCCCCGTGTCACGACGTCTACGTGCAGGACGACATCTGTTACGCCGCCCTGTGGGACGCAGGGACGGCCGCGCTGGACGTCAGCGATCCAGCGAACCCCACCCTCGTTTCGCGATTCGGCTCGGCACTCGACGCGAGCGATGCGATTCCAGCCTACGATTTCAGCGAACCGACCGGGGCATATCTCGCCCGAGAGTGGGATTTCACGGCGTATCTCACCGCTCCCGGCAACGCTCACTACGTGCAACCGTCCACGAACGGTGATCACGTCTTCGTCGGGGCGGAAACCTTCCCCAAGGACGTTGGTGTCTCGGATCCCGACGTCGACGACTACGGCGGAATCAGCGTGTGGGATACCTCCGATCTGGAAGAGCCGAGTGAGATCACACGCATCGCCCCACCGGTGATCGACGAAGACGACTCGGGGAAGTTCTTCACCTCGCACAACTTCGACGTCACGGCGAACCGACTACACACCGCCTGGTACCACGGCGGTATCCACATCTACGACATCACGCACCCGTCCAGTCCGGAGCCCATCGCCGACTACGACCCGGACGGATATGCGTTCTGGACCGCCGTCAGCGGCCGGGGCTTCACGATTGGCGGCGTTTACGGAGCTGTCTCGTCCGAAGGCGGTCTCACTGTCTTGCACGCCGACCGTGGAAAGAAACGGCCACCTGCATTCGAGGGGGGAGTCCGCCAGGCGAACCCGGCGTGATGCCGGAAGAGCAACGGGAGTAGCTACCAGCGTCCCCCACTCCCTGAACCCGGTACCGTTCCACACGAACGCATACTGCAGCCAAACGCTGTATTCAGTGCGACTGTCGAAACCGATCACCGACCACGAGGCCAGCCGACGGTCTCACCGCCCCTCTTCTTGCAGACGCTCGGTCGTCTCGATCAGCGGATGGCGCGCGTAGTCGACGACGGAGATGTCGTCGATGGACTCCAGTCCCTCCTTCTCGGCGGTGCGTTGCATCCCGAGTTCGAGTTCGTCCGCCTCGTCGATGACGATCACGTAGGCGTCCATTTCCTCGATGTCGAGGCGGTTGGCGGCCATGACGCGGTGGTGGCCGTCCGCGAGCAGAAGCGTCCCGCCGTTGTCGATGACGACCAGCGGTTCGGCAAGCCCGTGTTCGAGTTCGTAGCTCCGCCCCTGCAGTTCGTCGGCGTACACCCGCGACTGCGTCGGTGTGAGTTTCGAGAGTTCGATCTGGCGGCGCTCCTCCTCGACCTCGATTTCGTGAATCTCTTCGAGCGTGTGCATGAGCTTTCCGACTTTTTCGGGCGTCGCACGCTCGATCTGACTCCGGATCACGTCGGTGTTGGAGATGATTCCCACCAGATTGCCGGCGTCGTCGACGACGGGGAGTTTCTGGATGCCCGACCGCAGGATCACCCGCGCGGCGTCGTTGATCTTCATCTCGGGGTGGGCGACGACGAGGTCGTCCGACATCACGGTGAACACCCGTGCGTTGTCGTCGGCCGCCAGCAGATCACGGGCGCTGATGAATCCCTCGACGTGGCGGCCGTCGGTCACTGGGAAGCCGGTGTGGCCATCGCTCTCGACGATACGGCGCGCCACTTCGGCGACGGTGTCGTCCGGTGAAACCGTCGCCACGTCACGGGTCATGTATTCTTCGACAGTCGCGTTCGCGGCCATTGGAGGCCCGTACGACGCCGACTCTCAAAAGGGTGGTCGTCGGCGTCGACCCCACTGGTGACCGGGTGCAGCGGACCCGTTCACTCGTCGGCCAGCGGAAACTCGAACGCGATGTCGTCCGGATGGTCGCGACTGGGCGCACTCGGCGGGTTCTCCAGCACTTCGAACAGGCGACCGGCGATCACGTCGTCGACGATGTTCGCCAGCGATTCGGTCGACGCCTCCTCGACGGCGCCGAGGATGCCCAGCGGAATCTGTGCGCCCGCCATGTCGGCGTGCCCGCCGGCACTCCCGATGGGGCCGAGCGCGTCGCGCAACACCTCGCCCAGATCCACGTCGGTGCCGCGCGCTCGCGCGGAGACGTACACCGTCTCCTCCATGAATCCGTGGACAACGGCGATACCGATGCCCTCCATGTCGAGCAGTTTGTCGGCGGCCTGTGCCAGCACGTCGCGGTCACGGATGCGGCCGACACCGCTCGTGAGCACCTCGCCGCGCACCTCCCGGTTGCGGATCGCCGCCGCGAGCGTCGCGAGCACGTCGGCGCTCATGCTCGGCTCCTCGACACGTTCGAGGACCGACTCGTCGACGTGCGGAAGCAAGAACGCCGCCGCTTCGAAGTCGGAGTCGACGGCTTCGCGCGTGAAATCGCGCGTGTCGATGCGGATGCCGTACAGAAGCGCCGTCGCGACTTCCCGACTCGGTGTCTGTCCGAGGCGCTCCAGATATTTCGCGAGGAGCGTACTCGTCGCGCCCACGTCGCTCCGGAGGTCGAGAAAGCGCGCCTCCACCGGCGCCCGTGGTGGGTGGTGGTCGATCACCACGTCGACCTCGGTGTCCGGGTCGAGGCCGTCGTTCACGCCGGGGCGGGAGTGGTCGACGAGGGCGACGCCCGCGTACTCCGCGAGCTCCTCGGCCGATTCGACGTTCCAGAGGTCGAGATCCAGCAGGTTCACCAGCGCCCGGTTCTCCTGGTGTGAAATCTCTCCGAAGTAACAGGGGTCGGCGTCGAGGCCGACCGTCTCGGCGATGTGGACGAGTGCGAGCGCCGACGCGATGGCGTCGGGGTCCGGATTGTCGTGCATCACCACGGCCAGTCGGCCGTCGATGCTACGGAGGACGTTCAGTAGCCGACAGACACGCTCTGCTTCGTCGCCGGTGACCGAGTCGAGGAGGTGGTCGGTGACGATCCGGTGGGAGTCGACGACACGATCTGCCACCACCGCGAGTTCGCTTGCCACCTCTGTTCCTCGCCACCCGCCGCAGGCGACGATCAGGGCGTCGGGGAACGATTCGCGGGCCTGTCTGGCGGCCGCGAGGTTTCGCTCCACGTCCTCCCCGAGTACGAGCACCACGTCGGTCGCGTCGGGATACGTCTCTGGGTCCGTCGGATCGCCGTGAATCACGTCCGCGACGCCTTCGATCCCCTCGATCCGAGTCTCGTCGGGAACGACGGCCCGGAGGTTTCCACCCCACGTCGACACGACGCCCACGACGGTTTCGCCGGCGCGCCCACACCCGAGCACGAGCCGCCTCACCATATTCCTGCGTTACACCCACCATTCAAAACCCTACCGTCACGAGCGCGCCGATGGAGTTATCCTGTTGTGTTACGTGATACCAATTGACATGAGCGGGCACCACAACCTCGTCGACGCGTCGTTTCGGGAGCAACTGGTGAGCGCCTGTCGGACGGCCGTGGGAGACAGTTTGCGGAGCATCACGTACTTCACGCCGGACGAGTACGAACAGGTGTATCTCCGATCGGATCTGGAGGCCGACGCCGACCTCACGGCGACAGTCGAACACGAGGCGGCGGGCTTTCGGACGCAGATGGCCTACGATCAGAGCGAACTCGGCGACTACCAGTACACGCTCCGCGTGTTCGAGAACGGCTTTCTCACGCGCGTCATCGTCGGAAAACACGGCGTCTTCGTGACGACCGACGGGATCACCGTCCTGCGGTCGCGAGAAGTGACGGAGGCCATCGGCGCGATACTGCGCGAAACGGTAGAAGCGGCGTGAGAGAGCGTTACGCGAACAGCGCCGTCGCGGCACTCTGGGCCGTCTCGACGACGGGCCCGAACGCCGGCAGGAGCACGAGCGTCCCGACGGCGGCCACCAGCACCGCGACGTAGATGCCGAGCGGCGTCGCGCCGAGATCGAAGCTCCCGGACGGGTCCTCGATCCACATCGCCTTCACCACTCTGGAGTAGTAGAACAGCGACAGTGCGCTGTTGATGGCACCGACGGCGGCGAGCCACCAGAAGCCACCCTGGATCGCCCCGTAGAACAGGGCGTACTTCGAGAGGAAGCCGCCGAAGGGCGGCAGGCCGGCCAGCGAGAACATGAAGACCGTCATCGCGAGACAGGCGACCGGCGCCTGTGTCGCGAGGCCGTTGTAGTCCTCGAAAGTCCGGCCGACCTCCCAGTGTTCGACCATGGCGATGAACAGGAACGCGCCCGTGTTCATGAAGCCGTAGACGAGCAGGTGAGCCATGCTCGCACCCATGATCGCGCCGTTGGGACCGCCGCCCGAGAGCGCCGCGAGACCGATCAGCGCGTAGCCCGCGTGCCCCACGGAGGAGTACGCGAGCATCCGCTTGACGTTCTCCTGTGTCGCCGCCGCGAAGTTGCCGAGCGTCATCGTGACGACGGCGAGGACGGCGAAGAGCAGCGGCCAGTCGATGCCCATCGGGACGACGGCGTCGATGGGGAAGGCCACCGCGAAGACGCGGAAGGCGACGGCGAAGCCAGCCGCCTTCGACGCCGACGAGAGGAAGGCGCTAATAGGGGCGGGCGCGCCCTCGTACGCCTCCGGCGCCCAGAAGTGGAAGGGGACGGAGGCCGTCTTGAACGCGAAACCGCCGGCGATCATGACGATGCCGACGCCCGCGATGCCGACGAAGTCACCCGCCGAGCCGATGGTACTCGCTACCTCCGAGAGCAGGAGCGATCCCGTCACGGCGTAGACGAGCGAGATACCGAACGCGAAGACGGCGGAGGAGACGGCGCCGACGAGGAAGTACTTCAGCCCCGCCTCGACGCTCCCGCGGTTGTTCTTGAGGAACGCCACGAGCGCGTACGACGGCAGGGAAGCGAGTTCGAGGCTGACGAACACCGTCGCCAGCGACCCCGACGAGCCCATGAGGCTCATCCCCGTCGCGGCCAGCATCACCAGCGCGTAGAACTCCGCCTGATACGTGCGGTCGCGCAGGTAGTCGTAACTCGCCAGCGACACCATGGCGGCGACGCTCGCGAAGATGACGGTGAAGAACAGGCTCAGCCCGTCGACGATGATGGAGCCACCGTAGAGTTCGATGGCGCCGCCGGTACCGGTCTGGCCGGTGCCCGCGAGGAGGAACCAGCCAGCGACGGCGAGGGCGGCGACGCTCCCGAGAGCCGAGATGCCCGCGAGCGCCGTCGGTCGGGTCGAGTCGGGGTCGATACTGTCCACGATGAGGAGGACGAGCGCCGTCAGGCCGAGCAACAGCGTCGGCGCGACGGCCGCCCATGCCGGGAGTTGGCTCTGGAGTGGGATCACGCGAGTTCACCTCCGAATTCGAGGAGGGGATTGACCGCATCTTGGATCATCCCGAAGAAGAGGTCGGGGGCGACCCCCAGGACGATGATCGTCACCAGCAGGATGGCCAGCGGCACCGTCTCGTGGAGCGCGGCCGGACCGACCTCGTAGTCGGTTTCGAGGCGGAACGCCCCGAACAGCGTCCGCTGCATCGCGAATAGCAGGTAGCCGGCGACGATGACGATGCCGAACATCGCGGCGGCGGTGAAGAGGGGCATGGCGCCCGTCACCGTCGACTCGAAGGCGCCCTTGAAGATGAAGAACTCACCGGCGAAGCCGGCCATCAGGGGCAGGCCCATGTAGCCGAACGCGCCGGCGACGAGGATGCCGGTGGTGACCGGCATCCGGTCGGCCATGCCGGACATGTCGCCCACCATCCGCGTGTGGGTGGCGTTGTAGATGACGCCGACCGACATGAACATCAGCCCCGAGATGAGGCCGTGAGCGATCATCTGGAACGTCGCCCCACCGACGCCGTAGGTGGTGTAGGCGATCAGTCCGAGGATGACGTAGCCCATCGACGACACGGACGAGTAGGCAACGATGCGCTTGAGGTCCTGCTGGGCCAGTGCGAGCATCGCGCCATAGATGACGCTGATGACGGCGATCAGCGCGATGGGGACGGCGAAGGCCGTCGCCGTCTCCGGCATCATGGTGAAGTTGAACCGGAGCAGGGCGTAGGTCCCCATCTTCAGGAGGACGCCCGCCAGCATCACCGACACCGGCGACGGCGCCTCGACGTGGGCGTCCGGGAGCCAGGTGTGGAAGGGGACGATGGGAACCTTCACCGCGAAGCCGAGGAACATCGCCACGAAGGCGACGCTCTGGAGCGTCGCGGCGGGGATGCCGTACAGCGATCCGAGTTCGCCCGCCCGGAGCGCCTGCGCGATAGCCGGCATGTCCAGCGACGACACCGAGTCGCCGAGACCGAACACCAGCGCGATGAAGCCGATGAACATCGCCAGCGACGCGATGTTGGTGTAGACGAAGAACTTGATCGCGGCGTACTTCCGTCGGGGGCCGCCCCAGACGCCGATGAGGAAGTACATCGGCAGGAGGACGGCCTCCCAGAAGACGAACCAGACGAAGAAGTCGAGCGCCGTGAAGACGCCGAGCAGGTTCGCCTCCATGAACAGCATCAGGCCGTAGAACTGGGACTGGCGGTCGTCGATGGGCGTCCACGCGCTCACGATGGCGAGCGTCGAGAGGAGCGTCGTCAACACGACCAGCGGCAGGCCGATGCCGTCGACGCCGACGTGCCAGTTGAGCGTGTAGCCGCCGAGTTCCAGCCACGGCACCATCGTCTCGAACGCGATGTCGCCGCCCATGAGGGCGTTGCCAGTCGCGTCGAACCGACTCCACATGTAGAGGCTCCCGATGACGGGGAGCAGACTCAGCGCCGCCGCGAGGCGGCCGGCCACCCGGTCGGGAGCGAGCAACACCGCGATCGAGGCGGCGAACGTAACGGCGATCAGTGCTTCGATAATCATGCGAACCACCCTCCCATCAGTCCGAAGACGACGAGCAACGCCGTCAGCCCGAGGGTGAGGAGCACGGCGTAGTTGGTCACGACACCGGTCTGCACGCGCCGGATACGGCTCCCGGCGAACAGGCTCACGCTGGAGACGCCGTTGACGACGCCGTCGACGACGCCCTGATCGAACTTATCGGCCAAGCGAGCGATCGGTAGAACGACCGACTCGGCGATCCAGACCTGGTACTCGTCCTGGTAGTAGTTGTTGTACCAGACCGTTTTGACCGCGCCGAGTTTCTCCGTGTGTTCGTCCGGGTCGGGGACGTTGTAGAGGACGTGGGCCGCGCCCGCACCCGCGAGGGCGAGGGCGAGCGACACCGCGCCAGCGACGTACGACGCCACGTCAGCCGACGTGTAGTGCGCGTAGTCGTGGAGCAGTTCACCGTAGTGTTCGGCGGTCACGCCCGAAATCTCGCCGTGGGCGAGCCAGTCGTGCAGGTATTCGAGGTGGATCCCCGTCAGATCCTGCACCGGCACCATGTTGACGAAGCCGATGGTGGCCGCGAGGATGCCCAGCACCACGAGCGGCCCCTTCACGTTCCAGCGCACCCCGTGGGGGTCCCGAGCGATGTCGGTCCGGGGTTCGCCGTGGAAGGTCAGGAACACCATCCGGAAGGTGTAGAACCCGGTGAAGAAGACGGCCACCAGCCCCATCGCGTAGCCCGCGAGGAGGAGCGGCGAGCCGCCGAGGCCGTGGACGAGCGCCTCGTACAGCACCTCGTCCTTCGACCAGAAGCCCGCGAACGGGACGATGCCCGCGAGCGCGAGGGAGCCGGAGAGGAAGGTGTAGTAGGTAACGGGCATCCGTTCTTTGAGCCCGCCCATGTTCCACATGTTTTCGTCGTGGTGCATCGCGATGATGACCGCGCCGGCGCCGAGGAACAGGAGCGCCTTGAAGAAGGCGTGGGTGAGCAGGTGGAAGGTGGCGGCGACGTAGCCGCCGGCGCCCAGCCCCAGCATCATGTAGCCGTACTGCGAGATGGTGGAGTAGGCGAGCACCTGCTTGAGTTCCTGCTTGACGACGCCCATCGTCGCGGCGACGAGGGCGGTGAAGCCGCCGACGAGGGCGATGATGCCCAGTGCCGTCGGCGAGAGCGCGTAGAAGCCGTACATCCGCGCGACGAGGTAGACGCCGGCCGCAACCATCGTCGCGGCGTGGATGAGCGCGGAGACGGGCGTCGGACCCTCCATCGCGTCGGGGAGCCACGTGTGCAGCGGGAACTGCGCGGACTTCCCGATGACGCCGCCGAGGATCAGGAGGCCGACGATGGTGAACCACGTCTCGGGCGCGAAGCCGAAGGTGGTCACCTCGGCCGCGCCGTTGAGTGCCTCCTCGGCGAGCACCGGGAACGCCCCTTCGCCCGCGAACTTCGCGGTGCCGAAGGTGGCGAAGACGGCGACGACGCCGACGAGGAAGAAGTAGTCACCGAAGCGGGTGACGAGGAACGCCTTCTTCGCGGCGCTCGGCGGTCCTTCCTGACGGAACCAGAAGCCGATCAGGAGGTACGAACAGAGGCCGACGAGTTCGAAGAACATGAACGCCATGAGCAGGTTGTCGGCGACGACGAACCCGAGCATGGACGCGGTGAAGAGGCCGAGGCCGGCGTAGTAGCGCGGCAACCCCGTCTCGCCCTCGTCGTTCATGTAGCCGAGGCTGAACACGTGGACCAGTAGCGAGACCAGCGAGACGATGAGCAGCATCATCGCCGCCAGCGGGTCGAGCAGGAGGCCGAAGGTGAGCGAGACGGTCTCCTCGCCCGCGCCGGCCGCCCACGTGTAGAGCGTCTCGTTGTAGGCGTTACCCGCACTGACGGTCAGGAAGACCCACGCCGAGAGGAGCAGGGAGCCGGCGGTGGCGGCGATACCGCCGAACGCGCCGCCCTTGGGCAGGTACTTCCCGCCGCCCAGCGATACGAGGAAGGAGAGGAACGGAAGCAGAACGATCGCGGGTGCGTAGTCGAATGCAGCCATGTTACCACCTCATCTCCTTTGCCAGCGTCACGTCGACGTCGCCGAAGTTGCGGTACAGCACGAGGATGATCCCGATGCCGACGGCGACTTCGGCGGCGGCGAGCGCCATCGTGAACAGGCTGAACGTCTGGCCGGTGACGTTGCCCCAGTAGGCCGAGAAGGCCACGAGGTTGATGTTGGCCGCGTTCAGCATGAGTTCGACCGACATCAGGAACAGCAGCGCGTTCTGCCGGGTCAGGATGCCAAAGAGGCCGATACAGAACACGGCCGCGGCCAGCAGGAGGTACCACTGAACCGGAACCATCAGCGGTCACCTCCCTGATCGGCCTGCGGCCGCCCGTCCGAGGAGCGTCGCTCCTCGCTCTCGCCATCCGTCAGTTTGTCACGAACCTCCCGGCCACCGTCGGCCAGGAGGGCCACGACGCTCCCTTCGTGTTCGCGCCGGGCGAGCATCACCGCGGCCACGAGCGCGGCCACGAGGACGATGTCGATGATCTCGAACGCGACGAGCATGCCCTCGCCCGGGATTGCTCCCATGTCGAGATTGAACATCGCGTAGCCGATGCTCGCCGTGATCGGGGCGTCCGGTCCGAACCCTTGCGGGTCGCCGAACGAGGCTTGGAGAATGGCCGCGGCCATCACGACGAAGAGGACGACGGCCGCGAGGCCGGGCAGCAGGTGCGCCCCCGTCCGGAGTTCGGGTTTCGTCGTCACGTCTCACGCACCTCCGTTGTCGATGCCGATTCCGCTGCCGCTGTCGATTTCGTGAGCATCACGGCGAACGTGATGAGGATGAGAACCCCGCCCACGTAGACGAGTATCTGCATGGCGGCGAGAAACTCCGCCTGCATCATCACGTAATGTACCGCGACGCTCAACAGGGCGCCGCCGAGGAGGAGTGCGGAGTGCCACACGTCCTCGACCAGGACGACGCCCAGGCTGCAGCCCAGTGTGATCAGGGCGAACAGCGCGAACGCGATCGTTTCATACACCATTGCTTGAATTTGCTTGAGGTATTCCTTTGAACGTTTCGAGACGGCTCAGCGCCGACTCGGCTATCACTGGTAGTCGATTTCGCCGTCACCCTCGCCGATCCACGCGCTCCGGTCCGGGTTGCGCGATTCGAGCGGGTCGATTCCCTTGTACCACGGGACGTTCTTCAACTGCTCTTTGTTGTAGACGAAGTCGTCCTTGGTGTCCGCCGTGAACTCGAAGTTCTGGGTCAGCAGGATGGCGTCCACCGGACACACCTCCTCGCAGAGTCGGCAGTAGATACACTGGCCGATGTGGAGGTTGTACTGTTCGCCGTTGCGCTGGTCGTCCTGCACGATCTGGATCGTGTCGTTCGGACAGACGTTCTCGCACTGCCGACACCAGATACAGCGCTCCTGGCTGAACTTGTGGACGCCCCGGAACCGTGGGCTCACTTCCGGCGCCACGTCGGGATACTCGACGGTGAACGTCTTCCCGTCCAGCGCGTGTTTCATCGTTACCGCCATGCCTTTGAGGATTCCAATCATTACGCGATCACTCCCACGAGGACTGCCGTGAGCACCAGGTTAGCGAAGGAAAGCACGAGCATCCCCTTCCAGCCGATCTCTATTAGCTGGTCGATACGCACGCGCGGGACCGCGGAGCGGGCCCACTGCGTGAACAGGAAGAACGCCCACATCTTGATCACCATCCAGACGAACCCGGGCAGGACCGGTCCCGCCGGGCCGCCGAGGAAGAGGACGGCGATCAGCGCGCCGCCGAGGAAGATGTGGATGAACTCCCCGAGGTAGAACAGCACGAAGTAGACGCTCGAATATTCGGTCTGATACCCGGCGACGATTTCGGTCGGCGCCTCCGGAATGTCGAACGGGTTCCGGCCAATCTCTGCCATGTTCGCCGCGATGAAGAGGACGAACGCGAACGGGTTGACGAACGCGTACCAGCCCGGAATCGCGATGCCCGCGATGGTCACGAGCGTCTCCGTCTGGGCTGCGACGATTTCGCTCGTCCGGAAGGTGCCGGCGAAGATGATCACCGACGCCGCCGTGATGACCAGCGGAATCTCGTACGCGAGGTTCTGCGCGATAGAGCGCAGCGCCCCCAGCAGCGAGTACTTGTTGTTCGACGCGTAGCCAGCCATCACGAGACCGACCGACGCGATGGAGGCGGCCGCGAACGCGAAGACGATGCCCGTCTCGGGGTCGGCCAGTTGGAGGCCGCTCCCGAACGGGATGACCGCGAAGCCGAGCAGCGCCGAGAACGGCAGGATGATGGGCGCGATGTCCCACGCCGGCCGGTCGACGCCTTCCGGAATGATCAGTTCCTTCGAGAGCAGGCGGACCGCGTCGGCCACGATGATCAGCAGGCCGAATGGCCCGATCCGGTTGACGGCGATACGGTCCGTGAACGCGGCCGTGATCTTCCGCTTGGCCCACGGCCCGGCCAGCGCCGTCATACCGAGCATGATGTTGGCGATGAGGAAGGCGCCGATCAGGCCGCCGACGATGTCACCGAACGTGCCGGTGAGGCCGAGCGCACCCGAGATGGTCTCGGGGAGCGTCGTCACCGGGCCGGAGGCGGTGGCGGTGGCGTTGGCCGTCGCGTTCGCGGTGCCCGTCGGCGTCGGTGTCCCCGACTGGAGCAGCACCGGATCCATCAGCGATCCACCTCGCCGAGGACGATGTCGAGGCTGCCGAGCGACGCGATCAGGTCGGGGATGTACTCACCGTTGGACATCTCCGGCAGCGTCTGGAGGTTCGAGAAACACGGGCTCCGGATCTTGAACCGGGCCGGCTTCTCGGTGCCGTCCGCGCGGACGTAGATACCGAGTTCGCCTTTCGCGCCCTCGACGGCACGGTAGATCTCGGTGTCGTCGTCCGGCCGGATCGTCCGCGGCACGTTGCTCTGGATCGTCCGCTCGTCTTCCGGCCAATCTTCGAGCAGGTCGACACACTGCTCGATGATCTTCGCGGACTCCTCCACCTCGCGCAGACGGACGAGCAGGCGGCTGTAGTTGTCACAGCCGTCCTCCGTGACGACGTTCCAGTCGAGTTCGTCGTAGTAGCCGTAGGGGTCGTCACGACGGAGGTCGTAGTCGATTCCTGAACCCCTCGCGACGGGACCGGTCGCCCCGTAGCTCTTGGCGACCTCCGGCGGCAGGACGCCGGTGTCGACCGTGCGCACCTGCAGGATCTCGTTCGCGGAGATGAGGTCGTGGTACTCCTCGAGGGCCTCCGGGAGGTCGTCGAGGAAGTCACGGATCAGCTCGAAGAACTCCTCGCGGGGTTCGGGCAGGTCCCAGACGACCCCGCCGAGACGGAAGTAGTTGAACATCAGGCGCTGGCCCGTGAGTTCTTCGAGGATGTTCTGGGTCTTCTCGCGGTCGCGGATGGCGTACATGAAGATGGCGGTGAAGTCGCCATACACGTCGAGCGCGAAGGTGCCGACCGCGAGCATGTGGGCCGCGATCCGACACAACTCGGCGCCCAGCGTCCGGATGACCTGCGCGTACTCCGGCACCTCGATGTCCGCGAGGTCCTCCGCGACGCGGGCGTACGCCCACTCGTTGAGCAGCCCCGCCGAGATGTAGTCCCATCGGTCCGGGTAGGGCATGATCTGGTAGCGATACGTCCCCTGCTGACAGATCTGCTCCTCGCAGCGGTGGAGGTAGCCGATGTCGGACTCCACGTCGACCACCTGTTCGCCGTCGAGGATGGTCTTGAGGTGGAGGACGCCGTGGGTCGCCGGGTGGTGCGGCCCGATGTTGAGGAACATCGTGTCGCCCGCGTCGCTCGCGTGGTCCTCCTGCAACGGGTTGGCGTGTTCGCGCAGGGGGACGATCTGCGGTCGATCCTGATCGTAATCCCGGCCCAGTGGATGCCCCTGCCACGTCTCGGGCAGGAGGATACGGCGCATGTCCGGGTGGTCATCGTACTCGATGCCGACGAGGTCGTACGCCTCGCGTTCGTGCCAGTCGGCGGTGCGGTAGACGGGTTCGGCCGACTGGCTCACCGGATTGTCGGTCGGCGTCGGCACGACGACGCTCACCTCGTCCGTCGGGTCGTCGTACTTCTTGAGGTGGTAGATGGACTCGTAGCGGTCCTCGTACTCCTGTGCGGTGACACAGGAGAGGTGGTCGTAGCCGGCCTCGTCGCGCAGGCGGAAGAGGGCGTCCTGCACCTCGTCCGGCCGCACGACGAAGCCCGGTGCGTTGAGGTGGTCGTCACGGTCGAGGACCAGATCGCCGAGCAGGTCCTCGATCTCCTCGGCGGTCGTCTTCTCGACCGTATCCGGAGTGGATTCTTCGAGGCTCATGGCGAGTCAGCCCAGTTGTAGCGCATGACGAGGTCGTCCTCGTCGATCTGTTCGGCGAGCTTGTCCACCACTTCGTCGCGGTCGAGGTCGCTGAACTGTTCGAGTTCGTAGGGTTTGACCGTCACCGGCGAACTCTCGCCGTTGGCGATCCGCTCCTGCAACTTCGCGACGCCGTAGATCAGCGCCTCGGGTCGAGGCGGACAGCCCGGGATGTGGATGTCGACCGGGATGACTTCCTCGGCACCCTTGACGACGTTGTACCCCTCCTGGAACGGGCCGCCGGAGATGGTACACGACCCCATGCCGACGACGAACTTCGGTTCCGGCATCTGGTCGTAGACGCGCTTCATCCGCGGGGCGAACTTGGAGACGATGGTCCCCGGGACGATGATCACGTCGGCCTGTCGCGGCGACGCGCGCGGCACGCCGGCCCCGAACCGGTCGAGGTCGTGTTTGACCGCGTACGTGTGCATCATCTCGATACTACAGCAGGCGATGCCGAACTGTAGCATGAACATCGAGGAGCCACGCACCCACTCCATGAACCGGTCGAACTTCGTGAGGATGAACGGCGAGGAGCCGAACGCCTCGCGAAGTTTGGAATTGAACCGGTTGTCGGTTCCCGACGCCCCGATACGGGCGTCGCGTGTCTCGCTTCCTACCTGACTCGTGTCGGTGATGAATCGTTCCTGTTCGCTACTCATGATTGACGCTCCGTTTTACGGCGGGATGCACGCGGGCTCTTGACCCACTTGACCGCGCCGTTCCGCCAGGCCCAGACGAGACCGACGACGAGAACCCCGATGAACACCAGCATCGGCACGAGGGTTTCGACGAGGGACGCCCCGCCCTCCAGCGCGGACCGATAAATCAAGGTCCACGGGAAGATCAGGACGGTCTCGACGTCGAAGATGACGAACAGCAGCGCGACCATGTAGTACTGGATGTTGAACTGGACGTGCGCCGTCCCCGTCGGGACCTCGCCGCTCTCGTAGGGTGTTGTTTTTCCTTGCTCCGGTACGGTGGGACGCAGGAGTGCCGAGGCGACCATCATCCCCACTGGGAGGCCGACTCCGACGAGTCCCAACGCACCGATGGCAATCCATTGGTTCATATACAAGTCTCCTGAACGTACCGAAGTTAGAAACCCTCCGTTATAAGCGTTGATTTACGTTCTCACGGTCATCTAAGCCGCTCAGACACGCGAAAAAAGGCAGAGCTGGCGACAGAGGGGAACAGTCGTGTCACAATTCGTCAGCTGACTGCCGGACGACGGAAAGAGATAATGCGGTCCGGGTGTGGAACTTACGTAATGCCAGCGCGCGACCGGACTGCGTACGATGTTGTCGTCGTCGGTGGGGGGCCGGGGGGATCAACGGCGGCCTATCAGCTACAACAGTTCGGCCACGATGTCCTGTTGATCGACAGGGAGACGTTTCCACGCGACAAGCTCTGTGGCGGTCTCATCACGTACAAGACGCTCCGACTCCTCGACCGCGTGTTCGACGAATCCGAGAGCCATCTCGTCGACGAGGGCATCCTGAATTTCGGCGCCGATGAGTACGCCGCCTACTTCAACGACGACCTCGTTCTCCGGGACAGTATCGACGTGCCGTTCTACTTCGCCAAGCGGTTCGAGTACGACGAGTTCCTCCACGACCGGGCCGTCGAGGCGGGTGTCGACACCCATCTCGGGGACGGGGTCAGCCGCATCGACATAGAGGGATCGACCGTCGAAACGACCGACGGTGAAACGTTCACTGCGGACTACATCGTCGGTGCCGACGGCGCCTCCAGCCGTATCCGGAGCCAGTTGGCCGACGAGGGCCTCGTCGACACCAGCGGGTGGCGAAAGAATCTCGCCATCGCCGCCGAGGCGTACGTCCCACGGGACGCTATCGACGTCGACATCGACTACCCGATGCTTCACTTCGGTGTTCTGGATTGGGGCTACGGGTGGGTGTTCCCGAACACCGACCGCCTCCTCGTCGGTGTCGGGGGACTCAACGCCAAGAACGACCGGGGGTTCCGGCGCATCCTCGACGACTACTTCGACCTGCTCGGATTCGACTACGATCCCGACACAGTCAAGGGCCACCCGATTCCGTTCGGCAACTATCTCGACCGCCCGGCCCACGGGAACGTCCTCCTCGTCGGCGACGCCGCCGGCACCGTCGACGCCATCACGGGCGAGGGCATCTTCTACGCCCAGCGAAGCGGGGAACTGGCGGCGTGGGCTATCGACCGCGCGGAGTCGGGCACGACGGCCGCAGTCGCGGACGACTACACCGACATGCTCCACGAGTACGTTCACCCCGAACTCCACCACTCCAAGCAGGCGCGACTGTTCATCTGGGGTGGTCCACAGTTCCCACGCCGGCTCGCGATGAAAGCCTGGTTCGCGTTGCTCAGCGATCCGTCCGTCGAACTCGTCCACGGGATCCGAATCTACGACCTGCTCCGACGCCGGGGCGACGTGATGCACGAGACGCTGCCCGGTGGAACGCCGCGCCCGACCTGAACGCATGTTGAGCGACTCCCTCGACTACAACCACACGTCACACTGGGTGAGCGCCGTCATCGAGGCCGACCGTCCACTGCCCATCGACAACCCGGTCCTCGCGAGCATCGTCCGGTTCGGAACCCTTCCGAACGCCTTCTTCCTGTTCGTGGTGACGGTGGGACGGGCGCGCGTCCCCGAGGATTTCACCATCGCCATCTTCTTCGCCGTCGTCTGGCTCAACATCGGCCCCGCGCTCATCTGGTACTACGACGAGCGCGTGATGCCGACCTTCTTCCGGGAGGTGACCGAACTCGTCGAAAACGACGAGCGCATCACCGCCCTCAGCGAGAAATACGACCACTTCTTCTCGGATCAGTACTGGATTCCGACGGGACTGTGGACGCTCCTCCTGTTGGCGCTGTTCTTCCGAAGCCAGTCGTATCTGGCTGCCGAGGGGATGTTCACCGTGGGCGGCCCCTACTACTTCGTCTTCCTGATCTCCGTGGTGTGGCTCGGGGTGTTCACCGGCATCGGCTTCATTGGCGTCCTGACGACGATGCTGGTCATCCGGGAACTCTCGAGTGAACCGCTCAACATCAGTCCACTCCACCCCGACGGGCTCGGGGGACTCGGCTTCGTCGGCTACTACGCGATCCGAACGACGCTCACGTTCTCCTCGGGATCGTTGCTCCTCCCGCTCGCGTTTATTTTCGTGCGCACGAGCGAGTTCACCGTGCTCATCTACCTCATCGTCGTCTCGTACATGGGATTCATCGCCGTCTCGTTCGCCTATCCGACCTACAAGATCAACAAACAGGCACAGCGGATGCAAGAGAAGCAACTCGACCAGTTGCGCCGCGAGTACGAACGTGCGAAACGCCGCGTCCGGAGCGGAAGCCGCGTGGAGGGCGACGGAAACACGACCGATCTCCAAGAGGTTACGGATCAGTTACGTCTCCAGCACATCAGAGAGGAGTATCAGAACTACCAGAACGTCCGGCTCTACCCGTTCCAAGTCGACATCATCGTCAAACTGGTCAGTTCGGTCGTCCTCCCGCTGGTTTTTCTCGCCATCGACCAGTATCTGATCTAGTCGCCGACGGACCGTTTGAGTGCGTCGATGAGGTTCTGGATCTCGTCGTCGATGTTCGCCTTGAAGAACCGCTCGACGCCCGGAAGCTTCTCTTGGACGCGGAACCGGATGGTTACCTTACAGCCGTCGTCGGTTTCTTGGAGTTCGTGTTCGCCGACGACGCGCATCACCTTCGACTTCCCGACGAACCGGACGTAGTGTGGCGGATCGCGATCCACGTCGCGTGTCTCGACCGTGATCCGTCGGTTGAGGAATCGGACTGGAATCTTCACGTACCACGTCGCTTCGTCGCCGTTGATCTGGTACTCGTCGACGAACTGTATGGACCGTGCTCTGTTCTCCGGATCGGAGATGAACGACCAGACCTCCTCGATGGGGAGCGAGAGATCGAAGACCCGCTCAACGGTGACGGTCACGGACGTATCTTCCCCGTCCGGACTACAAATAGACAGCGGAAGCCCGACGGAACTACTCCTCCCGCTCCCGGAATCCGTCGATGCCGAGGTCGTGGAGCGCCCGCGAAACGTCCGCCACGCCCGCTCGCAGGTCGTCGTGTTCGACTTCCAGTCGCTCCACGAGTTCCGCGTGTTCGCGGCCGAGGATCTGCACCGCCGACAGCGCCGCGTTGTACGACTTGCCCGCGTCGACGGCGACGATGGGCGCGCCAGTCGGCATCCCGATCACCGAGTCGACCGACTTCTCCTGCACCGGCACGCCGATCACCGGGAGCGGATAGGCGATAGAGGCCGTCATGTTCGGCAGGTCCGCGGATTTCCCGCCCGCGCCCGCGATGATCACGTCCAGTCCCCGCTCCGCCGCCGTCTCGCCGTAGGCGTACATCAGATCCGGCGTCCGGTGGGCGGAGACGACGTAGCTCTCGAACGTGAACCGGGCTTCGGGCGGGTTCGCGTAGTCGGTCTGCTCGGCGAAGCCGAGTTCGCGCAGGGCGTCGTACGCACCCGCCATCACGTCGAGGTCGGAGTCCGACCCCATGATGATCCCCACCTCGGGGGTCGCCTCGGGCGGGTAGTCGGCGTCGGCCTGTGCGTGCAACTCGTCGATCAGGTCGTGTACGTCGGTCATTGGAAAGTGAGACTGTCGCGCAGTTCGCGGGTCGATTCGAGCAGATCGTCGAGTGCGTCGGTCGACGGCCGACGGCCCTCCTCGCCCGTCGCCGTCACGTGCCCCATCTTGCGGAGCGGGCGCACGTCGTCCTTGCCGTACCAGTGGAGGTTCGCCCCCTCGCGTTCGAGAACGCGTTCGACGCCGGCGAGGGTGGCTGGCTTGGTCTCGTCGACCGTGCCGAGGATGTTGGCGCTCACCGTCGGCGCGCGCTGGCGGGTCGAGCCGAGCGGCCACCCGAGGACGGCGCGGGCGTGCTGTTCGAACTGCGAGGTGATCGCCCCTTCGATGCTCCAGTGTCCGGAGTTGTGGGGGCGCGGTGCGATCTCGTTCACCAGAATCTCGCCCTCGCGCGTCTCGAACAGTTCGATGCCGAAGACGCCGCGGCCGTCGAGGGCGTCGAGTACGTCGCGGGCGACGGCTTGGGCGCGCTCTTTGACCGCCTCCGTGGTCCGCGCGGGAACGACCGTCTCCCGGAGGATCTCCTCCTCGTGGACGTTCTCACCGACGGGGAACGTCCGGACCTCGCCGTCGCCCTGCACGCCGATGACGGAGACTTCGCGCTCGAAGTCGACGAACGTCTCCGCGACGGCGTCGGGGTCGTCGACGGACCCGACCTCGCGGATCGCGTCCTCGGCCTCGCCGACCGATCGAACCGGAACGTTCCCCCGGCCGTCGTAGCCACCGTGACGCGCCTTCAGCATGACGGCACCGAACTCCTCGACGGCGGCTTCGAGGTCGGCCACCGAGTCGACGCGGCGGTATTCGGGGACCGGAATCCCCGCCTCGGAGAGCATCTCCTTCTCCGCGAACTTGTCCTGAATCGTCCGCAGCGTCTCCGGCGTCGGGTGGACCGGCACGTCGGCCGCGGCGCCCGCGTCCGCGAGGTAGTCCGGGTCCGCGAGTTCGATCTCGTAGGTCAGGGCGTCGGTGCGCTCGGCCAGTCGACTGATGGCGTCCGGATCGTCGAAGTCGCCGACGATCTGGTCGCGAGCGACGGGCGCGGCTGGACAGTCCGGCGTCGGATCGAGGACGATCACCTCGACGCCGAGGGGCGCGGCCGCCTCGGCGAGCATCCGGCCGAGCTGACCGCCGCCGACGACGCCGAGCGTCGGTCCGGGGACGGTTATCGTCATGGGTGGTCGTGGTGGCGAGCCGCGCTTAAACGTTGTTACACCGGACGAGCGGGGCGGTGACCTGCCTGCACATCACGACGACGCGACGGTAGGATCCAGATCAGTCCACGAACTCCATCCCGGTGATCTCGAACCGAGCGCCGCCGGACTCGGCCGTACGAACGTCGATGCGCCAGCCGTGTGCCTCGACGACCTGTTCGACGATGGAGAGCCCGAACCCGGTGCCTTGCTTGAGCGTCGTGTGGCCGCTCTCGAACACCTGCTCCCGTCGCGACTCGGGAATCCCGTCCCCGTCGTCTTCGATATAGACGCCGCTCCGATCGGGGAGGACCCCAGCAGTGACCGTCACCGGCTGTGTGTTGTGTTCGCTCGCGTTCCGGAGCAGGTTCTCGAACGCCTCTTTCAGCCGGTTCGGATCACACCGAATCCGCGCCGAGTCCACGATGTCGAGCGTCCGTCGGGCCATCGCGGTGTTGGTGCCGCTCGCTCGCACGAGGTCGGCGAAGTCGACGGTGGTCAGTTCGCCGATGGTCTGTCCCGTCCGTGCGAGCGACAGGAGGTCTTTCAGCATGTCGCTCATCTGCTCTATCGCCCGCGAACACGTCGCCAGGTGGTCGCTGTCACACTCCCGCCGGGCGATATCGAGATGACCGTTGACGACGTTCAGCGGGTTTCGCAGGTCGTGTGCGACGGTCGACGTGAACTGATTCAGTTTTTCGTTCCGGTTCGCTAGATCGCGCTCGTGGGTCTTGCGCTCGGTGATATCGCGTGTGAAGCCGGTCACCCGTTCGACCGTGCCGTCCTCGGCCACGATCGGTTTACAGTGTGATTCTACCCATCGTTGTATCGACGACGGGTGTTCGACGCGGAATTCGATCTGCTGGGCTTGGCCCTCCGAGACGCGTTGCATCGCCAGTTTCACCCGGTCGAGATCGTCGGGGTGAACCCCTTCGAGAAACGATTCCGGCGCGGCGCGAAGCGTCTCGGCGGGCTGACCGAAGACGGGTTCGTACGCCGCGTTGACGAACAGGAGTTCGTCCCAGTCCGCGGAGAACGTCCAGAGCACGTCGTTGGACATGTCGGCGAGTTCGTGCAACCGTTCGTCCGCCTCCGCTGCCCGTTCTTCCATCCGATGCCGTTCGACGTACGTGATGATCCGTTGGGCGACGAGCGGATGCTGGTTCTCGAGCGTTTCCCGGACGATATAATCGGTCACGTTCGCCGAAATTGCCGCACTGGCGACCGACTCGCTGCCCGTTTCGGTGAACATGACGAACGGAATCTCTTCGTCCTGGGCTCGGACGGTTCGGAGGAACTCCACGCCCGTCCGTTCGGGCATATGATAATCGCTCAGGATGCAGTCGATGGGTTCGTCGTCGAGAATCTCGAGGCCCTTCTGTGCCGATGTCGCCGTTCGGACGGTCAGCTGCTCCACTTCGCGCTCCAGTCCCGTGACCAGGAGTTCGAGGAGGTCGGGATCGTCGTTCACGTAAAGAACGGTTATCGGCTCGTTCTCTACTCGCATTTGTCCTATTTCCCACCCGCGACAGATGTATTTTGACCCCCAGCTATCACCTCGGATAATCAGTAGTCACGCTTCTAGTGACCGCTCCGAGCAGTCGAACGGACGGGGAGTTCGCGGAGCGGCCGTGCAACCATCGTCGGTAACTCGCTTCTGGCGGTCGAAATCGTGCAGCACCCGCGTCGTTCGGTCGACTGTGGTGCGGTGTCCCTTCGTCGTGTCCGGCGGGTGTCACCGCGTTCGTGTCACTGGCTTCCGGTACTAATCGTGCCGGAAGGACCTGTGACCGGTGAACGCCATCGCCATATCGTGTTCGTCGGCGGCGGCGATCACGTCCTCGTCGTTCACCGACCCGCCGGGCTGGATCACGGCCGAGATACCGGATTTGGCGGCTTCTTCCACGCCGTCCGGGAACGGGAAGAAGGCGTCCGAGGCCATCACCGCCCCCTCCGCCGACTTGCCCTCCGCGTGTTCCTCGGCTTTCATCGACGCCAGTCGGACGGCGTCGACGCGGCTGACCTGTCCCATGCCGATGCCGACCGTTTCGGTCCCCGACGCGAACAGGATGGCGTTGGATTTGACGTGTTTCAGCGTCCGCCACGCGAACAGCATCGTCTCGATTTCCTCTGCCGTGGGTTCGCGCTCGGTGACGATTTCGAGGTCGTCGCGGGTCGGCACCCAGTCGTCGCGCTCCTGTACGAGGCGACCGCCGGTCAGCGGCTTCTCGGTCAGTGTGTCGCCCCGGTCGCCCAGTTCGCCAACGTCGAGAATTCGGAGGTCCTCCTTCTCGGTCAGCACGTCGAGGGCGCCGTCGGTGTAGCCCGGCGCGACGACGACTTCCTTGAACGACTCGACGATGGACTCGGCCGTCGCGGCGTCGCAGGTGCGGTTGAGAGCGACGATGCCGCCGAAGGCGCTCATGGCGTCGGTCGCGAGGGCGTCGTCGTAGGCCTGCGCGAGGGTGTCGGCCGTCGCACACCCTGCAGGGTTGGTGTGTTTGATCACCGCCGCGGCCGGTTCGTCGAACTCCCGGATCAGGTCGAGAGCGGCGTCGGCGTCGTTGTAGTTGTTGTACGAGAGCGCCTTCGCCCCCTCGTTCAACTGGTCGGCGTGGACGACGCTCGCGCCGTCGTCGCCGGCGTCGGCGTAGAGTGCGGCGTCCTGATGGGGGTTCTCTCCGTAGCGCAGCGTCCGGCTCCGGTCGTCAGAGACGACGCGGCGGGCGGGGAACTGCCCCGATTCGTCGCCGTCGACGACGACGCCGTCGTCGGTGACCGTCACGCGGTCCTCGGCGAACCACTTCACCGCGCGTGGATACGCCTTGAACTCGGCCTCGTGCAGGACGCGCCGCTTCAGGTCAGCAGCGTCGTCGTCTTCGTAGACGGGCACGGCCTCCTGCGTGACGATGGGGCCGGCGTCTAGCTCTTCGGTGGCGACGTGGACGGTACAGCCGGTGGTCCGGACGCCCGCCGCCAGTGCCTGTTCGTGGGCGTCGTCGCCGCGGAACGACGGGAGCAGGGAGGGGTGGACGTTGAGGACGGTCGGCAAGGCGCCGAGCATCTCGCCCGAGAGGACGCGCATGTAGCCGTCCATGCAGACGAGGTCGAACTCGTAGTCGTCGAGGTGGTCGCGCATCCGCGCCTCGTGGTCGGCGCGGGACTCGTCGTCGCCGCGTTCGACGACTTCGGTCGGGATGCCGCGGTCGGCGGCCGCCGAGAGCACCGGTGCCGATTCGTGGTCGGTGAGGACCACCGCTACCTCGGCGCCCCCGGGCGCCAGATCCGCGATGTGCATCAGGTTCCGTCCGCGATTGCCGGCGAGACCTGCGATTCTGAGCATGGTCGTGGGAGGCGTGCGCGAGGGAAAAACAGTTCCGACTGGCTCCGACCGTCCGGCGACACGATTCCCCGCGAGACAAATTATTACTGTTCTGCCATCCTTGGTCGATGCGGATTAATGTTATTGCTCCAACAAGAATTCGGGCTCGATCCACAGCAGTACATCCCGCCGCTGATCAGCGCCGTCACGACAGTCGTGTTGTTCGTCGTCGTGTTCGTCGTCCTCTACCTGCTCGGAAAGTACTTCGTGACCCGAGCGGTGGGGGGCGGACTCAGGCACCGCGACTTCGACGAGACGCTCGTCGGGCTCGCCGTGAGTACGACGGTTGGAGTCGTCGCCGTCGTGGCGGTCGCACTGGCCGCGACGGTCGCCGGCTTCGGCGTCGTCCTAGCCGCCTTCGCCACCCTCGCCGGTGCGCTCGCCCTCGCTGTCGGCTTCGCCGCGCAGGACCTCATCGCCAACTTCGTCGCGGGCGTGTTCATCATTCAAGACGAACCGTTCACGGTCGGAGACTGGATCGAGTGGAGCGGGAACAGTGGCGTGGTTCGAGAGATCCAACTGCGGGTGACGAAACTGGACACGTTCGACAACCAGTTGGTCACCGTCCCGAACAGCGACCTCGCTAGCGCGGCAGTCGTCAACAACGTCGCGAACGACCGACGCCGGGTGTCCGTCGGCTTCGGTATCGGATACGAGGACGACGTCGAACGGGCGCGGGAGGCCATCGTCGACGAGGCGTCGCGTATCGACGGGGTCCTCGACGAGCCTGCACCGACCGCCCCCGTCACGGAACTGGGCGACTCGGCCGTCGTCCTCTCCGGTCGGGTCTGGATCGATCCGACCGAGAGCGGCTACGGGGGCGTGCGCGCTCAGTTCCTGGAGGCTGTCAAGGCACGCTTCGATGCCGAAGGGATCGACATGCCGTACCCCAACACCGAACTGTCCGGCGGTATCGAGGTCACGAACGTCGGCGGAGAGGAGGAAACGGCGATGTGATCTTTCGACGGACATCCAACGGATCGGTACGCTTTTGCGTCGTCCCCGGACACTGCCGCCCATGACCGATCTGCCACGGAGCGACCCGCTCGCGGCCGTCTCGCCGCTCGATGGGCGCTACGCGCGGTACACCGAACCGCTGGTTCCCTACGCCAGCGAGTCGGCGCTCATGCGGGCTCGCGTCCGCGTCGAAGTCGAATATCTGCTCGCGCTCGCCGACCTCGACGCGACACCGGTCGCCGTCGATGCCGACGAACGCGAGTCGCTGCGCGCCTGCTACGAGGAGTTCGACGCCGAGGACGCCCGCCTGATCAAGCGCCTCGAAACCGAAGGTACCGACGGGTACGCCGCGACCAACCACGACGTGAAGGCGGTGGAGTACTTCCTGCGGACGCGGACGCGGGAGTCGCTCCACCCGTGGATTCACTTCGGCCTCACCAGCGAGGACGTGAACAACCTCGCGCACCGGTTGCTGCTCAAACCCGCCGTCGAGGAAGTGCTTCTTCCCGCGCTCGCGGACGTGCGCGACGAACTGGGGACGCTGGCTCACGACTACCGGGATACGCCGATGCTCGCCCGGACGCACGGGCAACCGGCGACGCCGACGACGTTCGGCAAGGAGATGGCCGTCGTCGCCGCCCGCCTCGGCCGGACGATGGGCCGGGTTCGGGAGGCGGCAACCGGACTCTCGGGCAAACTCGCCGGCGCCTCGGGCACCTACGCCGCTCACGACGCCGCCTACCCCGACGTGGACTGGCCGGCCTTTTCCCGCGAGTTCGTCACCGGTCTCGGCCTCGATCACACGCCGCTGGCGACACAGGTCAATCCCTGTGACGATCTGGCCGCCCTGTTCGACGCCCTCCGCGGCGTCAACAACGTCCTCCTCGATCTCGACCGGGACGCGTGGCTCTACGTCTCGGACCGCTACCTCGGTCAGCGAGCGGTGGAAGGGGAGACGGGGTCGTCGACGATGCCCCACAAGGTGAACCCCATCGACTTCGAGAACAGCGAGGGGAACCTCTCGAAGGCCAACTCGGATCTGACCTTCCTCGCGGACTACGTCACCACCTCCCGCCTCCAGCGTGACCTCTCGGACTCGACGGTCAAGCGGAACATGGGCGCGGCGCTCGGTCACTGCCTCATCGCCTACCGCAAAACTGAGGCGGGGCTGGGGAAGGTCGTCCCGAACGAGCAGGTGATGCGCGAGGAGCTCGACGGGACGCCGGAGGTGATCGGCGAGGCGGTCCAGACCATCCTGCGCCGCGAGGGCGACACCGAAGCCTACGAGCGTGTGAAGGAACTCACGCGGGGCCAGCGGGTGACCATCGAGGACTTCCGCGACCTGTTCGACGACCTCGACGTGGACGAGTCGGTGCGCGAGGAACTGCGGGCACTGACGCCGGCGGGCTACACGGGCCGGGCGGCGGAGTTGGCGGCGACGCCGGACGAATAGGGCGTCGCGCGGTGCGCAACCCCTTTTAGTCGTGGTGTCGTACGTGTCGGCATGACGTTCCAACCCGGGAGCGACCTCGACGCGGACGCCGTGCAGGAACGTGTCGACACCGCAATCGAGGAGAACGACGTGGTGCTGTTCATGAAGGGCAACCGCCTCATGCCCCAGTGTGGCTACTCCCAGCGGGCGCTCGAACTGATCGACCAGTACGTCGACGACTTCGAGACGGTCGACGTGCTGCCGGCGCTGCCGGAGTTCCGCGAAGCGCTCGAATCCCACAGTGGGTGGGAGACGACGCCCCAGACGTACGTCCAGGGCGAGTTCGTCGGCGGGAGCGACGTCCTCGCGGAACTCGACGAACGGGGCGAGCTCGAGGCGACACTCGCCGGCGAGTAACCGGACGTGTTGCCCCGTCAATGAGAACAGCAGGTCATATAAACATACGCCCCCTATACACGAGTAGACGGGCGTAGCGGTGCCACCTTCGCCGAGAACAAACTATGTCAGGCCGCGTATATCGACTCCACTCGACGCTCGAACTGCCACTCGAAGACGTGCAGGACTATTTCGAGGGGGATCCCGACCTTCCTCCCGAAATCGCCGACGTAACCCTCACACGACGCAACAACACACTCATCCTCAAGGCCGTCTCGGAAGACGAAGACCTGAGCAAGTACACGCCGACCGCACAGCTCAAAGCCAGCGTCACCGAGACGCGGGTGTACGAGGAGGAGCCGCCACGGGCCGGTGGGCCGTGGCAAGAAGAGGAAGAGGAGATTCCCTCGGAACTCGTCGAGTTCGCCTGCTTCAAAGGTGACCGCGAGACGGTGCTCCAGAACACCGCGCTCCAGTACCCCATGTTCCTCGTTCTCCGGGATATCGCCCGGATGGCCGAGAAGGGAACGCTCACCGCCATCGTGGAGGAGGACGACGAACTCAAGGCGACCCGGATCGTCGAGGGCGAGGATCGCCCGGCGTCGGTCGAAGTCGTCGAGAACCCCAGCCAGTCACAGGCCGAGAAAAACGGCGTCAACTGGCGGGACAACCAGTTCATCTCGTAGCGTAGGCCTCCGGGGAGGGATCTGCCGCCGAAGGGCACGGAACTCTCTTCCGTAGTGCAGGCTGGCGGTTTCGAGTCGCTGTGGATACGGTGTCCGGTCGACAGTCGCTCCATCGTGGCAATATTTATCATTATTTACCGTGTAGGTAAGCTAGCGCTCTCCGTGGGGGAGAGGGGGGTGTGAGAGGTGTCGACAGAGCGCCAGAGAGGGGAGACTATGTCAACACCAGCAACGGAAGTCGATCAGACTTCCATCGACGACTTTCGGGAAGCGGTACGGGGGGCGCTGATCCAACCCGGTGATCCTCTGTACGACGACGCGCGCGCGATCAACAACGGGATGATCGACAAGCGGCCCGGGCTGATCGCCGAATGTACTAACGTCGCGGACGTGATCGCGGCCGTCGACTTCGGCCGCGAACACGACCTCGATATAGCCATCCGCGGCGGCGGTCACAACGGTGCTGGGCTGGCCCTCGTGGACGACGGGCTGGTCATCGACCTGTCGGAGATGAACGGGGTCCGCGTCGATCCCACGGAGCGGACCGTCCGGGTCGACGGCGGCTGTACGTGGGGTGACGTCGACCACGCCACGCATCCGTTCGGCCTGGCGACGGTCAGTGGCGTCATCTCGACGACCGGCGTGGGTGGCCTCACGCTCGGCGGCGGTCACGGCTACCTGACCCGCAAGTACGGACTGACAATCGACAATCTGCGAAGTGCAGACGTCGTACTGGCCGACGGCAGTTTCGTCCGCGCCAGCGACGACGAACACCCGGATCTGTTCTGGGCGCTCCGTGGTGGCGGCGGCAACTTCGGCGTCGTTACGTCGTTCGAGTTCGACCTCCACCCGGTCGACACCGTCGTCGCCGGGCCGATGTTCTGGCCGATCGACGAACTCGAATCGACGATGCGGTGGTACCGCGACTGGCTACCCGAGCAACCGGACGACGTCTACGCGTTCTATCTCAAACACCAGGTGCCACCCGCGGAGCCGTTCCCGGCGGAGATTCACGGCGAGATGGTCTGTGGGCTCATGTGGTGTTATCTCGGGTCGGCCGAGGACGTCGACACGGTGTTGCAGCCGGCACGGGAGATCGCCGAGCCGTTGTTCGAGCACGTCGGTCCCGTGCCGTACCCGGCGCTACAGAGCATGTTCGACGACCTCTATCCGCCGGGCGATCAGTGGTACTGGAAGGCCGACTTCGTGCACGAAATCACCGACGAAGCCATCGCCGAACACGAGCGATTCGCCCACGTGCCGACGGCGAAGTCGGGGATGCATCTCTATCCAATCGATGCGGCTGCCCATCGGGTCGACAGCGGCGAGACGGCGTGGGCGAATCGGGACGCCACGTGGTCGATGGTCATCGTCGGCGTCGATCCCGACCCGGCCAACGCCGAGAAGATCACCGAGTGGGCTCGCGAGTACTGGGAAGCGCTCCATCCGCACTCGGAAGAGGGAGCGTACGTCAACTTCATGATGGACGAGGGCGAGGACCGAATCCGCGCCACCTACGGCGACAACTACGAACGGCTCCGAGCGGTCAAGGCCGAGTACGATCCGACTAACCTCTTCCACGTGAATCAGAACATCCGCCCGGCGACCTGACGGCCGAACATCCCCGCTTTTTCGGGGTTCGACGCGATGTCTCGGTCGAAACCCCACCGACCGCGTCCGTGACGTGTCGGGTATTCCCAATTTACGTGCCCGTCTTGCCCCTATCCGCTGATTCAAGGGCCGATGACGCGAGGGGAGTCCCGTATCGTCCCCGAATACGCACATGGACCCGCGACCACACATGAGCTGCCGACGCACCCGGATTCCCTCTCGAACGTCGTCGTACCGCGAGCGCGAGCGACCGAGCCGCCGTCGTCGCCGGAGCGCACGGTAAACTCGTGTCACTCGACACACCCACGCTCGGCGTCCGCCGCTGGTTGACCCACGCTCCCGTCTACTACGGCTGGATCGTCGTCGCCGCCTGTTTCGTCGTCGGGATGATCCTGTGGGGGACCGTCTGGTCGTTCGGCGTGTTCTTCAGCCACATCCTCGACGAGTTCGGCCTCTCGCACGCGAACACGTCGGTCGTCTTCTCGCTCCAGCAGGTCGTCACGTACGTCAGCGCCGCCATCGTCGGGTTCGTCATCGACCGCTACGGCATCCGGCGGCTCCTGGGTCTCGGGGCCGGACTGGTCGTCGCCGGCCTGTTCGGCGTGACGCAACTCACCTCCTTCGCCAGCCTCCTCGTCTCCTACGGCGTCGTGGCCGCGTCGGGCTTTGGCATCCTCTTTGTCATCTCGAACACGACGCCGACACGGTGGTTCGAGCGCCGCCGCGGGTTCGCGACGGGCGTCGCGACGGCCGGCGCCGGGTTCGGCATCCTCGTCGTCCCGCCGATCGCCGAGTCGATGATCGTCGCGGTCGGCTGGCGGGGGGCGTTCGCCGGCCTCCTGATCGCGTTTTTCGTCATCGTGGCGCTCGCGGTCCTCGTGATCGCTGACCGGCCGATCGATCTCGACGTCGATCCAGCGGCCGAGTTCCCCGACGGGGTCCCGGAGCGGTCGTCGTCGGACGACGGCCTGCGCGCCCAGATCGCACACATGAAAGGCGTCGCGAAGTCGCCGGCGTTCGCGGTCACGTTTCTCGCCTTCGTCTGTTTCACCATGCCCGTCGGCATCCTGAACGTCAATCTCGTCGAATACACGACCAACGCCGGAATCGGGCGTCAGGTCGGCGTGCTGGCGATCAGCGTGATCGGCGGGCTGAACGTCGCCGGCAAGTTCGTCGGCGGGGCGGCATCTGACCGTCTGGGACGGCCGCCGACCATCGCGACGAGCGGCGTCTTCATGGCCGCCGGCATCGCCATCCTGCTGGCCGTGCAGACGCGATTCGCGGTGCTCGGCGCCGCCGCCGTGTTCGGCTTCGGGTGGGGGATCTGGATCGCGTTGCTGGCGCCGCTTCTGGCCGACCTGTTCGGCACGCTCAGCATCAACGCGCTGTTCGGCATCACGACTCTGGCGTTCGCCGTCTCGTTCTCGGTCGGGCCGTATCTCGCCGGTCGCGGCTTCGACGCGTTCGGCTCGTACGCCCCAGCGTTGGCCGTCGCCAGCGTCGTCGGCGTCGCCGGCGGCGGACTGGTGTTGCTCGCCAGCCGACTCGCACCCGCTCGCTAACCGGATCCATCGGCGCCGCCGTGTCGACGCGCCACGAACCACGTGCTCCCCGCGACGACGACGGCGACGGCCGCCGGCCACCGAGCCGAACTCAGGAACAGGTTCGGTCCCGGTAGTCCGGCGGCCGTCACCGGCCAGAGGTAGGGGTGGGTGTAGCCCGACGGGAACAGGAGGAGGGAGTCGAGGACGAAATGCGACAGGGAACCCAGCGACAGCATCGCGGCGGTGGTGCGTCGGAGCTGGCGGGGAACGAGCAGCGTCCCGAGCGCGATAACGACGGCGACGCCGCCGACGGTCAGGAGCGCGTCCCACCCGAACGGCACGCCGAGGATCGATTCGGCCGTCGACGACGGCACGAGGAGGCCGAGCCGATTCAGGTCGGGAACCAGTCCACCGACCATCGCCGCGGTCACCATCGCGGGCGTGACCCGGTCGTCCCGGAGTGACAGGAGGGTGGCGAGGACGTAGGCGGACAGGACGTGGGTCAGCAGGTCAGCCATCCGACTCCTCCCCCCGGTCACGCGGGACGACCTGCCACCGGTCGGTGTCGACGCGCCACGTCCGGACGACCCGGCCGAGCGTGAGCAGGCCGCCCAGTAGCGAGACGGCGTAGAGGTACGTGATCTCCCACGGTGCGCGGACGATGGCCCGCACGTTCCGGATGGACCCGTCGCGGTAGATGCCGTAGAGCCACACGTCGGCACCGGGGGCGGCGTCGAGACCTCTGACGACGACGCGCGGGCCGCCATCGAGGTCGACGACGGTGCCCTCGGTCGTGTCGCCCCGGGCGGTGCCGGCGACGACGACCCGGTCCCCGGTGTCGACCGTGCCCGCCGCAACCGCGCCGTTGCTAGGGAACCGGCCGGTCGCCGGATCGGGTGTCAACGTCCCGTAGCCGACGAGGAGGACGAGGAGGAGCGTACAGCAGGCGGCGATGGCGACGCCACGTCGAACCGACCGCATGCGACCCGGGTTTCGGGGCGGCGCGTATGAGGCTATCGGCTGGTTCGCGTGGGGAAGGTTCACGCATACCGATCCAGCGTCGTACCGGGCGCTTTAATTCGGGTGCCACCGAGCGGTACGTATGGGCTTCGGGAGCTACGACGAATCCGAACAGCAGAATCAGGAAGTCAACACGGACGAGGGCGAGGGTGTCAACGTCCACGAGAACGACCACGAGGGGAAAGTCACGTTCGAGACGGACGCCTCGACCGACGATCTCATCGACCAGCTCGGTGAGATGAAAGACGACGAGTAGGCGTCTACCGCTTGTTGTCGGTTCACACGCCCGAGATGGCCAACAATCGCGGCCAAAGGCAAAAGAAACTTTACAGTGGCTAATTATATCTAATTACACGATGAGCGAGTTCCCCGACTACCTCGACGTCGACTACACGGACGGCGAGGGCGAGACGCCGGACGACTATCCGACGCTCGAAGACAAGATCGAGAAGGCCATCGAGGTCACGCGAATCGGTCTCGAACAGTACGAGAACCCCGCCGTGATGTGGACCGGTGGCAAGGACTCGACGCTTACGCTCTACTTCATCAAGGAGGTCGCCGAGCAGTTCGACCTCGAGACGCCGCCGGCGGTGTTCATCGACCACTACCAGCACTTCGACGCCATCCACGACTTCGTGGACCACTGGGCCGAGGAGTGGGACCTCGACGTGATCTACGCCCGCAACGAGGACGTGGGCAACTACGTCGACGAACACGGGCTGGAACCCGGTGACGACATTCCCGTCTCGGAACTCTCCGAACACAACCAGCACCACATCCGCAACATTCTGGAGTACGAGGAGGACGACTTCCCGTTCCTGCTCGACACCTACGTCGGCAACCACCTGCTGAAGACCGTCGCCCTCAACGACGCGCTGGAGGAGTACGACATCGACGGCGTCATCTCCGGCGTCCGCTGGGACGAACAGGAGGCCCGTGCCGACGAGACGTTCTTCAGCCCGCGTCACGACCCCGACATCTACCCGCCCCACGACCGCATTCAGCCGATCCTGCAGTTCGCGGAGCGTGACGTGTGGGACGCCTTCTGGAACTACGTCGTCCCCGACACCGTCGAGGACTTCCCGGGCGAGGGTTACGTCCCGCAGGGTGCCGATGACCTGCCGAACGGCCTCACGCAGGACGACATCCCCGTCAGCCCGAAGTACTTCGCCGGCTTCCGGTCGCTGGGCAGCGAGGTCAGCACCGAGAAGTCCGACGAGGAGCCCGCGTGGCTGCAGGACATCGAGAACACGACCGAGCGCGCCGGCCGTGCCCAGGACAAGGAGGACCTGATGGAGCGCCTCCGCGACCTGGGCTACATGTAGCGAGTATCGTAGTCCACGGCTGGCCGTGCCGTCTCCGCACGGTGCGGCCCGTTTGACGGGTACGATACGAGCTATACCGGCCACCGAACCACAGCCCCTAACCTCTCGCCCACTGTACCGACGCCAATGACCGACAACGGTGCGTGGGCGAGCCTCTTCTCCGGCGGCAAGGACTCCTCGTGGGCGCTGTATCGCGCCCTCGAAGACGGCCTGAACGTGACGCGACTGGTGACGGTCCATCCCGGCGACGACTCCTACATGTATCACGTCCCGGCGACGGACTTGGCATCGCTGGCCGCGGAGAGCATCGGCATCGAGTTGCTGGAAATCGACCCTGACGACCTCGGCGCCGACGCCGCGACCGACTCGGCGGCCCAGGGTGACGCCGAACTCGAACCGCTGGAGGCGGCGCTCCGCGAGTTAGCCGACGCGGGCGAACTCACCGGCGTCACCGCCGGCGCCGTCGAGAGCGAGTTCCAGACCAGCCGGATCGAGGCGATGTGTGACCGCCTCGGCATCGACCTCTACGCCCCGCTCTGGCAGCGCGACCCGGTCGAACTGGCCGAGGAGATGCTCGACGCTGGCTTCGAGATTCTGATCATCCAAGTTGCGGCCGCCGGCCTCGACGAATCGTGGCTGGGACGGCGACTCGACGCCGACGCGCTCGACGATCTACTCGACCTGAACGAGCGGTACGGCGTTCACCCGCTGGGGGAGGGCGGCGAGTTCGAGACGCTGGTGACCGACGGGCCGCACATGGCCCGCCCCATCGAACTGGAGTGGGAGCGGGTGTGGGAGGGGTCGCGTGGCCACCTCCGGATCACGGACGCGCGGCTGGGTTAGGTTCCGTTCGTCATCGTCGAGTGCGCGCCGATGAGCGCGTCCGCGAGGTCGAGGTTCTCGATCCGCGTCTCCTCGTCGATGATCGACCGCCGCACGTCCGCGTCGCGGATGGTCGCGTTCGGGAAGACGACGGTCCGTTCGAGCGTCGAGTTCACGACTTCCGCGCCGGCCATCACGTGGACGTTCCCCCGCAGTTCCGCGTTCTCGACCGTCGCGCTCGGGTCGACGCAGTCGTCGCCGCCGAGGTGCCACGCGACGGCGTCGAGATAGCTCTCCGGCGTCCCGATGTCGAACCACGCGCCGTCGAAGGTGAAGGCGTGGACGGGCTGGCGGGACTGCATCCACTGGATGAACCAGCCCGGTTCGTCGGGGTTCTCGCCGGCAGCCAGATACTCGTCGAACAGGGGAAGCGTCTCCGCGGGGAAGGCGTAGCAGGCGATGGAGACGAGCGTACTTTTGGGGTCGTCGGGTTTTTCCTGGAAGTCGACGATGCGGTCGCCGTCGAGGTCGACCAGCCCGTACGACTTCGCCAGTTCCTTCGAGCCCACGTCGTAGGCGGCGATGGCTGGCGTTCCTTTGGCCTCGAAGAAGTCGACGAACTCCGCGATGTCGAAGCTGATGAGGTTGTCACCGGCGACGACGAGCAGGTCTTCCTCGACCCCTTCGCGGTCGATGAGCTGGGCGAGCGCGCCGACGACGCCGAACTTCTCGTCTTCCCCGGTCGTCTCCTCGACGGAGAGGGTCGGCTTCTCGAACGCGCTCTCCGCCAGATACGTTTCGAACTCGGCCGCGAAGCGCTCGTTCGTGCTGACGTACACCTCGGAGATGCGCTCGTCGGCTTCCAGATCCTCGAAGACGGTGTCGATGACCGTAGACTCGCCCACCGGCAGAAACATCTTGGGCCGGTGCTTGGTGATCGGCCAGAGTCGCGTCGCGTACCCCCCTGCCAGGACGATGGCCTTCATACCAGAGCCGACCGACCACAGTGCCAAGTTCTTTTTGTATCGGTGATCGGGTGCCAAAGGAATTTGTCGGAACCCCGCCAACGCCTCCTATGGAGTCGACGACACGGGAACAGATCGCTGACGCGCTCCGCGAGGAGGCGGCGACGGCGAGCCAGCTCTCGGCTCGCGTCGGCACGTCTCGCTCCGCCGTCTACGATCACCTGCGACACGTCGCGCGCTCGCTCCGCGAGCGCGACGACGAACAGGTGCTCGTCTCACCGCCGACCTGCCGTGACTGCGGGTTCGACGGCTTCGACGACCCGATCAACCATCCCTCCACCTGTCCCGAGTGTCGGAGCGAGAACGTGGCGGAACCGGCGTTCCGCATCGACTGACTTCACTCGCGTCGGTTCAGGTGGCAGGCGCTCTCCCGGAGCGGCCCGAACGCGTCGTACAGTTCGTCGGCGGCGTCGGCGGCCCGACCGGCGAGCAACGAGTCGACGGCCGCGGACACCGCACGGTCGGCGTCCGAATCCGACAGCGGTTCCGGGAGGCGGAAGGCGGCGCGGATGGCGAGGCGGTCGACGCTCCCCTCGCGGTTCGTCTCGTTCGCACAGCGCGCTTCAAGGCGGTCGGTCACCACCTCGCGGTCGGCGTCGACGAGCGTCGCGATCCACACCCGGAACTCTTTGATCGCCGCCCACTCGTCCGCCGAGAGGTCGGTCCCGTCGGGGACGAGACCGGGCCGTTCGCGCCGGCAAACGGTGGGGAAGGCCTCTCCCAATCGCTCGGCTGCGCCGTCGGCGTCGCCGGCGACGAGTCGGTCCAGCGCGCCCGACAGCGCCTCCTCGGCCCGCGGATCGGGCAGGGTGGGCGGTAGGTCGAACTCCTCGCGGATCTCGGCGCGCACCGCCTCGGGATCGGCGGCCTCGGGGTCGTCGCCAGCGGCGGCGTAGACGCGGACGGCCTCGATGTCGATCCCCTGTGACGCCGCCCGCAGACGGAGGTTCAACACTGCCCGCCACGTCTCGGCGTCGAGGTCGTAGTCCTCGTCCGGGATCACCTCGGGACAGCGGGTGTGGAACCGACAGCCCGGCGGCGGGTCGGACGGACTCGGCACGTCGCCGGTGAGTTTCGTCCCCTGTCCCCGTCGCCGCGGATCGGCCACCGGCGTCGACCCCAGTAGCGCCCGCGTGTAGGGGTGTTGTGGGTCCTCGAACAGCTTCTCCGTGGGCGCCGTTTCGACGATTTCGCCGAGGTACATGACCGCGACCCGATCACACACCTCGCGGACGACACCCATGTCGTGACTGATGACGACGATGGCGAGGCCGAACTCCTGCTGGAGGCGGTCGATCAGGTCCAGAATGTCCGCCTGCACGCTCACGTCCAGCGCGCTCACGGGTTCGTCCGCGACGACGAGGTCGGGGTTGATGACGAGCGCGCGCGCCAGTCCGATCCGCTGTTTCTGCCCCCCGGAGAACTCGTGGGGGTAGCGGTCCATATCGGCGGCGTCTAACCCCACCCGCTCCAGCAGGTCGCCGACGATGCGCCGCCGGCGCTCCCGGTCGCGCATCCCGTGGACCCGGAGGGGTTCGGCCACCGACTCGCCGATGCTCATGCGTGGATCGAAACTCGACGTGGGGTCCTGAAACACCATCTGGGCGCGCCGGCGGAAGCGTTTCAGCGCCCGGTCGTCGTACGCGGTCACGTCCTCGCCGTCGAAGACGACGTGGCCGTCGGTCGGTTCCTCCAGTCGCAGCGTCGTCGTCGCCGCCGTCGACTTGCCACACCCGGACTCGCCGACGAGGCCGAGCGTCTCACCACGGTCGACGGTGAAGCTGATGCCGTCGACGGCGCGGACCCGCCCCACCTCGTTGCGGAGGACGCCCTCCGTGACTGGGTAATGTTTCGTCAGCCCCTCCACGTCGAGCAGGGGTCGGGTCATGGCCGGTCACCCCGCTCTCGACCATCGCCGTCGAGGGCGCGCCCGCCGTCGGCGGGCATCGCCTCCTCGTCCCGCACGATCGACGGGTCGCCGCCGGGTTCGTAGTGGACACACGAGACGACGTGGTCCTCGTCGCCGTCGACGGCGCAGGCGGGCGGCTGATCACCCTCTCGGCAGGCGTCGACGGCGTACTCACACCGGGGATGGAACCGACAGCCGTCGGGCGGGTCGGTCGGTGACGGGAGTTTGCCGCCGATGGAGGAGGCACCGCCGTCGCCCCGACCGGGCAGACAGTCGAGGAGCGCGCGCGTGTAGGGGTGCGAGGGGCGTTCGAACAGGTCGAAGACGTCGCCACGCTCCATCACCTTGCCCGCGTACATCACGACGACGCGGTCGGCCACCTCCGCGACGACGCCGAGGTCGTGGGTGATGAGCAGGATGCTCATGTCGAACTCCGCCTGTAACTCGCGGAGGAGGTCGAGAATCTGGTTCTGGATCGTCACGTCGAGCGCGGTGGTGGGTTCGTCCGCGATCAGTAGATCGGGGTTGGTGGCGAGCGCCATCGCCAGCGACACGCGCTGTTTCATGCCGCCGGAGAACTCGTGTGGGTAGTCGTCGAACCGACGGGTGGCTTCGGGGATGCCGACCCGATCCAGCAGGTCGATCCCGCGCGACCGTGCCTCCGACCGCGACACGTCCTGATGCAGTTGGATCGCTTCCACGATCTGCCAGCCGACGGTGTAGACCGGGTTGAGCGCCCCCTGCGGGTTCTGGAAGACGTGCGCGATGCGGTCGCCCCGGAGGGCACGGAGTTCGTCCTCGGAGAGCGTCGTCAGATCGCGCCCGTCGAAGACGATCTCACCCCCCGCAATCTCGCCGGGTGGCATCCGGATGAGCCGGGTGATCGACTCGCCGGTGACGGTCTTGCCGCTGCCAGACTCGCCGACGAGACAGACTGTCTCGCCGCGGTCCACGTCGAAACTCACGCCGTCGACGGCGCGGACGAGGCCCTCGTCGGTGTGGAAGACGGTGCGTAAGTCGCGGATCGAGAGTAGTGGTTCGGTCATGTCTCCTGTCGCGGGTCCAATGCGTCACGGAGCGCATCACCCATGAAGTTGAACGCGAGGATGGTCGTGAAGAGGAACACGCCGGGGAAGGTGGAGACCCACCACGCCGTCGAGAGGTCGCTCCGCCCGTTGGCGATCACCTGCCCCCACGAGGGGACGGTCGGATCGCCGAGCGAGAGGAATGAGAGGGAGGCCTCGAAGAGGATGAATCCCGGAATGAGGAGGGTTGCGGCCGTGATCACGCTGTTCGAGACGTTGGGGACGAGGTGGCGACGGATCACGTAGAGCGTGCCCGCGCCGGCGCTCCGGGCGGCAGTGATGTACTCCTCCTCCGCGCGCTGGAGGGCTTCGGAGCGGACGAGGCGAGCGATAGACCCCCACCCCGTCAGCCCGAAGATGAGGATGAACATGAACAGGCTCCCACCGAAGAGGTAGGTGAGCAGGAGATAGAGGAAGAAGGCGGGAAAGACCAGTTGGATGTCGACGTAGCGCATCAGGAGTTCGTCGACGAGGCCGCCGCCGTAGGCCGCGACGGTGCCGACGGCCGTCCCGATGGTCACCACCAGCAGAGTGGAGATGAGGCCCACCTTCATGCTCACCTGCATCCCGTAGATGACGAGGACGAGGATGTCCTTCCCGTCGCCGGTGGTGCCGAGCGGGTGGGCCATCGTTCCCTGACAGCGACCGTTCACCACCTCGCCGACGCAGTTGACGGGCACCGTCGAGTCGACGCCGAGGTAGATCGGTGGCTGGTACGCCTGATCGAGCGCGAGCGTCGGCTTGTCGAGGAACAGCGGGCCGACGACGCCGATCAGGAAGACGACGATCAGATACACCAGGCTCAGGACGGCCATCCGGTTCTTGCGGAACTCTCGCCAGTAGTAGGCGGTCAGCCGACGGTTGTCGTAGAGCGGCACGGCGACGTAGAAGACGAGTGCGAGGAGCGTCGCCACGAACAGCCAGTCGAGTTGCGTGACGTTCCACTCGACGGGGAACGTGATCGTCGGCCGGTTCTCCGGCAGGACGAGGTAGTCGTACAGGAAGACGACGACGAGGGCGAGTCCGGTCAGGAGCGCGCCTCGGTCGCGCCGGGAGAGCGTCGACAGTCGGCTCCCCGTCTCGTCCCAGTCGACCGTCTCGAAGGTGTCTTGCCCCGCCATCAGCGATCACCGTAGTCGATCCGCGGGTCGAGGACGGTGTACGCCACGTCCTGTATCAGGTTGCCGATCACCGAGATGAACGTGAAGATGAGCGTCGTCCCCAACACCAGCGACGTGTCCTGGGCGATGATGGCGTTGTACGACAGTTGGCCGAGGCCGGGGATGCCGAACACCACCTCGACGAGATAGGAGGCCGCGAGGAAGATGCCGAGGATGTCGCCGACGAGGATGGTCATCAGCGGCACTGCGGCCGGGCGCAGGATGTGTCGGGTGAGGATACGGTAGCCGTCCGCGCCCTTCGATTTGGCCGTCTTGACGAATTCGGCTTCGACGTACTCCAGCGCCTCCGCCCGCGAGTAGCGCATGATGCCCGCGATGGTGCCCGTCACGAGGACGATGACGGGCAGGACGAGTTGGCGCGCCATCCCGAGACTGAAGAAGGGCAGGTCGGAGTCGAAGACGACCGGGAACCAGCCGAGTTGCACGCCGAAGACGAGGAGGAGGATGATGCCGAACCAGAAGTTTGGGATGGCGTAGCCGAAGAAGGCGAAGAAGGTGGCGGCGTAGTCGGTGCGCGTGTACTGGTGGGTGGCCGAGTAGAGGCCGATAGAGAGGCCGACGAGGATGGAGAGGATGGTCGTCGGCACGGAGTAGATAGCCGTGTACGGCAGGGCGCTGGCGATGGCGTCGATGACGGGTTGGGAGCGAGTCTGTGACCACCCCCAGTTGAGCGTCGCCATGTTGACCATGTACTCGCGGTAGCGGACCCACGGCGAGCGGTCGAGGCCGCGTCGGGCCTCGAACGCCTCCTCGGCGGCTTCCGCGGACCCGCCGCTGGCTGCCGCCTGGAACTGCATCTGCTCGGCCGCCGGATTCGGCGTGATGGCGAGCAGTCCCCAGGTGATCGAGAGGATGAGAAACGTGGCGACGACGGCCCACACGACCCGCCGAACCACGTACCAGCGCATGCTCACTGCCGGAATCGACCCCCTCGACCGGCTGCGTGTGCCGCCCCGGACGCACCGGCGCGCGTCGACCGTCTGGGCCGACACCTGCGGCCGCCCCTGCTCACGCGAAGTACCATGTCTGGGAGTCCCACCCGGTGTTGAACTCTTCGTCGTAGCCACGGACGTTGTCGGCGTAGCCGCTCACGCTGGACGGCATGGCGAGGAAGCCGAAGGGCTGTTCCTCGCTGATGAGGCCGAACGCGCGACCGAACAGTTCCTGCCGGCGCGTTTCGTCCGTCGTCGCCGACGCCTGCTCGTACAGTTCCGCGATATCCGAGTCGGGGTAGTAGCCGTAGTAGTTGATGCCGCCCTGCCGCTCGAAGAAGCCCTTGCTGGAGGCGGGCGTGAAGGGGTAGGTGTTGAACTGAAGGTTTATCGACATATCCCACGGCTCGGCGCTGGTGGCCACGTCGCGCGGCCCACCGTTGAACACGCCGGCGGTCCACTCGGGTTCCGTCCCCTCCGGCGCCGACGTCTGGACGTAGTTGCTCTGGAACGTCGACGAGGAGACGGCCTCCGGTTGGACGTCGATACCCGCGTTCTCGCCGAACTCCTGTGCGATGAACTCCGCGATGGTGCCCTCCGTCGGCTGCCCGGAGTCGTAGTAGATGGAGAGGGTCACCTGTTCGCCAGAGCCGTCGACGAGCGTCTCGCCGTCGTACGCGTATTCGGTGTCCGAGAGCGCGGATTCGAGGCGGGAGCGGGTCGCCTCCGGTCCGTAGCGGTCGCCGACGCCGAACTCCTCGACTTCGCTGTCGACGTACCACTGCGACCACTTCGGCTGCATCGTCTGGGAGACCTGCCCGTAGCCGCGCAGGATGTTCTGCACCACCGTCTCTTTGTTGACGGCGAACGCCAGCGCCCGGCGGACCGCCTTCGACCGGAACGGCTCCCACCCGTTCGCTCGCATGTTGTAGACGATGATGCGGGCGTACGGCTGGGGGGTAACGTTGACGTTGACGTTCGGCAGGTTTTCGAAGCGGTTGGCCTTGTCCGGCGGGATGCCTGCCGAATCCACCTCGCCCGACTCCAGCGCACCGAGACGCGTGCTCTCTTCGCTGATGACCCGAACCACTTGCTGGTCGAAATAGGGTGCTTCCGTGAACCGTTCGGGCACGCCCTCCACGTCCTTGAGGTAGTAGTCCTCGTTTCGGGTGACGGTGTAGCGCGCGGAGCGCTCCCACTGCTCGTACGTGTACGGGCCCAGATTCCCCGTATAGGCCAGCGTGTTGAGTTCTTCGTCCTGCTGGAGTCCTTCGGTGTCCTGATCCGGGACGTACTTCTCCAGAATACCTTTGGGAATGCACTGCTGGCGCCAGAGGACGGGCTTGAACGGGAACGAGGGGTCCACCTCGAACAGCCGGATCTCGAACGTCCGGGTGCCCGTCTGCTCGACCGGAATCGGTTCCCGTTCGCTCGACTCGGGGTTCATCCGGAACCACGAGTCGGCGTTGGGGTACCCGCTCCAGTTGGGACGGGCCTGGAAGACGTTCGTGATCATGTAGACCCAGTCCTCGGCGGTCATCTGTCCGTAGCCCGCGCCCCACTCCAGATTCTCCCGGAGTTCGATTTCGTAGACGCGACCGTCGTCGGTCGAGTAGTCGGCCCACAGCGGGAAAATCTCCCGCTCGGGCTTGATCGCCCACGCTCCGTCGAGCGTTGCCGTGACGTACGATCCCGAGGTGGCGTCGGCGATAGTCAGCCAGTTGAGCGACTGCGCGTCGACGCTGGACGCCGAGACGTACGTCCCCTGGACGCTCCGGTCGCTGCTCTCGCCACCACCGTCGTTTCCTCCGTTCCCCGAACAGCCAGCGAGTCCGGCGACCCCCGTCGCGCCGATGAGTTTCAGTACGTCGCGTCGTCTCCGTCGTCCCCGACGACCCGCCGTGCCCGAGTCGCTTCGGCGGTCGTTACCAGACGGCATACCTTTTCAAAACGGTGGTGTACACTAATACCCATCGGTCACCCCAGAACCGCCCGACATCGTCGGCGTTCGGCGGTTAGCCGTCGCCGTGTGGGTCGGTGATGATGACTTCGCCGTCCTCGACGGTGACGTTGATCAGCGTCTTGACGCTGTAGCCCGCGTCGTCGAGTTCGTTCGGGCCGGCCTTCTTGATCACCGCGACCACGTCGATCACTTCCGCGCCGATGTGTTCGAGGGCGTCGAGAATTGCCTTCATCGTCCCGCCCGTCGACAGCACGTCGTCGAGGACGAGCACTCGGTCGCCCGCCTCCACGTCGTTGATGTACATCTCGCTCTCGGAGTAGCCGGTCTGGGCGGCCAAGGACACCTCTCCCTCCAGACCGTACTGGCGCTTCCGGATGACGACGAGGGGGATGTCGGTCATCAGCGAGACGGCGGTGGAGATGTGGATCCCCATCGCCGCCGGCGTGACGATCTTGTCGATATCCTCCAGATCCGCCTTGCGGATGATCTTGATGACGATTTCGCGCAAGAGTTCGGGACGGAGCATCGGTACCCCGTCGCTGACGGGGTGGACGAAATACTCGTAATCCCCTTTCTCGATGATCGGCGCGTCGAGGAGGGATTGCCGCAACTGGTCCATGTCGACCGTACCGACCGTCGAGAATAAAAGGTGGCGATCCCGGTTTCACCACCTCTACGAAGGGACGGCGACGACCGGCGAACGGGGCGACCACCACACGTCTGCCCCCGTCTGACGAGCATTGATGATCCGTGCGGCACACGTGACTCCGGGAGGTGAACGGTGACGTGGACGAAGTCGCGAGTGGATTGTTCATCGGAACGGTCGCCGACGCTGGCGACGGGGAGCGCCTACGTCGTCGCGGCGTCGGTGTCATCGTCTCGCTGACATACGGCGACCCGGACGGCGGGTATCCCGACGGGGTGACCGTCGTCGACGTGCCGATGGTTGACGGGCCACGGAACGATCTGGCGGCGTTCGGCCGGGCAGTGACCGCGGTCACGTCACGACTCGACGACTACGGCGTCCTCGTCCACTGTTCGGCGGGCGCGTCTCGGAGTCCAGCAGTCGCCGCGACGGCGCTCGCGCTATCCGAAGGGATCGGTCTCGACGATGCGTTTCGGCGGGTCGCGGCGGCCCGGGACGCCGTCGACCCCCACGACGCGCTCGTTCGGCGGGCCGCGAGCGTCTACGTCGACCGGCGATAGCTCACACGATGCCCAACCACGCCAGCACACCGCCGAGAACGACCATCAGGATGAAGATGCTCCCGCCGATGTTGGCGCGGTACCGCGAGAGCATCGTCGGATCGGCGCGCACGTCGGCAGCGCGGTCGGCCGCGGCGACGGCGACCCGGTCCACCGCGGCGTACGTCTCGGTCACGCCGTGGACGACCGCCCGCGTCCCGTAGAAGGCCAGCGGGTTGTACGCGGCGTCGACGTCGGGCACGCGCCCCACCTTCGACAGCGGTTTCTTCAGTATCGCGAAGCCGACCAGTCCGATCACCGCCAGCGCGACCCCCTCGATCACGTGGGGCACGGTGTAGGTGTGGTAGACGTGGGCGACGACGGTTTCGTCGGTCACGTCGAACGGGAGCAGACTGAACAGCGCCCCGTCGAAGACGCCGTAGAACACACACAGCGTTGCGACGACGACCATCGCGACCTGCTGTGTCCGCGGCGCCGGCGTCACGGGGTCACCCTCGTACGGCCCGTGGAGGAAGGCGTAGTAGCCGAACTTGATGAACGAGAGGAAGGTTCCGACGCCGCCGACGAGGAGCAGCAACTCCAGCGTGTAGAACTCGCCGACGACGAGCGGCCCTTTCACGAACGTGTAGTGGCTGGCGGAGATGACGATGCCCTTGCTGACGAAGCCGTTGAACCCGGGGAAGCCGGCGATGGAGAGCGCGGCGATGGTGAAGGCCGCGGCGGTGACGGGCATCTTCCGCGCGAGGCCGCCGAGGTACTTCAAATTCTCCTCGCCGGTGCGGTAGATGACCGCTCCCGCCGTCATGAACAGCAGGCTCTTGTAGAGGATGTGGTTGAAGACGTGGCCGAACGCGCCCGCCTGCGCCAGCGCGCTCCCGATGCCCACCCCCGCGACCATGTAGCCGACCTGCGACTGGATGTGATAGGAGAGCAGGCGGCGCATGTCGTTCTGGAGGAGGGCGGCGGCGGCGCCGAAGACGGCCATCGCCCCGCCCATGTACGCGATCATGAGGTGGCCCTCGGGGAACGCGCGGTACATGGCGTAGACGCCAGTCTTGGTCGTGTAGACACAGAGGAAGACGCTGGCGGCGATGTGGGGGCGCGGATAGGTGTCGGGGAGCCACGCGTGCAGGCCGATGAAGCCGACGTTGACGCCAATCCCCACCGCGGCGAGCACCTGCGGCACCGTCCCGACCATGCCGTCGGCGGCGGTGAAGAGGAACGAGCCGACCTCGACGTAGTGCCACGCGATGGCCGCGAGGACGAGACTGCCGCCGATGCCGTGCAGGATGGCGTAGCGGAAGCCCGCCCGGACGGCCTTCCCGCCGTAGTCCCAGACGAGAATCGTGCTGGTGACCGCCATCAGCTCCCACCAGACGACCATGGTCAGCCAGTCGCCGGCGAAGACGGCGCCGAGGCTGGAACCGACGTAGGTGAGCGCGTACGCGGTCTGTTTACATTTCGCGCCCGTCGCCCACGAGTAGACGATTGCGGCGGTGGCGATGAAGGCGAAGACGAGGCCGACGACCCGCGAGAAGGGGTCGACGGCGAAGAAGACGGCGTCGAAGCCGAACAGTTGCCCGGTGAGGTGGGTGCCGGCCGGGACGACCCACACCCAGACGGTGACGAGGCCGGTCGTGAGGCCGGCCAGCAGGTGGCCGAGGCGACGACGGTCGCCGGCCAGCCCGGTCGCGAGGGCGGCGGCGAGGACGACGACGACGGGCGGAATCGCCGTGAGCGCCGAAGCCATCAGACGCCCACCCCCGTCGCCGCGGCGACGATGACCTCGATCAGGCGGAGGAAGACGGCGGTTCGCGGAATCACGCCGAGGACGACGGCGCCCGTCATCGCCGCGAGGATGGGTCCGAGCATGAACCACGTGCTCTCGCCGCCGCGCCAGCCACGGCGTTCCCAGCCGTCGGCGGGCGGGCCGCCGTGGTGGCTCTCGTGGCCGCCGTGGGGGGCATCCTCGGGACCGCCGTCGTCGTGTTCGTGTCCACCATCCGTCACCGGATCGGGCTCCGGCGCCGCCGCCTCCGGCCGGATCGACCGCTCCTCACCGCCGAGCGGGAACTCGATCAGCGGCTTGGCGTCCGTGGCGTCCTCGCTCTCGAAGAAGGCCTGATAGAAGACGGGCCAGAAGTACGCGATGTTGAGGACGCCCGAGAGCAGGAGGACGACGGCGAAGATGCTCTGGCCGGCGCTCACGCTACCGATCAGGAGGTACCACTTGCTGACGAAGCCGGCGACGAGGGGGATGCCGGCCATGCCCGCGGCGGCGACGCCGAAGGCGAGCATCGTCAGCGGCATCCGTTTCCCGATGCCCGCCATCTCGCTGATGTCGTCGGTGTGGGTCTCGACGTGGATGGCGCCGGCGGTGAAGAAGAGGGTGAGCTTCATGAACGCGTGGGCGGGGATGTGGAGGAGGCCGCCGACGATGGACTGCGGGTCGAGGACGGCGATGCCGAGGACGATGTAAGAGAGCTGACTCACCGTCGAGTACGCCAGCCGGCGCTTGAGGTTGTTCTGCCGGAGCGCGATGACGCTAGCGATCAGGAGGGTGGCGGCGGCGACGACGGCGAGGGGGAGGCCCATCCCGAGCGAGCCGGTGAGGTCGACGCCGTACACGTCGAGGACGACGCGCGCGATGCCGAACACCCCGCTCTTGACGACGGCGACGGCGTGGAGCAGGCCGGAGACGGGCGTCGGCGCCACCATCGCGTCGGGCAGCCACGAGTGGAGGGGCATGAGCGCCGCCTTCACGCCGAAGCCACCGATCAGGAGGACGAACGCCGCCCGTGCGAGGACCGGATCGGCGTTCGCGAGGCCGGCGATACCGCCCGCGGTGAACGCCGTCGTGCCGGCCATCGTGGCGACCATGACCGTACCCGCGAGGACGGCGACGCCGCCGCCGAAGGTGTAGGCCAAGTATTTTCGGCCGGCGGCCCGCGCTTCCGCCGTCTCGTCGTGGGTGACGAGCGGGTACGTCGCCACCGTCAGCAGTTCGTAGAAGACGAAGAGGGTGACGAGGTTGGAGGCCATGGCGACGCCGAGGGCGGCGGCGACGCTCGCGGCGAAGGACGCGAAGTAGCGGGTCTGGGCGTGTTCGGAGAGGCCGCGCATGTAGCCGATGCTGTAGAAACTCGTGATGAGCCACAGGAGACTGGCGACGGTGGCAAAGAGGAGGCCGAGCGGGTCGGCCTGCAGCGAGAGTTCGACGCCGGCGACGAGCGTCCCGAGGTGGGAGACGTAGGTCGTCCCGCCGATGGCGGCGGGGAGCATGCTGGCGACGAGGGCGAAGGCGCTCGCCGCCGCGATGACGGTCCACCCCTCGCGGACGTTTGGCCGGCGGCCGGAGGCGAGGATCGGTACGACGGCCACCGCCGCGATGGCGACGGCCAGAGCCGGTCTGAGTGAGGCGATGTCGGTCATGAGAGGAGGCTATCGATGGTCGGCTGAAGTGCGGTCTGCAGGTCGGTCACGGCGAGGCCGAGAATGAGGGCGACGACGGCGGCGCCGATGATCAGCGCGAGGACGCCACGCGGCGGCGTCGCCGGTCCGCCGAGACGCTCCGACCCGCCGTCGGTCGCGGCCTGCATGCTCGCCGAGGCCGGCGCGACGAACATCCGTTCGACGAGGATGGCGAAGTACGCGAGCGTCAGGAGCGTCGACGCGAAGATGACGACGGCGACGGGCCACGTCCCTGCCCGGACGGCGCCGAGCGCGATGTACCACTTGCCGGCGAAGCCGACGGCAGGCGGGACGCCCACCATGGCGAGCATGAGGGCGGCGCTCGCCCCCCCGAGGACGGGGAATCGGCCCGCGAGGCCGGCGTACTCCTCGGCCGTCGTCGCACCGGTCAGGTCGTCGATAGTGCCGGCAGCGACGAACAGCCCACCCTTCATGATCGCGTGGCCGACGAGGTGGACGATGGCGCCGAAGACGGCGGCAGGGGTGCCGATGGCCAGCCCCACCACCACGAGGCCGTACTGCGAGACGGAGGAGTAGGCGAGCATCCGCTTGACCTCCGACTGCGCGACGGCGAGGACGCTCCCGACGACGATGCTCACGCACGCGAAGACGACGAGGGCGTCCCGGGCGACGGGCACGGCCTCGAAGAAGGCGGGCGTGTAGACGGTGTACAGGATGCGCAGGAGGGCGTAGGCCGCCACGGTGGAGACGAGGGCGGCGATGAGCGCGCTCACGCTGTCCGGCGCGTCGTTGTAGGCGTCTGGTTGCCACGTGTGCAAGGGGAACAGCGCCGTCTTGGTGGCGAGGCCGACGACGATGAACCCGAAGGAGGCGAGGACGAGCGGCGAGTCGTAGCCCGCCTGCGCGAGTTCCACCGAGAGGTCGGCCATGTTGAGCGTCCCCGTCGCCACCAGCGCGTAGCCGACGCCGAGCAGATACAGCGAGGCGGCGACGGTGCCGAACAGGAGGTACTTGAGCGCCGCGACGGCCGACCGGCCGTCACCGGCGCTGGCGACGAGCGCGTACGTCGCCAGCCCCGAGATTTCGAGGAAGACGTACAGGTTGAACACGTCGCCAGTGACGCTCATGCCCGACAGCCCCGTCACGAGGAGGAGATATTCGGTGTAGAACGCGGCGCCACCGGGGTCGTCGCGGACGGTGTAGACGAGGACGACGAGCGAGACGGCGGCGACGAGGACGACCACGACCGCCGACAGGCCGTCGACGACGAGTTCGATCCCGTAGGGGGCGACGAAACCGCCCACCTCGTTCGACAGCGGGCCGTCGGCGATCGCGCGGGAGCCGATCCACGCCGCGAGGGCCGTCTGGACGGTGAGGACACCCGCGGCGACGGCCGGTGGGCCCCGCTCGGTCACTAGCCCCGACGCGACGGTGAGGAGCGCACCGAGGAGGGGAACCGCGACGAGGAGGGGAACGAGCGTGTCACTCATTCGCCAGCACCTCCTCCAGCGTGTCCTCGTTGATGGTGCCGTAGCTCTCGTAGATGCGGACGACGAGGCCGAGCGCCACGGCGGTCAGACTCACGCCGACGACGATGGCGGTCAGGATCAGCACGTGCGGCAGGGGAGAGACGAAGGGACCGCCGCCACCGCCGGACTGGACGACCGGCGACCGGCCGCCCGTGCGGAAGGCCGCGGAGATGAAGAACACGAAGATACCCGTCTGGAAGATGTTCAGGCCGATGATCTTCTTCACGAAGTTGTCGCTCTCGATCATGACGTACGCGCCGATGGCGAGGAGCGCGACCACGACGAGGTACGTGTACTTCGTGGTGAGCAATTCGATCATTCAGCGATCCTCCTCCGTGCCGGGTTCGGTCGCGTCGCGGGCGGTGTCGAGCCCCGTCCCCAGCAGGAAGAAGAGGCCGGAGATGACGCCGGAGACGACGAGGCCGATACCGACTTCGACCAGTTCGATGCTGTACTTGCTACCATGGTGGACTAGCGTCTCGTATGCGGAGACCTGCAGGAAGTTCTCTCCGACGAGGTAACCCCCCAGTCCGATGCTGAGGAACGTTCCCAGCCCGACGAGGACGAGGAGGGCGAGGTGTTCGTTTCGCAGGTGGGCCGCAATGGGTTCGATACCGAACGCGAAGCCGAGCATGACGACGGTCGTCGCGGCGATGACGCCGCCCTGGAACCCGCCGCCGGCGGAACTCGCGCCGTGGAGCATCACGAACGCACCGAGCGTGAGGACGAAGGGGGCGATCACCCGGACCGTCGTCATGATGATCGTGCTCTCGACGTACGGCGGACGTTCGGTCGCGGGGCGGGAGAGCTCTCCCTCCTCGCCCTCCGCGGCCGGTTCGGTGCCGCGATCACGCTCGCTCATAGGAACGCCTCCCGCCGGAGGACGAGCAACATCGCCACGCCGGCCGCGAAGACGACGGCCGCCTCGCCGAGCGTGTCGAACCCACGGTAGCCGACGAGGACAGCTGTCACGACGTTGGTCACGCCGGTCTGTTCGTACGCGTTGTCGAGGTAGTACTGGCTCACTGCGCCGTCGAGGACGGGGGTGCCGGCGGCGCCGACGGGGGGAAGCGCCGGCACCGTCGCGCCGACCGTGACGACGATGGCGACGACGGCTAGGCCGGAGCGGAGGCTGATCCTCTCGAACCGGTCGGACCGGGAGACGGTCGTGCGAGCGATGGTGAGCAGGAAGAGGACGGTGGTGATGCCGGCGCCGACGGCCGCCTCGGTGAGCGCCACGTCGGGCGCGCGGAGGAACGCCCAGAGGACGGCGACGCCGAAGCTGTAGCCGGCGAAGGCGACGATGCTCCCGACTACGTCCTGAAGGACGGCGGCGGCGAGGGCGCTCCCCAGCATGAACAGGAGGACGCCCGCGACGAGCAGCGACGAACTCATCGCTCCCCCCCTTCGCCCTCGCTCTCGGCGTCGTTCTCGTCGAGCCACGCGTTCTCGCCGGCGGGTTCGACCTCCTGCTCTTTCGCCGCCCGGGCGATGGCGTGGGCGGCGGTCGGACTCGTCACGAACAGGAAGACGAGCAGGAACACGAGTTTCATCGACTCGGTGGTGATCCCGAAGACGACGGCGATGCCGGCGAGCGACAGCACGGAGCCGAGCGTGTCGCTTTTCGACGCCGCGTGCAGGCGCGAGTAGAGGTCGGGCAGGCGGATGATGCCCACGGTGGCGACGAAGCCGAAGAACGTCCCGACGGCGACGAAGGCGGCTGCCAGAATCTCCAGCGGCGTCATATGACCCCACCCCACTCGACCGTGAACTTCGAGACGGCGATGCTCATGACGAAGTTGAGCAGGGCGTAGACGAGCGCCACGTCGAGGTAGCCGTACTCGCCGAAGGCGACACTCACCAGCGCGATGACGATGACCGTGTTCGTCCCGACGACGTTGATGGCGACGATGCGGTCCTGCGTGGTCGGGCCGCGCACCACCCGGTAGAGGAGGGCGACCGCGAAGAGGGCGAAGGCGCCCGCGGCGGTGAGGAAGATGGTCGATAGCGTCGGCGAGATGGTCACGTCCGGCGTCCCGCCGGCGGCGGCGAGGAGCAGCGATGTGGGTAGTACGCCCGACATCAGTTCTCCTCCTCGCCGTCGTCGAGTCGTTCGCGTGGTGAGGCGATGCTCGCCGAGTCGCGGCCGTAGAAGACGAACCGGACCAGCCGTTCGAGCGTTCCTTCGAGCAGGTCGTCCTCAGCCTCCGGAATCAGCGCGTGGACGAGGAAGTGCTGCCGGCTCACGTCGATGGTGAGCGTCCCCGGCGTCAGCGTGATCGAGTTGGCGAGCGTGGTGACGGGCATGTCGCCCCACACCGCGGCGTCGAACTCGACGATCCGTGGGTCGATGGGGAGGCGCGGATGCAACACCACGTACGCGAGCGCGACGTTCGCCTTGGCAATCTCCCAGAGGAGGATCGGCGTGTACGCCGCGAGGCGGACGAGGCTCATGCCGATGAGCCGGAGGTCCGGCAGTTCGCTCTTGAGCGCTACCCGCGAGAGCGTGAGGGTGACGACGCCCGCCGTCGCGGCACCCGTCACCACCTCGTACAGGTCGGTGACGTGCCACCCGCCGAGCGCGAGATAGAACAGGAAGGAGACGGCGTACACGAGGAAAAATTCCGGAAGGCCGATGTCGGTGAACGGCAGGCGCCGACGCGTCTGGCGCGTGACCGGCGCCTCGAACACGTCGAACCCCCGCTGGGCGAGTTCCTCCTCGAACGAGCGCAGGATCGGGACGCTCCCGCCGGGACGGAAAGAGGGATCGACGACGATCCGTTCGACCCCGTTCGCGTCGGCGTACCGGCTGATCACGTCCGCGAAGTCGCCGGGGCTGAAGACGTACTCGCTCGTGCCCACGGTCGCGGACTCGACGTTGACGGGTTTCGGTGCGTCCTCGCCGACCAGTTCGTCGAGGTCCTCCTCGGCCCAGACGACGACCCGGTTGAGCAGTTCGTTCGCGATAGTGATGTCATCACGGTCGGTCTCGAAAATACGCCAGCGGGCGGGGTAGACGAAGTGAATCGTCACCGATTCCCCCGTCTCGGCGGCCGACTCGTAGGCCTGTTCGACCGCGTACGCGACCGTCCGTCGGAGCGTCTCCGAGTCGCCGACGGGGACGAGTACGTCGCCGTGGTCAGCCACCATTCGGTGGTCGACCTCCAGCGACCCGAGCGGTGGCTCCTCCGTTCATTCTTGTCATTCTGTAGCCTTCGGTTCCGCTTTGATAACTATTGCTATACGGCAAGCGGCAGGGTCGTGCCTGCCGATTCGCTTCGACCCATCGCTCGGCGTCCACCACGGACTGATCAGTCGAATTCGGCCGCGAGGCTGGCCGCGACGCGAGCGCCGAGGCCGGTCTTCGATCCCGTGTACGTCGCCGCTTCGTCGGCGCGGACGAACAGCGCCCGCGTCTCGTCGCCGCCCATCATCGTCGCGTCGTTGGCGACGACGAAGGCGAGGTCGACCCGGTCGCGGAGGTCCTGTGCGCGTTCGATCATCGCGTCGTCGTCGCCGCTGGTCTCGGCCTTGAATCCCACCATCGTCAGGTCAGGGTGGGCCTCCCGGATCGTGTCGAGAAGTTTCGGCGTGGGTTCGAGTTCGAGCGTCAGAGGCTCGCCCGAGCGGATCTTCTCGGACGCCGTCTCGACGGTGAAGTCACCGATGGCCGCGGCGGAGACGAGGGCGTCGGCCGGACCGTTCCCGCCTGCACCTTCGATGGCCGACCGCGTGGCGTCGAGCATCTCCGCGGCGCTTTCGACCGGTCGCACGTCGGCGTAGGGTACGTCCGGGCCGTCGTGGACGAGCGTCACGTCCGCGCCGCGGACGTAGCAGGCGCGGGCGACGGCGCGGCCCGTTCGTCCGGAGGCGCGGTTCGAGAGCGTCCGGATCGGATCGATCGACTCCGTCGTCGCGCCGCTGGTGACGACGACGTGGCGATCCGCCAGCGTCGCGGGCGTCGTCGCTCGTGCCGTCGCGGTGACGATGGCTTCCTCGCTCGCAATTTTCGCCTTCCCTTCCTCGATTCGGGGATCGACGAAGTCGACGCCCCACGACTCGACGCGGTCGATGGCGTCGAGGACGCCGGGGTGGTCGTACATGGGTTCGTGCATGGCGGGGGCGATCACGACCGGCACGTCGGCGCCGAGGGCGGTCGTCGCACACGTCGTGACGGGCGTGTCGTCGACGGCGGCGGCGATCTTCCCCACCGTGTTCGCCGTCGCTGGCGCGATCAGGAGTACGTCGGCCCAGCCCTCCCGACCACAGAGATCGACGTGTTCGACCGCGCCCGTGATCTCCGTCACCGGATCGTGGCCGGTCGCGAACTGGAGCGCCCACGGGTGGACGATCCCCTGCGCGCTCGGTGTCGTGACGGCACGGACGCTCGCCCCCTGTCGCCGGAGTTCGTGGGCGAGTTCCACCACGGTCACCGCCGCGATGCTCCCGGTGACGCCGAGGGCGACGTTGGTGTCCTCCAGCATTCGTCCCCACTTCCGCGGCGAGGGTCTTAAGCCCCGGTCGTCGGCGGTGGGTGAAGTCCCCGTCGAAGTCACCGAAACGGGTTTTCGGGCGGCGGCCGTGTGACTGCTCATGACCCGCGAATCCGAACTCATGCTGTATTTCCTGCTCGGAATTCCGGCCGTCGTCGTGGGTTTTTTCCTCCTCATGATGGGCCCCATCGGCTGGTTCCTCGCCGCCTTCCTCGGCATCGCGGTCCTCGGCGCGGCGTCGGTGTTCGGGGAGGACAACGCGGAGCGCGAGGGCCCGGCGCGCGTGAACTGCCAGCACTGTGGGTCGCGGACGGACGCTGGCGAGGTGTGCGAGTACTGCGGGGAGCCGCTCTGATACCGCTCCGTCCGCATCGCCCGGCACTCCCTCACTCCGCCCGCAACGCCGCCCGGTAGTACCCCGTATCGGCCGACGAGGGATAGTCGACGGCGACGACGGACCACTCGGGCGCGGCGACGGTACGCAGTCGCTCGGGAGCGAACAGCAGGAAGTGGAGCGGGTTGCCGCGGACGCCTTCGTACTCGAACTGCAGCCGTCGTCGGGCGAGTCCCGGCCGCGGATCGGGGTGGTAGCCGACGAGGTCGGCCGTGCCGGAGTGGCCGGGATCGTAACCGTCGACGACCGCCGTCGCGTCGGCCGTCGTCACGGCCGCGAGGGCGGTGAGCGTCTCGCTGAGTGTCGCCAGCGACCCCGCGAGGCCGAGTTGTGTCCCCCGGATCAGCGCGGATCGGAACCGGCTCTCGGGAGCCGTCTCGCGGAGGGCGAACAGGTCGCCGTGGCGGGCGTCCTCGACGCCGCGGTCACGCATCGTCTCGACGAGCAGGTCGTCGACTTCGACGGCGACCGTCTCGAACTGGCGCTGGAAGTACAGGGCGTCGCGGCCGACGCCGGCGCCGAGGTCGACCAGCGGGCCGTCGAGCCACGACTCGATCCACGGGAGCGCGTCGTCGTCGGTCGGATCGCCGAAGTAGAACGCCTCGATTGGGTGTTCGCGGGACGCGTCGTCGCCGTGGACGCGGAGCGGCGCCGTTCGCTCGCCGAGGTAGTGGTCACGGAGGGCGCAGGCGAACGGATCGGGCACAGGCAGATCGAACGCGGCGGCACGGGAAAATCCCTCGGCGGTGCGGAACGCTCGGGCACCGACGATACCGTCACGCGCCCTCGTCGGCGCGGAACGCTTACCCCGATCCGGGCCAACGGTGATCCGTGGACCGTATCCACGTCAGCACGGTCGTCTGCCTCCCGGTCGAGGAGGTGTACGAGTTCCTCGTCGACTTTCCACGGTACGCCCGTTACTCGGAGTATCTGACCGACGTGCGTGCGGAGGGCGACGGCTCGCCGGGGACGCGCTACCATCTGCGCTTCGCGTGGTGGAAGCTCTCCTACACCGCCCACACCGAAGTGACGGAGGCCGACCCGCCGACGCGACTCGACTGGCGGGTGGTGAAAGACCTCGACGCGCGGGGGAACTGGCGCGTCGAACCGCTCGACTCGGTGCCGCCCGGTCTGCCCGCGGACGCGGAGACGGCGTGTCGCGTCCACTTCGACGTCGTCTTCGACCCCGGCTCCGCGGGCGACGGGATGCTGGATCTCCCCCGGTTCGTCTCGCTCGACTGGGTCGTTCGGAAGGTAAAACCGATTCTGCTCGAGGAGGTCGAGCGCGTCGTCCAGCGTGTCGTCGCGGACCTCGAAGGCCGGCGGCGGGAGGTCGAGTTGGTCGTTCACGAGGAGCCGGGAGGGTCCTGACGTGCTAAACGAAATCGTGAAACCGCGGGCGCACCCAGTGGGACGCATGACCGGGAGCGATCCGGCGTGCGCGTAATCATCGTCGGCGCGGGACAGGTCGGTTCGAGCATCGCGGCCGACCTCGCCGGCACGCACGACATCGTCGTGGTGGACCGGGACGGAGACCGGGTCGAGGACTTGACTTACTCGCTCGACGTGCTGACCGTTCAGGGGGACGGCACGTCGCTGTCGACGCTGGAGGAGGCGGGCGTCGACGAGGCCGACATGGTCATCGCCAGTACCGACGACGACGAGACGAACATCGTCATCTGTTCGACCACGCGCGCCGTGAGCGACGCGTTCACGGTCGCCCGCGTGAAGAACACGGAGTACCTGCGGACGTGGGAGCGCTCCGAACGCGCGTTCGGCATCGACTTCATCGTGTGTACGAACCTGCTCGCCGCCGAGTCCATCGTCCGCGTCGTCGGCATCCCGGCCGCCCGCGACGTGGACTCCTTCGCGGGCGGGAGCGTCCAGATGGCGGAGTTCGAGATCCCGCCGGGGAGTCCGGTGACGGACCAGACGGTCGCGGAGGCCGACCGGTTCGAGGAACTCACGTTCGCCGCCATCCTCCGGGACGACGACCTCGAAATCGCGCGCGGGGACTCGGTCCTCCACGAACGCGACCGGGTGGTAGTGATCGGAGATCCCGACGCTGTCCGCGGGTTCGCGACCACCATCGCGCCGGACGAACCGCCGGGAACGGCGGAGGAAGTCGTCATCGTCGGCGGGAGCGAAATCGGCTACCACGTCGCCCGGCTACTCGGTGATCGGGGGTTCAAACCGCGGTTGATCGAGCAAGACGCCGAGCGCGCCCGCCAACTCGCCGAAGACCTCCCGAACGCCATCGTCATGGAGAGCGACGCCACCGACATCGACTTCCTGGAGCGCGAACACGTCGGCGACGCCGACTTCGTCGTCGCGGCGCTGGATTCGGACGAGAAGAACCTGCTCGTCTCGCTTCTGGCGCGGCGACTCGGCGTGGATCGGACGGTCGCCGTCATCGACACGTCCGAGTACGTCGAACTGTTCGAGGCAGTGGGCGTCGACGTGGGTGTCAACCCGCGCGAGGTGGTCGCGGAGGAGATCACGCGGTTCACCCGCGAGGGCGGCGCGGAGAACGTCGCCATCATCGAGAGCGACCGCGCCGAAGTGCTGGAAATCGAGGTGGACACGGAGAGCATCCTCGCGAACCGCCCGATCCACGAGTCGGTGAGCGACCTCCCCACGGGCGTCGTCATCGGCGCGATCACCCGTGGCGAGTCCTTCATCACGCCCCGTGGCGACACCGTGATTCAGCCCGGCGATCACGTCGTGGTCTTCCTCGACGCGTGCATCGTCGACGACGTGACGCCGAAACTGTAGGCGGATGTCAGCACTTTAAAGCCGTCTCCGCGAGCACCGACGGACGAAGCACTCGATGGCTATTCGTGTCGACTATCGGGCGAGTCTGAGTCTCGTCGGGAGCGTTCTCAAGTATCTGGCCGTGCCGTTAGCGCTGCCGCTGGTCGTCGCTCTCGCGTACGGCGAATCGGTCGCGCCGTTTCTCGTCACCATGCTGGTGACCGTCGCGGTCGGCGGTGGCCTCGAACGCCTGCGCCCCGACCCCGATATCGGCGCCCGCGAGGGCTTCCTGATGGTCGCGGCGACGTGGCTCGCCGTGTCGCTGATCGGCGCGCTTCCCTACCTGATCGAGGCGTACGGCCTGCCGGGATTCGTTCCGGCGAGCGCCCCCGAGTCGACGCTCCGTCATCCCCCGAACGCCCTGTTCGAGAGCATGAGCGGGTTCACGACGACGGGGGCGACGGTCCTCGGTGAGATTTCGCTCGACGCTCACGGCCACGGGATCATGCTCTGGCGACAGCTCACCCAGTGGCTCGGCGGGATGGGGATCGTCGTCCTCGCGGTGGCCATCCTGCCGGAACTCTCCGTCGGCGGGGCGCAGTTGATGGACGCGGAGGCACCCGGCCCGGGCATCGAGAAACTCACGCCTCGCATCGCAGAGACGGCCCGGGCGCTCTGGGGGGCGTATCTCGGCTTCACCGTCCTCGAAATCGTCCTGCTCTACGGCCTGCATCTGGCGGGCATGGCGCCCGCGATGGACGTGTACAACGCGGTCGCGCACGGCCTGACGACGATGCCGACCGGCGGCTTCTCGCCGGAGGCCCGGAGTATCGAGGCCTTCTCCGCCGCTGTCCAGTGGCTCATCATCCCGTTCATGATCGCCGCCGGAACCAACTTCGCCCTGTTCTGGCACGCACTCACGGGCGACCCGAAGCGGCTTCCGGGCGACTCGGAGTTTCGCTTCTACGTCGGGGCGATGGCGGTCCTCACGGGACTGGTCGCCGCGTTCCTGTTCGTCGGGAACGGCATCGCGACGTTCGTCCCGCCGGGGGCGACGTACGACTCCGCCTACCTCTCGGGCGTTCGGGCGACGCTGATCGGGAACGTCGAACCGGCACTCAGACACGCCGCCTTCCAGATCGTCTCGCTCGTGACGACGACGGGGTACGCCAGCATCGACTTCAACGCGTGGGGGCCCTCGGCGCAGTATCTCCTCCTCTTTGCCATGTTCGTCGGCGGATCGGCCGGGTCGACCGGTGGCGGGATCAAGGTCGTCCGGTGGTACGTGATCCTGAAGTCGATCCGGCGGGAACTGTTCACCACGGCCCATCCCGAGGCGGTGCGCCCGGTGCGACTCGGCGGCCGAACCGTCGACGAACGCGCCATCCGCGGCATCTACGCCTTCACCGTCCTCTATCTGGTGCTGTTTTTCGTCGCGACAGGCCTGATCTTCCTCGACGCCGGACGCGTTGGCCTCTCGCTGTCGGTGCTCGAAGCCATGAGCGCCGTCGCCGCGACGCTCGGCAACGTCGGTCCCGGCTTCGGCCTCGTCGGCCCGATGGGGAGCTATCTCGACTTCTCGCCGGAGTCGAAGGTGTTCATGGTCGCGCTGATGTGGCTCGGCCGCCTCGAAATCCTGCCCGTGCTTGTCTGCCTGACGCCGGAGTACTGGCGGCAGTAGCAAAATCAGCGCTGAAAATCGGGAGCGCGGTTTTATATACCGAATCGGTCTACCGTCGAGTGCGACGACCGGTCGCAACGGCGGTTCACGCCGCAGCCGGACTCTGTCCGGCCGTGTCCGGGGGAACGTCGTTCCCCGCCGCCGGCGACGAATCCGTCGTGATGGGGGCGAACACGGGTGGGGAGGATCGGACCAAGACGCTATACGACTGGGGTGTTGTACTGTGAGTGACACACCCACACCCGTCGCTCCGCATTTTATTTCCTATGATATAGTTGCAATATAAATGACATTTACCGAGCCATCCAGCGATTCATCCGCATGGTCGATTTGACTCGACGAAGCTTGATGGCAACGTCAACAGCTGCGGCGCTCGGCGCCAGCGTGGTCGGTTCCGGTGTGGCCAGCGCTGACGTTGACGAATCGGACACGCCGGGCGCCCCGAGCGTCAAGGGTGAGCTCAAACGGTTCTCGACGACGGCGTTCGGGGCCGAAGTGACCGGGCCGTTCGTGTTCGAGGACGGGTCGGTGCTGTACAGCCTCCAGCACCCGGAGGGGGGCAATCCGGAGCCGTTCGGTCGGGCCGCAGTCGGCTACTTCAGCGGCTTCACCTTCGAGTTCGACGGTCACGGGCGGCGCGGCTCCCACGGACCCCGACGGCGACGGGGTCTACGAGGACCTCAACGGTAACGGGCGCCTCGACTACGAGGACATCGAGATCCTGTTCGACAACTTCGACGCCGACAGCGTCACGATGAACGAGTCGGCGTACGACTTCAACGAGAACGGACAGCTCGACTTCGACGACATCGTCGACCTCTACGAGGAGGTCAACTGATCGTGTCGGCCGTCGCCGGCATCCGCACCGACCGTTCGCAGTCCGGGAGCGACGCGCCAGCGGCCGACAGCGACAGCAGTAGCACGGACGCCAGCGGGAGCAACGGCGGCAGTGACACCGACGCAGCGGCCGAGTCCACGTCCGGCGCCGGTCCCCTCTCGCCCGCGCTGATACTCGTCGCCATCGTTCTGCTGACGGCCATCGGTCTCCGGCGGCGGACGTAACGCATCGCCTTCCGACCACACCCCTTCGACGACCCCACATGTCCCGATCCACCCCCACCACGGACGACTCGACGGAATCGATCCACTGCGACTACATCCTCGGCGTTCGGATCGTCGAGCGAACGACCGCCGACGGTGACACCGTTTACCGGTTCGAGGCGCCACACCACGGCGGCCTGGAGTTCGACGACCCGGAGACGGCGGAACTGTACGCCGACGTCTACTTCGACGTGAACGGCTTCGACGAGGAGAAGGTCGGCGAAGAAGGCGTCCCACCGGCGATCATTCAGGCCGGCCGGGACACCCTCGCCGCGTACTTCCTCACGCAGTCGTACGGCGACCTCAACTGGGTCGCGTCGTACTACGGCATCAAACCGGAGCGAGCCGAACGGCTGGTCAACCGGGTCCGCAAGCGCGCCAAGCAGATTCGTGACGGTGCCGCGGAGCGCGGGATGGTCTGATCTCACCGGCGAGAACCGAACCTGATCGCCGGTCGGGCCGAGCGGTCGACCACGCCGCCGTCCGCGAGTATCATTAGTGAGAACTCGGTCCGTAACGTTATGTCACTCCCTCCCTCCGTTGGTGATGGGCGACTCGATTCGGCACCGGTACGACGACTTGTCGTTTCGGACACGCAGAGACGGCGCGGTTCCGGGGGGAACGCGCCGCCGGTCGAATCGGGGCGCCTATCGCGTGTGACCCTCTCACCCCCTACCAATTGTCACGGATTCAGCCCGTAGAGTGCCGACCGGACGAAGAGGGGATGATCTCTAGCCGGCCGATCCACATGTTGAGGACGAACGCCGCCTCGGCGAGCGGCGGCATCGCGGGGCCGGTGATCCCCGTCGAGAGGCCGACGTTCCCCTGCGCGCTCGCCACTTCGAGGAGCGCGTCGGCGCGGTCGGTTCCGACCTACGCGACGGCGCTGGCCGCGCGGATGATCGTCCGCTCGTCGAAGGCGCCGCCGATCAACTGGAGGCCGACCGGGAGGCCGTCGGCCTCGCCGGCGGGCACGGAGATGGCGGGGAGGTTGGCGAGGTTGACCGGGACCGTGTTGGCGTCCGCGAGGTACATCTGGAGCGGGTCGTCGAGGCTCTCGCCGAGTTCGAAGGGGAGGACGGGCATCGTCGGCGACGCCAGCACGTCCGCCTCCGCGAGCGCCTCGTCGAAGTCCTGTTTCAGCCACGCGCGGGCGTCCTGCGCCTTCGCGTAGTACTTGTCGTGATAGCCAGCGGAGAGGGCGTAGGTGCCGAGGAGGATGCGGCGTTTCACCTCGTCGCCGAAGCCCTCCTCGCGGACGGCGGCGAACGTCTCGTTCCAGTTGCCCTCGGCTTCCGTCGCCGGTCCGTAGCGTACGCCGTCGAAGCGCGCGAGGTTCGAGGACGCCTCGGACATGGCGATGACGTAGTAGGCCTGCACGGCGCGTTCGACGGAGGGGAGGCTCACTTCGTGGGTCTCGGCGCCCTGTGCTTCGAGGTCCGCGAGGGCGTCCTCGAACGTCTCGACGACGCGCTCGTCGGCACCCTCGATCAGTTCGGTCGGGACGCCGATAGTGAGACCCTCGACGTCGCCGTCGGCGGCGTCGGCGTACGTGGCGTCGGCGCCCTCCTCGCGCGTCGTGGCGTCGTTGTCGTCAGGGCCGGCGATCACTTCGAGAACCTCGGCGGCGCCCTCGACGGTCCGCGCGAACGGGCCGATCTGTTCCAGCGAGTTGGCGTAGGCGACAAGACCGTACCGGGAGACGAGGCCGTAGGTGGGCTTGATGCCCACGACGCCACAGAAGGCGGCGGGACAGCGAACCGAGCCACCGGTGTCGCTCCCGAGGGCGAAGTCGGCTTCGCCGGCGGCGACGGCCGCGGCGCTCCCGCCGGAGGAGCCGCCGGGAACCCGGGACTCGTCGACCGGATTCTTCGTCGGGCCGAACGCCGACGTTTCCGTCGTCGTCCCCATCCCGAACTCATCCATGTTGGTCTTGCCGACGATGGTCGCGCCCGCGTCCTTCAGGCGTTCGACGACCGTCGCGTCGTACGGCGGCACGTAGTCGTCGAGCATCGCGGAGCCACAGGTGGTCCGGACGCCGTCGGTCGAGATGTTGTCCTTGACGGCGACGGTGTGGCCCGCGAGGGGGCCGTCGTCCGCGCCGTCGATGGTCTCTCTGGTGATGAACGCGTCGAGGCTCATGAGACGCTGGGGCCCTTGAAGTAGCCGTCTTCGGTCTCCGGCGCGTTCTGCAGTGCCTCCTCCTGGCTCAGGCCGTCGCGAACCTCGTCTTCGCGCATGACGTTCACCAGGTCGGCCTCCGCCTCCACCTCGGGCACGTCGTCGAGTGCGTCGAAATAGGAGAGGATGTCGGCGAACTGCACGGCGAAGCGGTCCACCTCGTCCTCGTCCAGGTCGATCCGAGCGAGGTCGGCAACGTGGCGGACCTCGTCGGCGTCGACGGGCGTCTCGCTCATGTTGATGCGGACTTCCGGGCCGGCACTAAGGGTTTCGGTCCACCAGCGTGCGTCCGTCTTTCATCCACTGACGACGGCCAGTAGCGTTTATGTGTCCCCGGCGAACATCCGTTGGCGATGGTCGATGGAACTTTCGGCGGCTACGGCGGCCGTCACGTCCCCGAAGCGCTCGAAGAGCCTCTCGAACACCTCGCGAACGCGTACGACGAGGTAGCGACGACGGAGTCGTTCCAGGCCGACCTGCGCGACCTCCTCGAGACGTTCGCCGGGCGACCGACACCGATCTATCACGCCCGCAACCTCAGCGAGCGATACGGCGCCGACATCTACCTCAAGCGGGAGGACCTGCTCCACGGCGGCGCCCACAAGATCAACAACACGCTCGGGCAGGCGCTCCTCGCCAAGCGGGCCGGGAAAGACCGCCTCATCGCCGAGACAGGCGCCGGTCAGCACGGCACGGCGACGGCGATGGTCGGAGCGCTCCTCAACCTCGATACGGAGATTTATATGGGGAAAAAGGACGTGGAGCGCCAGAAGATGAACGTCTTCCGGATGCGGCTGATGGGCGCGACGGTCAACGAGGTGACCCGTGGCGGCGCGGGCCTCGCGGACGCCGTCGACGCCGCCCTCGAAGACATGGCCGCGAACATCGAGGACACCCACTACCTCGTCGGGAGCGTCGTCGGCCCCGATCCGTTCCCGCGGATGGTCCGTGACTTCCAGTCGGTCATCGGCAAGGAGGCACGCCAGCAGATGCTCGACCGCACGGGGGAACTCCCCGACGCGGCCGTCGCCTGCGTCGGCGGCGGATCGAACGCCATCGGCCTGTTCCACGCCTTCCGCGACGACGACGTGGCCTTCTACGGCGCCGAAGGCGGCGGCGAGGGTGAGGGCTCCGGCCGGCACGCCGCCCCCCTCGCCGAGGGCGAGGACGAGGTCATCCACGGCATGAAGACGCGCGTGATCGGTGAGGACACGGAGGTCCACTCGGTGTCCGCCGGCCTCGACTACCCCGGCGTCGGTCCCGAACACGCCATGTTCCGGGCGGTCGGCCGCGCGGAGTACACCGCCGTCACCGACGACGAAGCGCTCGCCGCCTTCCGTGAACTCTCGGAGACGGAGGGCATCATCCCGGCGCTCGAATCGAGTCACGGCGTGGCGCTGGCCATCGAGTTGGCCGAGGCGGGTGAGCACGACAGCATCCTCGTGAACCTCTCCGGCCGCGGCGACAAGGACATGGAGACGGCCGCGGAACACTTCGACCTCTAGGCCGGTTCGACCACGTTTCTCCGGTGGCTGGAGCCCCCGAACAGCCGACGCGCTCCGTTCGCGCGACCGTCCGTCGTGTCGTCGCCGACGGATGCTCACGGAGTAAACGGTCCACAAATTTGTTTCGTCCCGCCAGACACGCGATATCAGGGTCGCACTCGCTCTCTCACGAACGGACAATTAGTAATTGGTTTTGGTTACTCTCTCGATCTGTAGTCGACGACGAACTCGGAGCTATCCCGTGGCGGTCATTAGCCACGATTATACAATAAAAGGCGTTGAAACGGATACTTCCCGGTAGGACCTGGTACGTTCTCCTCGTCATCGTTGGTGGCGCCGTGACGTAAAAACGAATGCTTATCACGCCAGATCCAGAATGACCGGCCGCATGGTTCAATCCATCACTCTTGACACAGCAACGGAGTTGATCGAGGCGGCCGAGCGGAAGGCCGAGGAGATCGACAATCCGATGGTCATCACCGTCGCGAACAGCGAGGGAAACCTCGTCGCGCAACATCGGATGGACGACGCGTGGCTCGCGTCCGTCTCCATATCGCGGAACAAGGCCTACACAGCGGCAGCACTGGACACGCCAACCCACGAACTCGCCGAACCCTCCGAGCCCGGCAACTCCCTGTACGGGCTCCAGACGACCGACGAGGGTCGTCTGGTCGTCTTCGGCGGGGGCTATCCGCTGACGGACGAGGAGGGGAACGTGGTCGGCGCGTTCGGCGTCTCCGGTGGCGCGGTCGAACAGGATATGGAAGTGGCGGAAGCCGGCGTGAACCGGTGGGAAGCGATGCAGGGTAGAGACACCGAATCGTCGCTGAGCGCCGGTCCCGCGTAGGCCGCCGCCGAACTGCCATACCACACTGCCCGACCGTTCTGCGCCCGGATCGACGGGCGTAATCGGTCGTTCGTTCTCCGACAATATTAAGTGCCTGCGATGAACTAGGTTCTGTATAGAGCCGTTTTGCTCACTGATTCAAACCAATGACCGATAGCGTACGCGGTTACACGACCGAGCGCTCACGCGCGCGCGAGAGCGAGGACGAAGCCGAGAGTACCGAGGACAGCGAACAGTTGCGATGCCCGGAGTGCGGCGGTCAGCTCGCCACGGACACCGAACACGGCGAGACGGTGTGTGCGGACTGCGGGCTCGTCGTCGAGGAAGACGAGATCGACCACGGCCCCGAGTGGCGCGCCTTCGACTCGAAGGAGAAGGACCAGAAATCACGCGTCGGCGCCCCGACGACCCAGATGATGCACGACAAGGGGCTGTCGACGAACATCGGCTGGCAGGACAAGGACGCCTACGGCAAGACGCTCTCGTCCCGTCAACGCGAGAAGATGCAGCGCCTGCGCACCTGGAACGAGCGCTTCCGCACCCGTGACTCCAAGGAACGGAACCTGAAGCAGGCGCTCGGCGAAATCGACCGGATGGCCTCCGCGCTCGGCCTCCCCGAGAACGTCCGCGAGACCGCGAGCGTGATCTACCGCCGCGCCCTCGCCGACGACCTGCTCCCCGGCCGCTCCATCGAGGGTGTCGCGACGAGCGCCCTCTACGCCGCCGCCCGGCAGGCGGGAACCCCCCGTTCGCTCGACGAAATCGCCACTGTCTCCCGTGTCGACAAGGACGAAATCGCGCGGACGTACCGCTACGTCGTCCGCGAACTCGGCCTCGAAATTCAGCCCGCGGACCCCGAGCAGTACGTCCCCCGCTTCGCCTCCGAACTCGATCTCTCCGACGAGTCCGAACGGCGTGCGCGTGACCTGCTGAAGACGGCGAAAGATCAGGGCGTCCACAGCGGCAAGAGTCCCGTCGGCCTCGCGGCCGCCGCCATCTACGCCGCCGCCCTGCTCACCAACGAGAAAGTGACCCAGAGCGAGGTGTCGGAAGTGGCCAACATCAGCGAAGTCACTATCCGCAACCGATACCACGAACTGCTCGAAGCCGAAGAGCAGATTCAGGTTCCCTAATTCTTCTCGCGCTCTATCGTCACCGGCACGTCGGGCGGGAGGATGATCGTGGTTTCGTCACCCGACAGATCGATCTCGATCGTCCCGACCGTCGACTCGACGGGGACGATGCGGTCCAACTGATCGTCAGTAATGCGTACGTGACTCACGGTGGAGGGCACCTGCCGGCATATCCACCCCACCCATGAAAAAAGTGCGCGTCGGAAAGTCGATACGCCCGGCAGTCTACTACCGCGCATGGAGACGACTCGGCATTTCACCGCGACGGTGTATCTCGTTGCCGACGGTGCGACGGCGCTCCACGACCACCCTCGCCTCGGCATCCGCCTGCCCCCCGGCGGCCACATCGACCGCGCCGAACTCCCCCACGAGGCGGCGCTCCGCGAGGCCCGCGAGGAGACCGGATTGGAGCCGACGCTCCTGACCGACCACGACGACGTGCGCTCCGATACTGCGCGGGCCATCCCCCGTCCGCGGCACCTGATGCTCGCGGACGTGAACATCTGTGGTGACGAGGTGGGCCACCAGCACATCGACCACGTCTTCTACGCCACCGTCGAACGCCGCGACATCGACCCCGCACCGGACGAACCGGGCGCAGACGCGTGGGCGTGGTACGATCCCGACGCGCTCCGTGCCGCCGACGTGGACCCCGACGTGCGGGAGCTAGGGATCGAAGCCATCGAGACGGCCGTCGAGGCGGCGAGCGACTAGCAGAGCGACCGGATGTACTGCCCAAGGTGGTCGTCCATCCGGCGCTTGTAGCCGGCCTGCCGGGCGAGGCGGTCGAGTTCGCGCGAGACCAGACTGCCGTACTGCACGGCCTTCTTGTCCGCCGTGACGACCGATTCGGGGAGGCGGTCACGGGCTGCCAGCCGGAGCGCGACCTTGCGTTCCGTCCCCGTCGCGAGGAGGTGATCCGGGAGTGGCAGCGCCGCCGTGACGACGGCGTCGGTGAGGAAGGGGGTGATCGGCTCGACGCCCGCTGCCCGGAGCACGAGCGTATCGCGCTCCAACTGACTGGGGAGGCTCCCGATCACCTCCCGGGTCGCACCGCGGACCGTCGTCGCGTCCACCCGGTCGTCGTCGGCCGGATCGACCACCTTCGCGTAGCCGCCGAAGAGTTCGTCGGCCCCCTGCCCGACGGCGAGGCGGTCGAAACCGTCCGCCGCGGCGCGTTCCGCGACGAGATAGAGGGGAAGTGCGATGCACACGTCCATCGCGTTGGTCCGGCCCGTCGCGGTCACCACCTCGGGAACGGCCCGTTCAAGGTCGGCGTGGTCGAGGTCGACAATGCGGAGGTCGCGGTCCATCGCGTCGGCCGCTGCCCGTGCCGCTTCCACGTCGTGCGAGTCGGGAAAGCCGACGACGTAGCAAGGGGCGTCGGGCGCGCCTGTGGCGACGAGTCCTGAGTCGACGCCGCCGGAGAAGGCGATAGCGAGGCCGTCGCCACCGAGGTCGGTCAGCGAGTCGTCGAGGGCGTCGCGGAGGGCGTCGACGGCGGCCGCGTCGTCCGTCGCGACCGGCGGATCGGGTAGCGACCAGACGCGGCGGTCGGTGCCGTCGGAATTGCGGACGTGGCCCGCGGGCACCGGAGACGGGTCGCCGTCTACGTCGGCCGGTGCGAAGCCCCAGTCGTTGGGCGTGCCGAAGACTGGCTGGCGGCCGAGTACGTCACGGACGAGACGCCCTTCGAGTTCGCCGGCGAAGCCGCTCGTACCGGGGAGTGAATCTCCGGAGTCGAGAGCGCGGCGAACCGTCGCCACGTCGGCGCCGCGAATCCGGGTCACAGCAAGTCGCCGAGTGCGCGCACGAGTCGGCGTTTCGCGCCGCCCGCGGCCTGTCGGAAGCTGATCCGCCACGGCGTGCGACGCCCGACGACGCTCGTTCGACCGGCGGCGATGGCGTCGAGGATGCTCTCGGCCGTCCGCTCGTCGGCGTCGACTTCGGTGATCGCCTGCCCGACCATCTCCGCGATGTGCGCGTCGCTGCCGGCGGTCATCGGGAGGTCGTGGAAGGCGGCGAAGCGTTCCGCTTTCCGGTTGGCACGGCCGGTGAGGAGGCGGGAGTTGTACACCTCGATGGCGTCGGCGCTCGCGAGCGTCGCCGCCGAGATGTGGGGCGCGACGCCGTGGCGGGAGGACTGGAACGGGTGGGGAACGACGGCGATGCCTCCCTGTTCGTGGATGCGGTCGAGCGTCGCCTCGAAGGAGAGACCGGCCGGAATCGCCTCACGGACGCCGAACGCGAGGACGTGACCGACGGCGGTCGTGATCTCCATGCCCGGGATGCCGATCAGGCCGTACTCCGGGGCCTGCTCGACCGCGTCGAGGCTGGCGTCGATCTCGTCGTGGTCAGTGACGGCGATGGCGTCGAGACCCACGGAAGCCGCCTGTTCGAGCAGGTGGTCGACCGGGTCCCGGCCGTCGTGTGACAGCGACGAGTGCGTGTGCAACTCGACCGATAACACACGCGGACGGTCGGTACGGGCAGTAAAAAGCGCGCCGATCCTGTGAAGCCGATAGCGGCCGATGGAAAGACATTACCTCCACAGCGTGAAAGACGGAGACGAATGAGCCTGTCCGATCCGGACCACGACCTCGTCGCCGCCGAACTCGGGCGGGACCCCACGCCCGCCGAGGCGGCGCTCTTCGAGAACCTCTGGAGCGAACACTGCGCCTACCGGTCGTCCCGCCCACTGCTGTCGGCGTTCGACAGCGAGGCCGAACAGGTCGTCATCGGTCCCGGCGACGACGCCGCCGTCGTCGCCTTGCCGACCTACGACGACGGCGAGGAGACGTACGTCGCCATGGGTATCGAGAGCCACAACCACCCCTCCTACGTCGACCCGTACGACGGCGCCGCGACCGGCGTCGGCGGCATCGTCCGCGACATCCTCTCGATGGGTGCCTACCCCATCGCGCTGACCGATTCCCTCTATTTCGGCGGATTCGATCGTGAACACTCCCGCTACCTGTTCGAAGGAGTGGTGGAAGGCATCGCGGACTACGGCAACGCCATCGGCGTGCCCACGGTGGGTGGCAGCGTCGAGTTCCACGACGACTACGAGGGCAACCCGCTGGTGAACGTCGCCTGCGTCGGCCTCGTCACGCCGGATCGACTGGTCACCGCGGAGGCCCAGACCCCGGGCAACAAACTCGTCCTCGTCGGCAACGCCACCGGCCGCGACGGCCTCGGCGGCGCCTCCTTCGCCAGCGAGGACCTGAGCGAGGACGCCGAGACTGAGGACCGCCCCGCGGTGCAGGTGGGCGACCCCTACACGGAGAAACTCCTCATCGAGGCCAACGAGGCACTGGTCGACGAGGACCTGATCCGCGCCGCCCGCGACCTCGGTGCCGCGGGACTCGGCGGCGCCTCCAGCGAACTCGTCGCCAAGGGGGGACTGGGTGCCGAGATCGAACTCGACGCGGTCCACCAACGGGAGCCGAACATGTCCGCGCTGGAGATTCTGCTCGCCGAATCGCAGGAGCGGATGTGTTACGAGGTGCGTCCCGAGGACGTGGCACGTGTCGAGGAAATTGCCGAGCGCTACGACCTCGGTTGTTCGGTCATCGGCGAGGTGCGAGAGGGCAACTACGTCTGTACCTTTGAAGGTGAGACGGTCGTCGACGTGCCCGCGCACTTCCTCGCGGAGGGCGCGCCGATGAACGACCTGCCGATGGAGGAACCGGTCGAGGCGAGCCGCGACCTCCCCGACGCGGACCTGGAGGCGGCGTTCGACACCGTCGTGAGCAGTCCGAACACCGCGAGCAAGGAGTGGGTCTACCGCCAGTACGACCACGAGGTCGGCGCGCGGACGGCGCGCCGACCTGGCGACGACGCCGCGATCATGGCGATCCGCGAAGCCGGCACGGGACTGGCACTCTCGGCCGGCGCGATTCCGGCGTGGACGGACGCGAACCCCTACGACGGCGCCCGCGCGGTGGCGCTGGAGAACGCGACCAACCTCGCGGCGAAGGGCGCGAGTCCCCACGCCGCAGTCGACTGCCTCAACGGTGGCAACCCGGAGAAACCGGACGTGTACGGCGGCTTCGGCGCCATCGTCGACGGTCTCGCGGACATGTGCCGCGACCTCTCGGTGCCCGTCGTCGGCGGCAACGTCTCCCTGTACAACGACTCCGCCGCCGGCCCCATCCCGCCGACGCCGACGGTGGCGATGATCGGCGTCCGCGAGGGCTACGACGCGCCGCCGCTGACCGTCTCGGGCGAGGGATCGCTCCTCGAAGTCGGCGCACGCGGTAGTGCGCTCGGCGGGTCGACGTATCTCGCCACGCAGGGCGGCAGCGACGGCTTCCCGGACCTCCCCGCCGATCCGACGGCGACGGTCGACGCCGTCCGAGCGGTCGCCAATCTCGACTCGACGCTCGCTACCCACGACGTGAGCCACGGCGGCCTCGCGGTGACGCTGGCCGAGATGGTCGGCGAGGCCGGGATCAGTGCGACGGTCGAGAGCGTCGAGGTGCTGTTCGACGAGACGCCCGGGCGGATCGTCGTCGAGACGACCGATCCCGAAGCGGTACAGGACGCCGCCGGCGACGTGCCCGTCCGTGACCTCGGTGCAGCGACGGCCGACGGCGAACTGACGCTCTCGGTCGGCGAGGAGCGACTCACGCGGGACGCGGGGACGATCCGCGACCTGCGCGACGTGATCGAGCGGGAATTAGAGTAGCGTTCGAAAGTCATCCCACACCCGTTCGCGAGACTGTGTGCGAGGGTGTGCGGGCAGTTTCGAACGCTACTCTAGAACAGGAGCGGCAGCCCGAACGTTACGGCGAGACCGACGAGGAGGACGACGAAACCGATCCCGACTTGGCTGGTCGTGAAGTCCTGCATCGGCGAGGTGACGCGCCCCTCTTCCTCGTCGCCGTGGGGGTAGTCTTCGTGGTCCGCGTGGTCGTCGTGTGAATCGTCCATACGCGTCCCTGACGTGCGGCGTTACAAAAAGACTCCTGAATGGGGCGAGCGTGCCTGCGCCGGCGACTCGCCGTGGGCGCTGCCCGGGTCGCGTCGGCGGACGCGGTCGCCCCACCGAGACGGCCCGTCGGTGGTCCATGGCTTCGGCCCCCTCGTCGATGCGGAACGAACGGGCGGTGTCGTCTCGGTGAGGCGGCCGGGTACGATGCCCGGTGGTCGCGCCTCGGGGTTGTCTCGGCTCTCGGTAGCGTGATCGGGGTCGTTCGTGTGACCGCGCTCGACCGCGCGTCGATATCCGCACGGATCGACGCGGTCGTGTGCCGATCGGTGCCCACTCGAAAGAGTCTACGCTCGAACGCGTTCGTGACGGGACCTCCATCCACCCACCGTCGTGTCGGACCGCTTTTGGGCGACGACGGTGTACGAACCGACATCGCATGGCCGTAACCAAGCGCATCATCCCCTGTATCGACGTGGATATCGACGAGGACGGCAACGCGGCGGTGTACACCGGCGTCAACTTCGAAAATCTGGAGTACACGGGTGATCCGGTCGAGATGGCCCGCGAGTACAACGAGGCGGGCGCCGACGAGTTCGTCTTCCTCGACATCACGGCCAGTGCCGAGGGGCGCGAGACGATGCTCCACGTCGTCGAGCAGATTGCGGACGAGGTGTTCATCCCCCTCACTGTCGGCGGCGGCATCCGCACCCGCGACGACATCAAGGAGACGCTCCGCGCTGGCGCGGACAAGGTGTCCATCAACACGGCGGCCATCGAGAATCCGGACCTCGTCGACGCCGGCGCCGCCGCGTTCGGAAGCCAGTGCATCGTCATCAGCGTCGACGCCCGGCGGCGCTACGACGAGGACGGCGAGTATTACGAGCAGGTCGACGGCGAGTCCTGCTGGTTCGAGTGTACGATCAAGGGCGGCCGCGAGGGCACCGGTGTCGACGTGGTGGAGTGGGCACGGGAGGTCGAATCCCGCGGCGCGGGCGAACTGTTCGTCAACTCCATCGACGCCGACGGGACGAAAGACGGCTACGACATCCCGCTCACCCGGGCGGTGTGTGAAAACGTCTCGACGCCCGTCATCGCCTCGTCGGGGTGTGGCGGCCCCGAGGACACCTACGAGGTGTTCACCGAGGCCGGCGCGGACGCGGCGCTCGCGGCCTCCATCTTCCACTTCGACGAGTACACCATCCGCGAAGTGAAAGAGTACCTCGACGAACGCGGCGTGCCGGTTCGGCTGTAGGGGTCCGACCGACAGAGTTTACGGCCCCGCGTCGACAGTCGCTCCCGTGCAACCCATCTACCTTCTCTTCACGGGCGTGATGGTGCTCGCGTCGCTCGGCTGTCTGTGGGACGCGTGGGGCGACCGCGAGGGACTGACCCTCTACGCCACCGCCGTCGTCTACGGCCTCATCCTCGAGAAACTGGTCATCGTCGCCTTCGGCGCCTACACCTACCCCGCCGAAGCGTATCTCTTCGACGTGCTGGGGATTCCGCTGGCCATCGCCTTCGGGTGGTCGGCGGTCATCTACGCCGGGACGACCACCGCGCGGGCCTACGGCGTGCCCCTCCGGTCGCTCCCGGGCTTCGTCGCGCTCTACGCCCTCCACATCGACCTGTCGATGGACGCCATCGCCATCCGGGTGCCGTTCTGGACGTGGACGCCGCCGGGGCCGTGGTTCGGCGTCCCCCTCGGCAACTTCTTCGGGTGGTTCTGTGTTGCCTTCCTGTTCGCCGGCTGGTTCGAACTCCTGCGTCGGCGGATTTCGAACCCCCTCGCGCTCGGCGGCGGGACGCTCGTCGCCGCGCTGGCGACGCTGCTCGTCTTGCTCGAACTCTGGACGACGTTCGTCGAGTCGGTGGCGCTCGGGGCCGGCATCCTGATCGGTCTCGGCGTTCTGTCGGCCCTCGCGCTCCTCCGCTGGCCGCCCACGTTCGCCGACAGACCGGCGCGGACGGCGGTGGCCGCGACGCTGCTCTTTCACGGCTTCTTCATCGCGATGTTCGTCGTGACGGGGACCTACCGGACGCTCCCGGTGCTTGGCGTCGTGAGTGTGGCGGCGCTGGGCGTCGGGGTCGGCGTGCACGCCCTGCCGGAGCGAGGAAAGCTTACGCGGCGGCGTCGAACGCGGCCATGAAGTCGTCGGTGAGGTCCTGCACGCGGCGGGAGGCGTCGGCCACGGCGTCGAGGGGGTCGGTGCCCGATTCGGTCTTGACCGAGAGAATGGGGTCGGTCTGGCCGCCCGACTGCTCGGGATTCATGTCGTAGGTCGCCGCGGCGACGCCCGCCGTCTCCAGCAACGCCCCCTTGAGGACGTTCATGAACGTGTGATCCTCGCCCGCAATCTCCATGCGAAGTTCCTCGTCGGTTTTCTCGATGACCCGCAGTTCCATACCCTCCGGTACCGGTGGTTCGCGTTTCAACCTTTCGTAATAAGCGCTCTCCGAACGAACGGGCGACGCCTGAGTGGCGTCCCCCGAACGGAGAACGTACGGGACCACACGAGGTGGTCGTCCGACTGACCAAGCCACTGCGAGGAGCACCTGACTCGCAATGTGCTATGCGATACTATGACGCGCCCGGTGAAACACCGACCACGTCGGTTCCTAGGTTTACGTATGTGCTAAAAAGCCTGTTGGCTAGACCAATATATTCCACAATTTGAACTCTCGGTGTTCGTATGTCTGTATTTCTTGCCGATGGAGGGACATCTACGCATTCGAAGGTTACATCGATTGGCCGACTGGACGTTCGGCCATCAGCGAACGAGATAGGGCTCGTTGCCCGCGACGAATCGGCCGAGGTCGCTCTCGCGACGGTAGTCGGTCGCGCGGAGGCGGTCGAGGGCGGCGACGAGGCTACTCGCGTCGTCGGAGTCCCACGCCGTCGGCTCGCGGATCGGGACGACGAGCCACCCGCTCCCCAGCACTTCCGTCGCGTGCAGGCTGTCGACGTCGAGGTCGGTCGTATCGTGGGCGGTACACGTCTCGAGGACGTGGCGGATCGCCCGTTCGCCTACGGGGAGGAGGACGTGCGCGGCGATGGCGCGGAGTTCGGCGTCGAAGAAGGGTTCCATGGCGGCGTAGTCGTCGTCGGTCGGCTCCCCCTCCGAAACGCACGTGTGGAGGTAGGAGAGGTAGGTCTTGTCCACCTCGGGGTCGTCGCCGGTCGTTTCCAGGAGGTCGGCATCGTGGAGGGCACGCTGGAGTCGCCGGCCGGCGGCGCATCCAGTGAACGGGACGCCCGTCTCGGCGCCCCCGTGGATGCCCGGATGATCACCGATCACGTGAAAGTGAGCGTTGGCGTCGCCGTAGCCCGGGACGAACCGCTCACAGGGAGGCTGCATCCCGAACGGGTTACTGACGCGGTCGGTGACGTTTCGCACGGATATCTAGAGTTCGACGCCGGACGGGATGAGACTCTTGGACCGGAGGAGGCTCCCGTTGGCGTCGTAGACGAGGAACGTACTCTTCGAGTAGGTGGCGACTGTCTCGCCGTCGATGCGGATGACGACGCTGTATCGGCCGCCGTCGTCGTCGGTCGACTGACCGTACTCGCGCGCGGCGCGAACGAACCGCAACACGTCGTCGGCGTCCTCGTTGAGTTCGAGGAGGAAGTCGCCGGTGATGCGGTCGGTGACGCTGACGACGCCTGCCGCGTCCGGATCGTCCAGCGGATCCTGGAGCCGGAAAGTTACGTCCGTCTCGGACGCCTCCAGCAGGTTGCCCTCCGGATCGGTCAGGCGGTCGGTGAGCGTGTCTTTCGGTCCGTCGAAGTCGATAACGACTCGGGGCTCGGCCGGTGGGTCCCCGGTCTCCACCCAGTCGATGTTGTGTACCGCCAACTCGAAGTGGTCGCGCCTCATTCCCTACGCCCTCCTTTGAGTTCAGACGGTATGAACGTAACGCCCCGCGTCAGACACGGATCGTCGCCAGACGCTGGGCGCTCGTCGCGCCCCGCCGTCGCACACAGAAGCCGAGGCGACGCCCACGATTTCAGTCGCTGGTAACTGACTCGTGACTCGCCGTCGTGTCGACGTGTTCGGTGACGAGGATCCAGCCCCGGGAGGTGAGTTCCACTTCGCCATCCGAGAGTCGGACGAGGTCAGCCCTCGAGAGGCCACGGAGGACCGCCAGCGATTCGGTCGGCGACCCGTCGAACAGCGTCGACGGCGTGGCGGTGCCGCGAAGCGAGTAGAGTTTATACAGCGCCTGAACGGCCACGGTGGGGAGGTCCAGCGTCCGAACCGACCGTCGAATCTCGTCGTACTCCTGTCGGAGGTGGCGACCCAGCAGGTGCTGTTTTCGCGGCGGGTCGAGCGACAGTTCCAGCGTGACCGCTCGGCCATCTTTCACGTACTGCACGGAGACCATCGTCCGCCGATCTCCGAGTAGTTCGCCCTCGGACTGCGAGAGGTGGACGATCCGGTCGAGGTTGACCCCGAACGGGTACGTGATTCCCGTACAGCCGACCTTTCCGGGCGTCACCCGCAAGGTGCCGATGTCGAACGTCTCGCCAGTCACGCGACCACCCACCTCCGCCGGGTGGCGGATCGCGACCTCGGTGTCGTCGAGTAACCACCGATAGAGGAGGCCAGCGTACTTCTCGATCGAGCGTCGACTCCCGTCGACGAACAGCACCTCTCGGCGGCCGTCGAGTTCGAACCCGATGGTCAGGACCGTTCCGGTGAAAAATTCCGTGGCCGCCCGTGGCGAGGAGCCGATTTTCACGTCGAACACGGCCGACCGGTCGATGGCGAGCGAACACGCCTCGTTGTCCACGCGGAGGTCGTCGCCGAGCGTGAGGCTGGTCGTGAGGGGCTCCGTCTGGGCGCACTCACAGAACGCCGTCGCCGAAAGCTCGATTGGCGTCGACATACTCAGCCCGCCGTCTCGGTGTCGTGCCCGGAGTCGACCCGTCGATTCATCGCCCCTCCGGCTGTCCGGTCACGTCACGGCGAGAGAACGCACCGAGCGAGTCGTCGCCGTCCGGAGACACAACTGTACAGGAACCGTCGTCGAAGTCGGTCACTTCGCCCCCCATCGCGTCAGTGGATCGTGGATAGGACTATAATCGTTGGGCCACAATTATCAGATATAATATTGTTTGGTCGGCCGATCGGAGTACTGCCGCGTGGATGCCGGTGGGTTTTATCCTACCGCCAGTCGTCGGCCACGCGTATGTGGGTCCGGTCGGAGTACGCCGGCGAACTGGCCGTCCTCCTGACGTGGCTGTCCGCGCTCCTTCCGTGGAACGTGACGTACTCGTCGGGAATCGGCCGCGGCGCCCTCCTGTTCGTCCGCTTTCCACTCGTCCAGATTCGGTACAGTTTCGGCGTCCCACTCGCTCGGGGTACCCGGATCAGCGATCCGCTGTCGGCCACGGCCTTCCAACGGGGACAGTCGCTCGAACTCGTCTATCAGGTCTGGACGGTCGGTGCCGCCATCTTCGCCGTCGCCCTCGTCGTCTCGATTCTCTACTACCGGAAGGAAGCGTGGGCGGAGTCGTGGCCGGTCGATCCGGTCCGCATCCTCGGCGGCCTCCTGTTCGGCACGGGCGCCGCGTTCGCGGGGGCGACGTATCTCCTCCTCTCTCGGGGCTTCCCCGGCCTGCCGATCCCCATCGGCGTGGTCTTCCTGCTTCTGTTCGGCGGTCTCCTGTTGACCGTGGATCGGACGGAGTGACCGAGACGCAAGCTATAAATCCGACGCGCACCCGTGTTTCGGTGTGAACACGCCGCGCGTCGGTTCCGGTGCTCGCTTCTCACCAGCGACGCGTGGCTTCGCGACTCTCCTCGAAAAACGCGGCCGGTAACTTCGCTCGTTGCGGGAGTGGCATCCCCGTCTCGGGCGGCTTTCGGCCGGTAACGACTTACGACGGTCCTCTGGATCGTTCCGACACGACTAACAGCGCAGACGACACCCATCCAACAATGACGCTATCCGAGTTCCGCGGGGTCTACCCCGCCATGACCACGCCGTTCCACGAGGACGGCAGTATCGACTTCGAAACGCTTCGCGCCGATGCCCAGCGACTCACCGACGCCGGCGTCGACGGCCTCGTTCCCGTCGGCTCCACCGGCGAGAGCGCGACCCTCTCCCACGACGAACACATCGAGGTGGTCGAGGCCGTCATCGACGCCGTCGGTGACGACGTGCCCGTCGTCGCCGGGTCCGGGTCGAACAACACCGCCGAAGCCCTCTCGCTCTCCCGGCGCTCCGCCGACGCCGGCGCCGACGGTCTCCTCCTCATCTCGCCGTACTACAACAAGCCCGAACCGCAGGGGATGTACGAACACTACCGGACCATCGCGGACGAGGTGGACCTGCCACAGATCGTCTACAACGTCCCCGGACGGACGGGCCAGAACATCAGCGTCGACACGACGGTCGACCTCGCGTCCCACCCCAACATCATGGGGTACAAGGCGGCCAGCGGCGACCTGAATCAGGTCTCGGAGATCATCGAGCGCACGCAGGACGAGGAGTTCGCGGTCCTCGCCGGCGACGACGGCCTCATCCTCCCGACCCTCTCCGTCGGCGGCATGGGGACGATCAGCGTCGTCGCCAACATCGAGCCAGAACGGACGGTCGATATGGTCCACTCGGCGCTCGACGGCGACTACGAACACGCCCGCGAGCGTCACCACGAACTCGGGCCGCTGATGCGCGCCCTGTTCTGGGAGACCAACCCCATCCCGGTCAACGAGGCGATGGCGATCCGCGGCTACGGTCCCGGTCACGTCCGCCTGCCGCTCACTCGCCTCTCCGAGAACCTGCGTGACGACCTCGAAGCCGTCCTCGCGGACCTCGACCCGGTGGAGGCCGAAGCGTGATTCAGGTCGCCGTCACGGGCGCCGGCGGCCACATGGGCCGCGAGGTGATCGAAGCGGCGACCGATCGTCAGGGGATGGAGGTCGTCCTCGCGATCAACCGCACCGACGTGGGGCCGGTCGCCGGGCACACGGTCGAAGACGAGGCCGAGTTGCCCCGCCTGCTGGACGACCGCGACCCCGACGTGCTGGTCGATTTTACCCTCCCCGATCCGAGCACGCGGTACGTCGAGGCCTGCGCCGACGCTGGCGTCGCCGCCGTCATCGGAACGACGGGGTTCTCCGAGTCGCAACTGGAGGTCATCGCCGACGCCGCCGAGTCCGTGCCCGTCCTCCGCGCGTCGAACTTCGCCCGCGGCGTGATGGCGCTCCGGCGGGTGATCCGCGAGGCCGTCGAAACCCTCCCCGAGTACGACATCGAACTCACCGAAACCCACCACAACCGCAAGCGCGACGCCCCCTCGGGGACGGCGCTGACGATTCTGGACGACATCGACTCGGTTCGGGACGAGGCTGCCGACCGCGTCCACGGCCGCGAGGGTGAACAGCCCCGCGAGGACGGAGAGGTGGGCGTCCACGCGCGCCGTGCCGGCGACGTTACCGGGGAACACGAACTACTACTTGCAGGGAATCACGAGATACTGACGCTCACGCATCGCGCCGAATCCCGCGGCGTCTTCGCCGCGGGGGCGCTCGATGCCGCCGACTGGCTCGTCGGCCGACCCGCCGGCGAGTACGACTTCGAGGACACGATATGACACTGGAATCCGACGTATCCGATCTGTGGCAGCGCTACGACGATAACGACGTCGACGCCGAGACGGCCTCGACCGACGACTACGACACGCTCGATGCCTTCCTCGACGCCCTGGAGGCGGGCGAGATTCGCGCCGCGGAGAAACGCGGCAGCGCCGAGGGAACCTCGGCTGGCTCCCGGCCGTCGGCCGGGAAGGGCGAGTGGGAGGCCAACGAGTGGGTGAAGCAGGGCATCCTGCTCAACTTCGGCCTCCGAGCGACGGAGGCCCGTTCCTACGGGGGCGTCGACTACCACGACGTGCTCCCCCTGCGCGAGACGAGCGATCTGGGCGAGCGCGGCACCCGCAACACGCCCGACGGCACCACGATTCGCCGCGGCGCCTACCTCGGCTCCGACTGCATCATGATGAGCCCCTCCTTCGTCAACGTGGGCGCGTACGTCGGCGACGGCACCCTCGTCGACTCCTGTGACACCGTCGGCTCGTGTGCGCAGATCGGCGAGAACGTCAAATTGGGTGCGAACACGCTCATCGGCGGCGTCCTCGAACCCGTCGAGGACGCGCCGGTCATCGTCGAGGACGGCGTCTCGCTCGGCGCCGGCTGCCGGGTCACGTCCGGCTTCGTCGTCGGGGAAAACACCGTGGTCGGGGAGAACACGCTCCTCTCGCCGCGCATCCCCGTCTACGACCTCGTCGAGGAGGAAGTCCTCTACGGCCACCTGCCGCCGGAGCGCCGCGCCTTCACCCGGATGGTGGAGTCCTCCATCGGCGACCACGACCTGTTCGCGGGCGGCGCCTACAAGCCCGCCGTCGTGGCGATGGACATCGAGGCCGACACGCTGGACGCCACGAAGCGCGAGGAGGCGCTTCGGGAATGAGCGAGGCGGCGGCCGGCCCCGCGATCCGACGCCTCGCCGACTGGTCGGCCGCCGACCTCACGGAGTTGGCCGATGAGTACGGCACGCCCCTGTACGTCACCGACCTCGACCGGGTCCGGGAGAACGCGACGCGCCTCCAGTCGGCGTTCCCCGACGCCGACGTGCGCTACGCCGTCAAGGCACATACGGGCCGGGCGGTCCTCGAAACCGTCCGCGACGCCGGTCTCGGCGCCGAGTGCGCCTCGGCTGGTGAGGTCGTTCGCGCCCTCGATGCGGGGTACGACGAAGTCCAGTACACGGCGGTCATGCCGCCGGCGGAGGACCTCGATATCGTCCTCGACCGCTGGCGCGACGGCGCCGACCTGACCGTCGTCGCCGGCGCGGGCGACACCGTCACCCGCCTCCGCGACCGCGGCTTCGACGGTCGACTCGCCATCCGCGTCGATCCCGGCGTCGGCGCCGGCCACCACGAGAAGGTGACGACCGGCGGCCACGCCAAGTTCGGCGTGCCCTACGACCGCGCGGCGGAACTCGTCAACGACGCCCGCGCCGACTTCGACGTGGTCGGCATCCACGCCCACGCGGGCAGCGGGATCAGCGGAGACGACCTCGCGGCCCACCGCGAACTCGTCTCCCGGATGGGCGACCTCGCTCGTTCCGTCGGCCCGCTGGAGTTCGTCGACGTGGGCGGCGGGTTCGGCGTCCCCTACCACGAGGACGAACCGCCACTGGATCTGGAGGCCGTCGCCGAGGCGACCCGCGAGTCGCTGGGCGACGTGGACGCCGAACTGGCTATCGAACCCGGTCGCTACGTCGTCGCCGACGCGGGCGTCCTCCTGACGCGGGTGAACACGGTGAAGGCCGTCGACGACGCGGGCGCGACGGGCAAGGTGCCGGTCGTCGCCGGTGTCGACGCCGGTATGACCACCCTGCTTCGCCCGGCGATGTACGACGCTTACCACGCCATCCGCAACCTGACCGACGAGCGTCCGGCGCGCCCGGTCACCGTCGCCGGTCCCGTCTGCGAGACGTCGGACCTGTTCTGCGAGGAGCGATCCATGCCGGCCCCGCGCCGCGGCGACCTCCTCGCCATCGGCAACGCCGGCGCCTACGGCTACGAGATGGCCAGTACGTACAACTCCCGGCCCCGACCGGCGGAAATCGTGCTGGCGGGTGAGGAAGCCCGCATTGCCCGCGAACGCGAGACCATCGACGACGTGACCGCGCTGGAGGTGGAGCGATGACGGGGACGACCGTCACCGCCGAGAAGTACCACGGGACCGAGAACGACTTCCTCGTCCTCCCGGCCGACGCGCCGGTCCCCGACCGCGCGGCGTTCGCGAAGACGCACTGCGACCGCGAGACGGGCGTCGGCGGCGAGCGAACCGGCGCCGACGGCGTCCTCTTTCTGGACCTCGATCCCTCGGCGTCCCCCGTCCGGGTGACGATGACGCTCGTCCAGCCGGACGGCTCTATCGCCGAGATGTGCGGCAACGGTGCGCGCGTCACCGCCGTCTGGGCGGCCCGCGCCACCGGCGCCAGCGAGGTGGTCATCGAGACGCCAGCGGGCGACCGCCACGCCGTCGTTCAGAGCGAGGGCGTCACCGTCGAGATGGGTCGCCCCTCGTTCGACCCCGCGGACGTGCCTCTCGCACACGACGCCGACGGCCCGCTGATCGAGACGGACGTGGAGGGGCTGACCGTCACGGCCGTCAACACGGGCGTCCCTCACGCCGTCGCGTTCGTCGACGACGTGGACGCCGTGGACCTCGAAACCGTCGCCCCGCCGGTCCGTCACGCCGACGTGTTCCCCGAGGGGGCGAACGTCACGCTCGCCTCGCGGGCCAGCCTCGGCGACGCCCGCGAGGGTGCGCCCGGCGCCCCGGCCGCCTTCCGCCAGCGCACCTTCGAGCGCGGCGTCGAGGGCGAGACGCTGGCCTGCGGGACGGGCGCCGTCGCCGTCGTCGCCGCCGCGAAGCGCACCGGCCGTCTCGACACCGAGGGCCCGGTTCGGGTGTCGCCACCGGGCGGCGACCTCGTCATCGTCGTCCCCGACGACGGCCCCGCGACGCTCACCGGTCCGGTCGAACGCGAGTTCGAGGTCGATCTGGAGGTGCCGGCGTCGTGACGGCCGCGTCGTCGGCGTTCGACCCTATCGACTTCCTCGATTCGGCCGTTCGCATCCAGTCCCACGAGGACGTGACCGAGATGCGCGACGTGTTGGTCGAGACGCTCTCGGACCACGGCGTCGACCCCCTCGTCGACGACGCGGGCAACACGCTCGCCACGAAGGGGTCGGGGTCGCCCCACGTCGTGCTCAACACCCACATCGACACCGTGTCGCCGCACGTCCCCTACGACCGCGAGGACGGCGTAATCCACGGCCGCGGCTCCTGTGACGCGAAAGGCCCGCTCGCGGCCATCCTGTCGGCGTTTCTCGCGTTCGACGCCGACGCCCACGACGGCCGCCTCACCCTCGCGATCACCCCCGACGAAGAGGTGTACTCCACCGGCGCGGCGGCGCTCGACCTCACCACTCTCTCCGGTGTCTCCGATCCCACCGCCGACGCCTACATCGTCGGCGAGCCGACCGGATTGGACGTGTGCACCGCGGCGAAGGGCCGGTTCGAGGGAACGATCGACCTCTCGGGGCGGAACGCTCACGCCGCCGAACCCGAGTCGGGAGTCAACGCCGTCGCCGCGGCGGAGGGCGCCCTCGAAGCGATCCGCACCTTCGACGCCGACCGCGACCCACACCCGGACCTCGGCCCGGCGACGCTCACACCGACGGTGATCGAGGGCGGCGAGGCGACGAATCAGGTGCCCGCCGACTGCGCGATCACGGTCGACCGCCGGAGCGTTCCGCCGGAGTCCGCGGACGGCTTTCGCGCCGGTCTGGAGACGGCCGTCGACGACGCCACGCCCGAGTCCGTCGGCGTCGATTTCGAGCTGACCGAGCGTCCGACGCCCTTCCTCGAAGCCTTCGCCACGGACGCGGACGAACCGGTCGTCCGGCACCTCGCCGCGGCGGCAGAGCGCGTGACCGACGGCGCGGCCGGCACCGTCCGCCCCTTCACCGCCGCCACCGAGGCCTCCTACTTCGCGCCCGCGCCGACCGTCGTCTTCGGACCGGGCGTCCTCGCGGACGACGCCGGGCCGGTCGCTCACGCCGACCGCGAGTACGTCCGGGTCGCGGAGGTGGAGCGCGCGGCGACGGCACTCTCCGACGCCCTCTCGGCCCTGTTCGGCTGAGCTTTTTCCGACTGGATGGTGTTGTCCGGGTGTATGGTCCTCACGCGCCGCGCGGCCCTGTCGGCCTGTGCGACGATGCCACTCGCCGGCTGTCTCGACGCCTTCCGGTCCGGGCAGGTCGGCGTCCGCGTCGACAATCGCGACGACCGGCGACACGCCGTGGATGTCGAATTCCTGTCGGAGGGCGAACTCGTCGCCGAGAAGCGGTTCACCGTCGATGCCGGGACGGAACGGGCGGCCGAGAACGTCGTCGCCGCCGGCGAATACACCGTGGACGTGACGCTGGACGGCGCGGCGAGTACGAGCGTCGAGTTCACCATGCAGGGCTGTACCGACAACACACTCTTCGTCTCGGTGAGCGAGGAGGCCGCCGTCGAGGCCGGCGTACTGGACGAGTGCTGACAATCGCAACCCCCAAGCAACCGGGGCCACTCTCCCGACCCATGTACGAGGCGGTCCACGCCCACCCCGACGGCGAGAGTACGGCGGCGCGGTTCGCCGCGACGGCGGCCCGCATGGGCTACGAGGGCGTCGTGGTCCGGGCGCGGGACGCGACGCCGGACTACGCGGCGGTCCGCGAGGCGTCGGGCATCGACGTGGTCGACGCCGTCGAAATCGTTGCGTCCGACCCCGAACGCGCCAGCGGCGCCGTCGGCGGCCTCCGCCCCGACCACACCGTCCTCTGTGTCCGCGGCGGGACGAACCGCCTCAACCGCTTCGCCGTCGAGAACGAACGCGTCGACGTGCTCACACGGCCGATGGCCGACGAGGGCGACGTGAACCACGTCCTCGCCAACCGCGCTGCGGCGAACGGCGTCCGCATCGAGTTCGACTTCGGGCCGGTCCTTCGCGCGACGGGCGGCGAACGCGTGCAGGCGCTTCGCCACCTCCGCAAACTCCGCGAACTCGTCGCGGACGCGGACGCCCCCTTCGTCGTCAGCGCGAACCCGCACTCGCACCTGCAACTCCGGGCACCCCGCGAACTGATCGCCGTGGGCGAGGCGGTGGGGTTCGACCCCGACACCGTGCGGGACGGGTTACGGGAGTGGGGTGACCTCGCGGCGCGCAACCGCCACCGACAGTCCGAGTCGTTCATCGGTCCGGGCGTCGAACGGGGTCGATACGAGGAATGAAACACCTGCCCAAACATCTCCGGCCGCGGTGGCGCTACCTCGCCGTGGGACTGGAGGCGTGGCCCGACGCCGACTGCTCCCGGGGCGCGTTCCAGCGGGCGGTGTGGTACGCGGCGGGGAACCTCCTCGGCGACGCCGGGAGTGCGGACGCCGACCTTCGCGTCCTGCAGTTCTCCTTTGCCGGCGGCACGGGCGAGGCCATCGTGCGCGTCCGTCGCGGCGAGGTGGGGCCGGCCCGGGCGGCGCTCGCGTGCGTGAGCGAGGTGGAGGGCCACCCGATCGGCCTCCGCGTCCGCGGCGTCTCCGGAACGATCCGGGCCTGTGAAGAAAGGTATTTAGGACGCCGGACCGGAGTCCCGGCCGAGAGACGCGTCGTGTTCGAGAACGACCGTCGGTGTGGCTACGTTCGCGACGGCAACGTGGACGTATCCGGGCCGGCGGGCTTCACGGGCGCGACCGAACTCGATCTCGAGTCAGAGTCAACGTGATACAATGCAGGGACAAGCCCAACAGCAGGCATACGACCGCGGGATAACGATCTTCTCGCCCGATGGCCGCCTCTACCAGGTCGAATACGCCCGAGAGGCCGTCAAGCGAGGGACAGCGAGTATCGGCATCCGAACCGAAGACGGCGTGGTACTGGCGGCCGATAAGCGCTCCCGGTCGCCGCTGATGGAGCCGACAAGCGTCGAAAAGATCCACAAGGCCGACGACCACGCGGGCATCGCCTCGGCGGGCCACGTCGCGGACGCCCGTCAGCTGATCGACTTCGCCCGCCGGCAGGCCCAGATCAACCGCCTCCGGTACAGCGAACCGATCGGCATCGAGACGCTCACGAAGGAAGTCACCGACCACATCCAGCAGTACACGCAGGTCGGTGGCGCCCGCCCCTTCGGTGTCGCCCTCCTCATCGGCGGCATCGAGGACGGCGAGCCCCGTCTCTACGAGACCGACCCCTCGGGGACGCCCTACGAGTGGAAGGCCGTCTCCATCGGCGCCAACCGCGGCGACCTTCAGGAGTACCTCGAAGAGAACTACGAGGACGACCTCGACCTCGACAGCGGCATCGCGCTCGCACTTCGCGCGCTCGCCTCGACGAACGAGGACACGCTCGAACCCGCCGGCGTGGACGTGGCGACCGTCGACGTCGAGAGCGAGGAGTTCCACGAACTCGACAACGACGAGATCGAGACCCACCTCACCGACCTCGACCTCCTGCCGAGCGAGGACGAGGACGAGGGCGACGAGGAGTAATCGGGTCGGCACCGCGAATCTATCGCGGCTTCTGCCGATTCATAGGGTCCGTAGATTCTCGTCGAACCGTCCCGGCGAGAATCTCTGCTGACTTCCGATAATCCCTATCAGACGACTCTTCCGTCCTGCGGTCACATCCAAACTGTCGTACGTCCGTTCTCGGCCGCTCGGGTCCACACCGGTTCGTCGACGACGTAGTGACCGCGGTCGCCGTCACTCAGTACTCTTCGTACGCGAGATTCATCAGCCACTGCGAGAAGGCGTCGCTCCGGGGATCGACCTCCTCCTCGCCGATGAATGGCGAGAGCATGTCGCCGGCCATCAGCAGGGAGAAGTCGAGGTCGCGGGCCGTGGGCATCAGGAAGTAGGTGTTGTGGCCCTCGTAGACGGTCTCTTCGCGCTGGATCAGGTCCTTCTCGACGAGCGATTCGGCGAGCCGACTCCCCTTTCGCGACGAGACGTCGAGTTCCTTCCACAGTTCGCTCTGGTGGATACCCCGCGTTTCGAGGATGAGTTCCAGCGCTGCGCGCTCGTCCTCCGACAGGTCGACCTCGTCGGCGGCGCTCATCGGCACACCCCCCAGTCTACGATCCGGAACATACAGTCACGAACTGGCGGGGCAGGTTTAAACCTGACTTTCGGCTACCCACTGGTACGCCGTCTCGCAGGGCGGGCCGGGCGCGAACCGGTACGCCGTCTCGCCGTCGGCGCTCAACCGGATCAGCGACGACGACCGGGTGCCGTAGCCGTTCTCGTGGATACAGACGCCGTACTCGTGGTCCGCGAGGACCGTCCCCGCGCGGTCGAGCCACGCCGTCACGTCCTCGCCGGGTTCGGGCGTCAGCGCCGTGCGCACCGCGCGGGCGTTCTCGGCCTGCTCCGTCGCCCGGTCGGCGCGTTCGGGGTCGTCGGGCACGACGAACGTGTCGGTGACCGCGCCGCCGCCACCCAGCGCCGCCCCCGTGTTGACGACGACGTGGACGCCCGGTTCGAGCTGATTCACCCGGAACTGGCCGCCCCACTCGAACAGGAAGGCGGCGTTCTCGTCGGCGACGACGAGGTTGAAGCCGTCGTACTCGTGGGCGTCGACCGACCGCTCGACGAGACGAGCGGCCGACAGCGCGTCGGGTTCCCGGAGGGCGTCCGCGACGAGGAGGCCGCGGGAGCGCTCGGCGTCGAGGCCGTCGACCCAGCGGTTCGTGATGCCGACGAACAGGCCGGCCTCGTTGTAGCCGATCCACGTCCCGCCGGCGCGGGTGTCGCGCGGGGCGACGACGACTGGATCGGCTTCCGTCCGCTGGGGGGACTCCGAGGGGCGGTCACGCCGCTCGTCGCGGTTGGCGGCGACGACGACCGGATCGTCCGGGAACACCTGCCACGCGAGAGTCAGGGTACACACGGGGGTCGATAGGAGAGCGAGGCGGTTAAACTCGGCGCGCTAGGCTCGCCACTCGTCGGGGACGCCCGCGGCGTCGCCGGTGGCGACGGCCGTCCGCACGGCCGCCACGTTCTCGGGCACGTCGTGGACGCGGACGATGTCGGCGCCGCGGTCCACGGCGAGTGCCGTCGCCGCAATCGTCGCGGGGAGGCGCTCGCCCGCCTCCTGTCCCACGTGGGCGTACATCGACTTGTGGGAGTGGCCGACGAGGATCGGACAGCCGAGCGCCCGGAACTCGTCGAGGCGGTCGAGGAGTTCGAAGTTCTCGACGGCGTCTTTCCCGAAGCCGAGGCCGGGGTCGACGATGACGTTGTCACGGCTCAGGCCGGCCCGCTCCGCCAGCGCCACCCGCTCTGCCAGTTCGTCGATCACGTCCGACACCACGTCGTCGTAGGTGACGGTCTTGCCGGGGACGACCGGCGCGTCGATGCTGTGCATCACGACGACCGGCACGTCGAACTCGGCGGCGAGGAATCGCATCTCGGGGTCTGCGAGGCCGGTCACGTCGTTGAGGATGTCGGCGCCTGCCTCCAGTGCCGCCCGACCCACCTCCGCTTTCCGCGTGTCGATCGACACCAGTACGTCGAGGTCGGCGAGTGCCTCGATCACCGGGCGGACGCGCTCGATTTCCTCGGCCGGCGGCACGGGGTCGGCGCCGGGACGCGTACTCTCGCCGCCCACGTCGATCACGTCCGCCCCGGCCTCGACCATCGCCTCGGCGCGTTCGACGGCCGCCGACTCGTCGAAGAAGTCGCCGCCGTCGTGGAAACTGTCCGGCGTGACGTTCAGGATGCTCATGACGGCGGGCGACTCGGTCCACGGGTAGGCGTGGGTGTCGCCGTCCGGTGCGTCACCGTCGCCGTCCGGTGCGTCACCGTCGCCGATCTGTCGGCGGAGCGTGTCGGCCACGTTCCCCAGTCCGCGACCGTCGAGCGCCGCCAGCAACGCCTGCAGGTCGGCGTCCGTCCCCGCAATCACCGCATCTCGGAGCTCTCGGCCGGTGCGGTAGTCGGCGGTGACGGCGGTGGCGCCCACCTGTCCCGCAGCGCGGTCGAGCGCTCGCGCCTCCCGTCGGTCGAGTCGCGTCGTCACGAGGCGGTGGACGCTCTCCCCCACCACGTCGGCGTCTGCGGCGTGGGCGTGGTCGAGGACTGCCCGCGCGTCGTCGGCGTCGTCGATCCGTCGGCCGATGGCGAGTCGGGACCACGTCCGTCGCGCCTCCGCGACGGCGAACAGCGACCCGACGACGAGGACGCAGTCCTCCGGGCCGGCGGCGTTACGGGCGTCGTCGAGTGCGGCGGCGACGGATGTGGCTGTCTCCACGACGTCGGCGTCGCCGGCCGCCTCGAACGCGGCCGCGAGGACCGCGGGGTCGGAGGCGCGTTCGTGCGCCGGTGCGCAAGTTCGCACCGACGCGGCCGGCGGCAACGCCGCGGCCATCGACCGATGGTCCTTGTCGTGCATCGCGCCGAAGACGAGGTGGAGGTCGCCGTAGTCGTACTCCCCGAGCGTCGTCGCCAGCGCCTCGCAGGCGCCGGGGTTGTGCGCGCCGTCGAGGACGACCAGCGGATCGTACTCGACCACCTCGAACCGGCCGGGCCAGTGGGCGTTCCGCAGGCCGCGCGCGAGGGCGGGTTCGGTCACGTGGTCATCACCCACCTGCCGGGCGAGGACGGACGCGACGCCCGCGTTTCGGGCCTGATACGCGCCGGCCATCGGGACGCGTGTCTCGACGCCCCAGTCGTCCCCCTCGACGGCGATTCCCGCCTCGGTGTGGTTGACTAGCCCGTCGTAGCGGACGGTCACGTCCGGCGACTCGTCGGCGAAGCCGACGGACAGGGCGTCGGGTGCGTGCCGGCGGACGGCGCGGAGCGACTCGTCGGTCGCGCCCGTCACCAGCGGCGCGTCGTCCGGGGCGACAGTCACCTTCTCGGCCGCAATCTCGTCCAACGTGTCGCCGAGGATGTCGGTGTGTTCGAGGCTCACCGCCGTCACCGCGGCGGCGACGGGATCGACGACGCTCGTCGCGTCGAGGCGACCGCCCATGCCGACTTCGAGCACCGCCACGTCCACGTCCGAGCGGCCGAAGTACCAGAGACTCATCGCGGTGAGCGTCTCGAACGAGGTGAGCGGGTCACCCTCGACCGCTCGGTCGACGAGGAACGGCCGGACTTCCTCGACGAACTCGATGACGGCGGACTCGGTGATCTTCCGGCCGTCGACGCGGATGCGTTCGCGCAGGTCGTCGAAATGGGGCGAGGTGTAGAGGCCGACCCGGTAGCCCGCTTCCCGGAGGATCGACTCGGTCATTCGCGCCGTGCTTCCTTTGCCGTTCGATCCGGCGACTTGGACGAACGCCACGTCCTCGTGGGGGTCACCGAGATGGGCTAGTAGCTCTCGGGTCGACCCCGTGCCCGGATCGAGCGCGAATCGGCGGAGATCGGAGAGAAAGTCCGCCGCGGCGTGATAATCCATGACTCACGGTTTTGCGGGCCGAGGTTTTATACTGTCGACTGCGCCCAGGCGCTCAGACGTACCCGCGCTCGCGGGCCTGCTCCAGCGCCGACTCGTCGATAAACACGACGATCTCGTCGCTCCAGAGCCGGAAGTCGTGACGGTGGCGTTCGTAGCCCGACACCTGCCGGGCCACGCGGTCCTCGTCCCACCCGGCGGCGAAAATGACCGGCGGCGGATCGTCGCTCAGGTTCGCGCCGGGGGCGATGCTCGTCACCTCCGCGTCGTAGCGTTCGAGATACCACGGGAGCGGCAGGCGGGTGTGCCACGACGGCCCGCCGGGTCGGGGCTGGCGGAGCGACGACTCGTTCTCGACGTAGAAGCGCACGTCGCTCGGGTTGTTCGGCGCGTGCGTGCCGACGAAGAGTACGTCCGTTCCGTCGTTGACGCGGACGACGCCGTGGACGAGGTGGAGGGTATCCTTGAGGTCGTTCTCGGGTTGGGCCCACTGGATGATCTGGCCGGCCTCGGCGTCGGACGTGCTGTTCGCGTACGTGGCGTTGGCGCCGACGACGCCGACGGCCGCGCCACAGAGCAGGAGTGCCGCGAGGAGGGCCGGGACCGTCCACGCCGATGAGGAGGTGATTGCGGCGAGCGGTGCCGTCTCGCTCCCACCGTCGTCCGCTTCGGTCCGAGCCTGCGAAATCGCGCCCTTGACGCGCCGGGCGAGGGCCGCGACGCCGACGGCGGCAGGGATGGCGAGGGGGAGGACGGCGTGAATCGCGGCCCACGGCGCCCGGATGTCCGTCGCGATGGGGTAGCCGAGGACGCTCACGGCGCCCCAGTACGTCGCGAAGGCGACGATGTCGCGGTAGCCACCCTCGCTCCCGTAGCCGTCCGCGACGAACCCGATGGCGGCGAACAGACAGACGAAGGGCGCGCCGTACAGCAGGGTTTCGAGGTAGTCGTAGAGGAAGGGCAGGTAGTCGTGGTTCTGGTGGCTGCCGGCCACCCAGAGGTTGTAGAAGGATTCCCACGACCCGACCGTCGCTTCCTCGACGACGCCGGGGAGTTGGCTCGGCGTCGCGAGCGCCTGCCACAACTCGGGACGCGGGGCGTAGAAGAACGTGACGACGGCGAGGAAGACGACGACGGCACCGACGGTGTGGAGGAGGGCGCGGCCGATCCCGCCACGGACGGAGCCACCCCACGTCTGGAGGCGGTACGCAGCGTCCCGCCGCCAGTCACGGGTGACGAGGTGGGGGACCGACCGATCCGAGCGGGCGGCGTGGAACAGGCGGTGATCGACTAGGAGGGCACCGGCGCCGAGGAAGCAGAGCAGGTAGACGACGGCGTTCTCCTTGGTGGTGAAGGCGAGGCCGAAGACGGCGGCGGCGGGGTAGACGAGGCGGGCGTCGCTACGGTCGATGGCGCGGACGAAGATGGCGAGGGCGGCGAAGGCGAACGCGCCCACGAGCATGTCGTTGCGCATGAATCGCGAGTAGTAGACTAGAAGCGGGTTGACCGCGAGGACGACGGCGAGGGCGACGACTTCCACGTCGTTCAGGCGGTCACGGAGCAGCCACGCCGAGAGGGGGAGGAGGCCGCCGACGAGGGCGACGATCAGGCGCGCACTGAAGTCCGAGGCGCCGAGGCCGGGGATGTCGAACACCCAGTCGTTGACGATAAAGAGGAAGGGGCCGTGAACGATGGGGCGGTAGCTGAACTGCCCCGTCTCGTGATAGCGGAGGATCCAGTAGGCGACGCGGCCTTCGTCCCAGTGGAAGATTCGCGTGCCGAGGCCGACGAGACGGACGGCGAGGGCGAGGGCGGTGATCGCGAGGACCGCCGGAAGAGTTCGGCGGCGACCGTCGAAACGCATCGCTAATCCCTGTCGCCTCGGCGGTAACAATTCTTTTGTTTTGGGGGGCGCCGACCAATCGCTGGTCGGCGGCAGGAAACACGACGTCTGTTGGGTCGGTGCCGACGGGACGGCTACGTACGTCGACTCACCCGCTCGCCCCGCCTCAGTCCGTGCAGTACGCGATGGCGTCGCGGACGGCCTCGCGTCGGCCGATGAACGTCAGGTGGTCGCCGAGTTCGATCCGGTCGTCCGGGTGTGGTAGATGGTTGGTCCCGTCGCGGCTGATCAGTGCCAGGTGACAGCTCTCCGGCAGTTCGTCGCTCAGTTCGGCCACCGTCTTGCCGGCCCGTGTCGGGTCGGACACCTCGATCTCCTGTACGTCGCCGTCGCGGTTGAGTTCCCGCATCCACTGGGAGATCCCGGGTCGTTCGATGACGTTGTCCATCGACCACGCGATAGAGGAGGAGGTAGAGATGGCCTCGACGTCCAGATCGTCGAACGCCGCGACGTTCCCCGGGTCGTTCACGCGGGCGACGACCGTCTCGACGCCGTACGCGTTTGCGAGTTGTCCGACGAGGAGGTTCAGATCGTCGTCTCGGGTCGCCGCGACGACGACTTTCGCGTTCTCGATTCCGGCCCGTTCCAGCACGTCCCGTTCCCCGCCGTCGCCGTTGTGGACGGTGAATCCTTGCTCGCGCAGGCGTTCGATCACTTCCGTGTCTTGCTCGACGATGACCACGGATTCGCCGCGCTCTTCGAGTCGCTCCGCGAGTTCCGTCCCGACTCGCCCGCCGCCGACGACGATCACACGTTTCGGAATCACGTCGAGTGCCTGAGCGATGTGACGGGCCAGCCCCCCTTCAAACACGACGGTTACGAGGATGACGAGAAAGACCGTCCCGACGAGCGTCGTCGCCGCCGCCGGATTCCGAGGCTGGAGTTCGAGCGCGAACAGCGTCGCGACGCTCGCGGGGACGATGCCGCGGGGACCGAGCGCACTGACGAACAGCCGTTCTCGGAGGGTCAGGCGCTCACCGACGGTACAGAGCAGGACGACTGCCGGCCGGACGAGTACCGCGATGGCGACGACGGCGACGAGGCCGCCGACGCCGAGGCCGAGGAGGTCGTCGACCGAGAGCAGGGAGGCGAGCGTGATGAACACGAACGCGATGACGAGCAGCGACACGTCGCCTTTGAACTGCTCGACGGTGTCGCGGTAGGGGATGTCGGCGTTGCCGAGGACGAACCCGCCCGCCGCGACGGCGGCGATGCCGGCTTCGGACGCCCCGATCCGTGCGCCAAGCACCTCCGCGATGCCGTACATCACGAGCGACGACACGAGCACCATGAGCCGGGCGTTCTGTGGTGCGTTCTCGACCGCCTGCGTGCCGTACCTGAGGATGGCCCACAGGACGGCCGCGACCGCCACCCCGACGGCGACACCGAGGCCGAACCGGAGCGCGAACTCCCGAACGAGCGTCGGCAGGCCGCGCGACCCGAGGAGGACCGTCTCGAACACGACGATGGCCAGAATCGCCGCCGTCACGTCGTTGACGACGCCTTCCGTCTCGAGCGTCGAGGCGACGCGCTCGCGGACGGGCACGACGCTCATGATCGGCGTGATCACCGTCGGCCCCGTCGCGACGAGCAGCGACCCGATCAGGAGGGCGAGATCCCACGGCGCTCCCAGCGCGTAGTGGACGACGACGGCCGTTCCGACGAGCGAGCCGACGGCCCCGACCGTGATCAGCCGGAGCGTCTCGCGGCGCGCGCTCCGTATCCGCTCGATCCGCAGGTGGAAGGCGCCCTCGAAGACGATGATGGCGACGCTCAGGCCGACGATGGCCCGGAGTGCGCCTCCGGCGACGTCGAGGGTGACGAGGCCGAGTCCCTCCGGGCCGACGACGAGGCCCGCGAGAACCAGAAACACCACGCTCGGGACTCGTAGACGATCCGCGAAAACCTGCGCGGCGACACCCAGCGCCATGATCGTGACGACGGTCCGGATGATATCGACGGCGGCGGCGCTCACGCGACGACCACGCCCCACTGACGGTCCGTATCCATCGTCTGCGAGAACGTGTGGGAGGGGACTACAAAGTGACTTCCCAATCCTACCCGGACAGTAAGGTCTTTGCCACCCCGCGCCGACCCGCCGGATATGGTTACACTGGGGCTGGTGGTGGCGCAGTTCAACGCGTCGGTCACCGAGCCGATGGCGGAGGAAGCGCGGGCGGCGGCCGCGGAGGCGGACGCCGACATCGCCGAGACGGTCGAGGTGCCGGGGTCGTACGACGCGCCGCTGGCGGCGGATCGACTCGCCCGCCGGGACGACATCGACGCCGTGGCGGTCGTCGGCGCCATCGTCACCGGCGACACGGCACACGACCGGGTGATCGGCGACGCGACGGCGCAGGCGCTGACGCAGGTGAGCCTCGACCGCGACACGCCGGTCACGTTCGGCGTCTCCGGCCCGGGCATGAGCGGGGCGGAAGCGCGGGAGCGCGTCGAGAAAGGAGCGGAAGCGGTAAACGCGGCGGTCGAGATGGTACGCACGTTACCATGACGGACTTCGACTTCGCGGCGCGTGTCGAACGGGTCGAACCGAGTGCGACCCTCGCGATCAGCAACCTCGCCAACGAACTGGAGGCCGAGGGGATCGACGTGGTCGACCTCTCGGTCGGTGAACCCGACTTCGACACGCCGGCGAACATCAAGGAGGCCGCCAAGGCCTCGCTCGACGCCGGCGACACCAGCTACACTTCCTCCAACGGCGTCCCCGAACTCCGCGAGGCCATCGCGGCAAAACTGCAGGCCGACGGCATCGACTGCACGGCGGACAACGTGATCGTCACGCCCGGCGGCAAGCAGGCGCTCTACGAAATCTTTCACACCCTGATCGATCAGGGCGACGAGGTGGCCCTCCTCGACCCGGCGTGGGTATCCTACGAGGCGCAGGCGAAGATGGCCGGCGCCGACCTCGCTCGCGTCGACCTCTCGCCCTACGGCTTCCAGCTCGAACCGGCGCTCGACGACCTCGCGGAGACCGTCTCCGACGACACCGAACTCCTCGTCGTCAACTCGCCGTCGAACCCCACCGGCGCCGTCTACTCCGACGCCGCCCTCGAAGGAGTCCGTGACCTCGCCGTCGACCACGATATCACCGTCATCTCCGACGAGATGTACCAGGACATCACGTACGGCGTCGAGCCGACGAGCCTCGCCACGTTCGAGGGCATGGAAGACCGCACGATCACGGTCAACGGCTTCTCGAAGGCCTACGCGATGACCGGGTGGCGGCTGGGCTACTTCTGTGCGCCCGAGGACTTCGTCTCGCAGGCGGGCAAGATCCAGTCCCACTCCGTCTCCTGTGCGGTCAACTTCGTCCAGCACGCCGGCATCGAGGCGATTCGCAACACCGACGACGCGGTCGTCGAAATGCGCGACGCTTTCCGCGAGCGACGCGACATGCTCGCCGACCTCTTCGCCGACCACGGCGTCGACGTGCCCGTCGGCGACGGCGCGTTCTACATGATGCTGCCTGTCGACGACGACGATCAGGCGTGGTGTGAGGGCGCCATCGAGGACGCCCACGTCGCCACGGTTCCGGGCAGCGCGTTCGGCACGCCCGGCTACGCCCGCATCTCCTACGCGGCGAGTCAGGAGCGACTGCGGGAGGGCGTCGAGCGACTGGCCGACCACGACTACATCTGAATTCGGACCGCACGTTTAGGTACGAAGCCGCCCCACGACTACTCGATGCGCGTCCGGGACCTCCCGCTGTCGAGGACGACGATCGATCATTTCGAGTCGCGGGGGATCGACGAACTGTATCCGCCACAGGCCGCGGCGGTCGAGGCCGGCGTGACCGAAGGTCGCCGCCTCGTCGCCGCGGTCCCCACCGCCAGCGGCAAGACGTTCGTCGCCACGCTGGCGATGCTGACCGCCGACGGGCCGGGACTGTACATCGTCCCGCTCCGGGCGCTCGCCCGTGAGAAGTACGAGACCTTTTCCGAGGTTCCGGACGTGAGCGTCGGCATCTCGACCGGCGACTTCGACTCCTCGGCGGCCGAACTGGGCGACAACGACATCGTGGTGGCGACGAGCGAGAAGGTGGATTCGGCCATCCGCAACGGCGCCGACTGGATTTCCGACCTCGCCTGTGTCGTCGTCGACGAGGTACATCTGGTGGGGAGCGAGGGGCGCGGGCCGACGCTGGAGGTGACGCTCGCCACCCTCCAGCGCCGGGCGCCGGGCGTCCAGATCGTCGCGCTCTCGGCGACGGTCGCCAACCCCGACGAACTCGCCGATTGGCTGGACGCCGGCCTCGTCCAGTCGACGTGGCGGCCGGTCGACCTCCGAACGGGCGTCTACGCCGGCGGCGCCGTCGGTTTTGACGACGACACCCAGCGACAGGTGTCGGTCGCCGGCGACCCCGACGACGCCACGGACGCGACCGAGGCGCTCGTCGCCGAAACGGTCGACGACGGGGGGCAGGCGCTGGCGTTCGTCCGCTCCCGCCGCGAGGCGGAGACGCTGGCGGAGCGGTTGGCGGGAGTGGGCTCGTCGCCGGAGGTGGCCGAGGAGATTCGCGACCTCGACGGCACCGAGACCGGCCGTCGTCTCGCGGACTGCGTCGAGGGCGGCGTCGCCTTCCACCACGCGGGCCTGCGGAGCGCTCACCGGATCGCCGTCGAGCGCGCCTTCCGCGACCGTCGCCTCCGCGCCATCTGCGCGACACCGACGCTCGCGGCGGGCGTGAACGTTCCCGCGCGCCGGGTCGTGATCCGTGACCAGAAACGGTACACGGGGTCGGGGATGGAGTGGCTACCGACGCTCGAAGTCCACCAGATGTGTGGCCGTGCGGGCCGGCCCCATCTCGATCCGTACGGCGAGGCGGTGCTGGTGGGCGATCCGACCATCCGCGACGAACTGTGGGAGCGCTACGTCGAGGCGGAACCGGAGCGCGTCGACTCCAAACTGGCCGATCCGAACGCGCTCCGAACGCACGTCCTCTCTATCGTTGCCTCGGACTTCGCGGCGTCGCGCGAGGGCGTCCTCGACGTACTCGATGCCACCTTCTTCGCCCACGGGACGCCGACGGACGAACTGAGCGGCGTCCTCGACACGGCCATCGCGGACCTCGTCGAGATGGAGATGATCGTGGACGAGAACGGATTGGCGGCGACGGACCTCGGCACGCAGGTGTCCCGGCAGTACGTCACGCCCGCGACGGGCGCCCGCATCGTCGACGGCCTGCGGACTGCGGCGGGAATGACCGAGGTGACGGGGCTGACCGCCCTCGAAATCGTCTGTGACACGCCGGACATGCAGGACACGTACCTTGGCAACCGCGAGCGCGCCGATATGTACCGCTTCGCGCAGGCTCACGCCGACGAGTTCACGACCCGCATGGGTGAGACGGACGACTTCGAGGGGTGGCTGACGGCGGTGAAGACGGCGCGCATCCTCCACGAGTGGACGGAAGGCGCGAGCGCGGAGGATCTGGTCGAGCAGTTCCGCATCGGGCCGGGGGATCTGGAGTCGCGGATCGAACGCGCCGAGTGGTTGCTCGGCGCGGCCGACGCCATCGCCGGCATCGTCGACGTGGCGGCCGACGTGCCCTTCCGCGACCGGCGGGCGCGACTCTAGAACGAGAGTTCGTACAGCGTCGCTCCGACCGTGACGAGCACGCGGTCCTCGACGAGGGCCAGTCCGCCCGCCCCACCCGTTCCCGCCTCGAACGCGTGCGTCCACAGCACGTCGCCGCCGGCGTCGTAGGCGCGGACCGTGGCCGTCCCGTCCGCACGCTCCCCGGCGACGACGAGCGTCTCGCCGGCGACGACGGGCGTGGTGGCGGCCCACTCGACGTCGTCACGCCAGCGCGTCTCGCCGGTCGTGAGGTCGAGGGCGACGACGGCGCCGCTCCCGTCGGCCGTCTCGACCGCCGTGTAGCCGCGGTCCCCGACGATGGCGGGGGTCGCCACGTCCCGGCCGAGCGGTCGCGGCTCCCAGAGCCGGTCGCCCGAGTCGGTGTCGAGGGCGACGACCACGCCGCCACCCTCCGCGTAGGTGCCGAGGACGAGGCGACCCTCGGCGACCGCGGGAGGGTGGGGGAAGCCGTCCGTTGGCCCGGCGCTCCAGACTCGCTCGGGGCCGACGTCGAGACGGCGGTCGAGACCCGTCCGCGGCGCGTACGCGACGGTCCCGTCGAGTGGCGCGTCCGCGGCGTACAGCCGTCCGTCAGCGAGAGCGGGCATCGCGCCGTCGACGCGCCAGCGCCGACCGCTGTCGGGGTCGAGGGATCGAACCGCGCCGCTCTCACAGCCGACGTACACCTCGCGGGTGCTGACGGTCAGCCCCTGCGGATTGTCGTCGCGGAGGGGGGTGCGATAGGCCTCGCGCAGATCGGTGTCGTAGCCGACGACGGTCGCCGGCCGATCCGCGTCGACCGTATGGAGGTGACCGTCCGGCCCGAAGCCGGCGAGCGGGATCGAAGTGTCGCGTTCCAGCGCCAGTTGCTCGCCGCCGCGCGGGACGGCCACCAGACCCGACCCGTGCGTGACGAGGTGGTCGGCACCGACGAGCGGGGCGAATCGGGGCTGTCTGGCGGTCGTCGCGGCCGACACGACGGTGCGATCCGGCGGCGACTCGCGAGGTGGGGTCGCGTTCGGGTTGTGTGCGGTGTTCGCGGGGTCGTACCGACGGAGCGGCCACGTGCCGGGGGTGGGCGTCCACGGGGCGAACGTCGCGTCCGTCGCGCCGCGATGGAGGCGGTAGGCGCCGTAGGTGCCGGCGGCTAGGGTGGCGACGACACCGCTGCCGAGGAGGCGGCGGCGGGTGATGGAGGGCATCACCCGGAGATTCGCACGTCCCGTAAAAAGTGTGGTGACCGCGATGACTACTGGGCCGCGCCGGGCGCGTGCTGTTCGATCAGACCAGCCAGCCGCTCTTTGTCCTGGACGCCGACGATGCGCTCGACGGGTTCGCCGTCGGCAAACAGCACGAGTGTCGGCACGCCGCGAACACCGTACTTCGAGGCGAGCCCTTGGTTCGCGTCGACGTCGACTTTCGCGATGGCCGCCGGCGTTTCCGCCGCCAGCGACGCCACGATGGGTTCGAGCATCTGACAGGGTCCACACCAGTCGGCGTAGAAGTCTACGAGCACTACGTCGTACTCGCTCGTCAGGTCGTCGAGATGGGCGGCGTCCTCGACGTGGACGGGGTCGTCGGGGGCCGCGCCCCCGCTCGTCTGCTGTTCGAGCTGTTCGCGCTTCTGTTCCCGGATCCGTTCGATGTCGTCGGTGTCGCTCATCAGCATCGTGTTCGTGCCGGACCGATTTAACAGTTTTGTAGGTTTTGTCCAATACTATTTCGGCGAAACGACGTGCAAGGCGTCCAAGGAAGGTTCTATATTGCCCGATTTCCTCACTTCACTCCCGGTCGTACGCCCCGGACTTGCGGAGTTTCCCCACTTCGTCGAGCACTGCCGGCGTCCGGCAGACGCCGGGGGCGCCAGTCACCTGCGGCACCGCGCAGTTGTTACAGGAGGCACAGACGGCGCTCGCCTCGCCGTCGGCGAGCAAGCGCGCGGGGAGTTCGGGTTCGGCGTAGAACGGCCGGGCCATGCCCACGGCGTCGCAGGCATCGTTGAGGAGGCGGTCGATACGCGGGCGTTCGCGGATGCCGCCCTCGCAGAGGACGGGCACCGACACCGCGTCGCGGACGGTCCGGCAGAGGTCGGCGTTCCACGCCGGTTCGAAGTCGTACCAGTGGGACTGGATGCGATTGGCGAGGGCGACCAGTCCGGCGCGGAGACGGCCGCCGAACGCCTCGGCGTAGCCCTCGCGGAAGCCTTCGTCGCGCCACGCTCGCGCCGGGAACTGGCCGCGGACGATGCTCATATCCCAGAAGACGGAGCCGGAGACGGGAACGAGGGCGTCGTAGCCGATCCGGTCGAGGCGACGGCAGATGTCCACGGCGTCGGCGCGGGTGAGGCGGCGCCGGATCACGGGCGGTGCCGCCGTCTCCGCCGGCACCTTCGTCATCAGGGGCACGTCGCCGGCGTGGTCGCGGACGGCGTCGTGGACGGCTTCCAGAAAACGCACGCCGTCCCCGAACTCGTCGTCGCGGCGGTTGTAGAAGGGGGAGAGAAACTGGTGGACGATGCCCATGTTGGCACCGGCGAGGTGGACGATGTCGTAGTCGGCATCGACGGCGCGGCCCGCGGCACGGCCGAAGTCGTCCGCGAGGTCGTACACCTCCGCGGTGGTGAGGACGTGCGAATCGTAGTGGAGGAAGCCGAGGCGGTCGAGGGTTCGAAGGAGGGCTGGCGGGCGGGAGACGGCGAGTTGCTGGAGGTCGGGGTGGTCGTCACGGTAGCCAGCGTGCCACGTCTCCATGCTCCGCAGGCCGCCGTGTTCGAGTTGGATGGCGACGGCGGCGTCGTACTCGTGGAGGCGGTCGGTCAGGCGGCCGAGTCGGGCGACGAAGTCGGGGTCGTGGACGCGCGTCATGCCGGGGGCGGCACAGCCACCCTCGCCGCGGACGATGGTCGCCCCCTGACACACCAGCCCTGCGCCCGCGGCCGCAGCGGGTTCGAGGTGGTCGATCAGACGGTCGACCGCGTCCTCGCCGTTGCCCGCACACTCGAGGAGGGGCGCGCGGTAGAGCCGATTGGGAAGCGTCACGTCACCGATCCGGAGGGGATCGGAGAGTCGGGCCATGGGCGGGGTAGGGCCGCTCGACGCAAAACCCTAGGTCTCGTCGTCGGTGCTGTCGCCGCCACCGTCGCCACCGAGAATCCGACCCCGGTAGCGGTAGAGGAGGCCGCCAGCGATGGCGAAGGGGGTGAGGAAGACGACGAGGTAGGGGGCGGCGTAGGCGGCGGCGACGACCGTCGCCCGGAGGACGACGCCGACGCCGTGGACGGAGTCGAGGAAGGCCGCGAGGACGGGCGTGTCGTACCACTGGTCGGGCGCGGGGCGGTCGGGTCGCGGTTCGGTCATCTCGACGGTGATGGTCGAGTAGGCGACCCGGCGCTGGAGGCTCTGGAGGCGCGCCTCCGTGCGTTCGATTTCGGTCTGGACCTCCGAGAGCCGGCGCTCCACCGCGAGGACGTCTTCGGTGTCGTTGGCGCGCTGGTAGAGTTCCCGAAGTCGGTCGCGCTCGGCGCGGAGGTTCTCCAGTCGCGCCTGCAGGTCGACCACCTGATCCGTCACGTCCTGAGTCGACGTGCTCGATTCGAGGACGCGGCCTTCACCCTCGACGTCGGCCATCATCCCCGAGAAGTCCTCGGCGGGTACTCGGAGGACGACTCGGCCCGAGGTCCACGACTCCTCCCCTCGGTCGTGGACCTGCTGGGAAGAGTCGCTGACGTAGCCGCCACGGGCCTCGACGGCGGCGGTCAGGTTCCTTCGCGCCGCCTCGTAGTCGTCGACCCGGAGGCGAACCTCGCCAGTTCGGATGATCGACCGGCCGGTTGCGACCGTCTGGGCCGCGCTGCCGTCACCGCCCCCGTTTCCGCCGCCATCGCCGGCTTCGGCGTCGCGTTCGACAGCCTGCGAGGCGGTCTGCTCGGCGAGATCCGCCGAGTCGGCGCCACCACCGCCGCTCACTTCCGCGCCGCCGGCCGACCCGCCACACCCGGCGAGCAACACCACCACCACGAGTACTGCGCTGATCGTTCGTCCTCGGTTCATACGGTCGCCTACTCGACGCCGCCCCTAAACCCCTCTCAAGGCACAAAGGACCGTTTGACCGACCTTCCCACGAGTCTATTGCTCACAGCAACGACCCGAGCAAATCATATATTATATACGTTATTTTTATTTTTGACACAACGAATGGGTCGTGATATGACACTCGATCACGCGGGCCGTGAGTCCCGTTCGTGTACTCTCGGGGTACCGGGACGGATCGCGGCCGGTACGCGGACGGCGTGCGTGGAGCGACGCGGCCCAGCGAGTAGTGTGGCCGGATGACGGCACGGATCGACGACGCACTCGGTGCGGTCGCCGAGGAACGGGTGTCCGTGCAGGCCGAGTACGACGCGCTGGAAACGTTCGACCGCCGGGTCGCCGAACTCTCGACGGTCACCGTTTCGCCGGGATCGCCACTCGTGGCCGATCCGCAACCCTCCGGACAGTCGCTGGAGCGCGCCCGGACGGCGTACGCGGAGACGATGATGAGCGTTCCTCACTACGAGGCTGAGTACGGCGACACCGTCGCGGAGAGTCTGGCCGCCGAGTTCGGCGACGATCTCGCGGCCGCGTTGCTCGGCGGGACGGCGCTGACGCCGGAACTTCGCGACGCCGTTCGCGCGGCGGCGACGGCGGCCCGACACGAACGCGAGGAGTTTCTCGATGTCCTGGATCGCGAGGCCGACTCGCTCGCGACGGCGGAAGACGATGTCGCCACCCTGCGAGCCGATCTCGACGCCCTCGACGACCGCCCACTCTCGGGCCGGAGCTTCGACGACCTGCACGACCTGTGGTCGACGTTTCGGGAGTTCCAGAGCCGTGTCGACGGCATCGCGCTCCATCGGCAGGAGACGATTCGGGGCCACCGGAGCGACCTGCCGGGCGTGCCCACCGATCTGTGTGAGTACCTCTACGCCGACCTGTCGGTCTCGTATCCCGTCCTCGCCACGCTGGCGGACCTCGGCGACGACCTAGAGCGTGCCCGCGGGCGGGTCGCTCGCGCCCTCGCCTCGACCGCCTAGGAAACGTTCAGGTGGCCGCCGACCGCACGGTGGGGCATGGAACCCGAGGACCTCCGGGCGTCGATTCCCGTCTGTGAGCGCGGTATCTACTTCAACACCGGCGCGTCGGGGCCTGCACCCCGGCACGTGATCGAGGCGACGACCGATTTCCTCGAACACCACGAGTCCGTCGCGCCGGTCGAGGAAGGGGCCTACCCCGCTGCCTACGAGACGTTCGACGAGACGCGCAACGTCGTCGCCGACTTCGTCGGTGCCGACTCGCGGGAAATCGCGCTGACGAACAGCACGGCCGACGGCATCGCCCGCGTCGCCGCCGCGGTCGACTGGTCGTCCGGCGACACCGTCGTCCGGACCGACCTCGAACACTCCGCGGGCGTGATCCCGTGGTGGAACCTCCGTGAACGAGGTGTGGACGTGCGAGTGCTGGAGACTGACGCCGGCCGGGTCGACCTCGATGCCCTCACCGACGCCGTCGCAGATCCCGACACCCGTTTGCTCTGTCTCAACTCGATCACCTGGAACTACGGGACGCGACTGCCGATCGCCGAGATCGTGGAGATCGCCCACGACCACGACACGCTCGTTCTCGTCGACGCCGTCCAGTCGCCGGGGCAGGTCCCCGTCGACGTACGCGAGTGGGGCGCCGACTTCGTCGCCGCCGCGGGGCACAAGTGGTTGCTCGGGCCGTGGGGCGCCGGCTTCCTCTACGTCGACCGCGAGGTGGCCGACGGGCTGACCCCCGGCGTCGCGGGCTACCGGAGCGTCGTCGATCCCGGTGCCGAGGAACTGGAACTCGCCGCCGGCGCGCCCCGCCTCGAAGTGGGGACGACCTCGCCGGCCCCCTACCGCGGGCTGATCGCCGCCATCGACACCGTCGAAGCCCTCGGCTACGACACCATCACCGCCCACATCGAGCGCCTGACCGACCGCCTGAAAGTCGGACTCGGTGACCGTCTTCTGAGTCCCCACGCGTACGAGTCGGGGCTGGTGACGTTCACCGCCGACGACCCGGAGGGACTGGTCGACCGCCTCGCCGACGAGGGAATCCACATCCGGTCGCTCCCGTACCCCGACGCGGTCCGGGCGTCGGTTCACGTCTTCAACACTGCCGGCGACGTGGACGCGCTGTTGGACGCGCTGTGATCCCGCCCAGCACCTATTTGGGCCGCCGACGGGAAGCCGTTAGCATGGTCGCCTCTCGCGGCTGGTGGTCTCGATGAACCGACTCCACCCGCGTATTCGCGTCGTCTGGGCTGGACAAGCGGCCGTCACGGCCGTCGTCCTCACTGTCGTCGTCATCGTTGTGGACCAACTCGCTGTCGACCTGCCCATCTGGGTGCCGCCGCTCGTCTTCCTCCTCTTTCTCGTCGGCGGCGTCGGCCTCGCGCTGGCGCGCTATCGCGTCTGGCGCTACGAAGTTCGGGACGACGCGCTGTATCTCGAACGCGGCGTCTTCACCCGCGTCCGTACGGTCGTCCCCTTCGTCCGTATCCAGCACGTCGACTCCTCGCGCGGCCCGCTGGAGCGGTTGATCGGCCTCGCCAACACCGTCGTCTACACCGCCGGCTCCCGCGGGGCCGACGTGACGGTTCCGGGGCTGACGCCCGGCGGCGCCGACGACCTGCGCGAGCGGCTGAAACGACTCGCCATCCGCGCCGAGGGCGAGGACGCCGTATGAGTGGAACAGTCGTCAGTCAGTATCGGCGGGGGAGTCCACGATCCACCGAGACACCGTTACGACGATCCGTATGAATCGGACACTCTCTCCGCTCTCCGTTCCCTACCGCGTCGTCGAACGCGGCGGGAGCATCGTCTTCACCGCGATCATCCTCTTCTCCGGCGCGTCGGCGGCGTTCGGGCCGACCGGCGGTCTCGTCGGCATCGTCCTCGTGGGCTTCGTCCTCCTCGCGCTGGTCGCCTACGAGGTGGCCTACTACCGCCGCTTCGAGTACGACCTCGATGCCGACACCCTCGACATCCGCTCGGGCGTGATCTCGCGACGCAACCGCGAAATCCCCATCCGCCGGGTCCAGAACGTCGACATCAGTCGGAACGTCGTGCAGCGGCTTCTCGGTATCGCGGCCGTCGACTTCGAGACGGCGGGCGGGAGCGAGACGGAGGCCTCGCTCCGCTTCGTCGAGTTCGAGGAAGCCAAACGGCTCCAGCGCGAGATCGGTCGGCTGAAACGCGAAGGCGGCGAGGCGGAGGGGGACGACGAGACGGAGACCGGCGAGTACGAACAGCCGACCGCCGACGAACTCTTCACGCTCTCGTCCCGCGAACTCGCACTCGTCGGGGCTCTGTCCTTCGACGTGCGGATTCCGGGCCTCCTGTTCGTCCTCCTCTCCGGGAGCGTGCCCGCGATGTCGTCGGTCGTTCCCCCGGGTGCAGGGCCGATCCTCGTCGCCGTCGGCTTGCTGACCGCCGCCCTTGGCATCCTCCTCGTCTCGTGGCTCGGCGGCGCCGCCGTGGCCGTCCTCAACTACTACGACTTCCGACTGACGCAGGTTGAGGACGAACTCCAGTACGAGCGCGGACTGTTGCGCCGGTACGACGGGTCGATCCCGCTCGACAAGGTGCAGACGCTGACGGTCGTCGACGACCCGCTGAAACGCTACTTCGGCTACGCGTCACTCCACATCGAGACGGCGGGGTACGCCCCGGGCGACAGCGGCTCCGAGGCGGCCGTCCCGCTCGCGGACCGGGAACGGGTGTTCGCCCTCGCCAACCGGATCGACCCCGTCGGCTCGCCGTCGTTCTCACGCCCGCCGAAGCGAGTGCGCCGCCGCTACGCCATCCGCTACCTCCTCGCGCTCGGCGGCGTCGTCGCACTACTCTACGGCGCCGACTGGGTCACCGGGGGCGCGCTCCCCTGGCCGCCCTACGCGCCAGTTCCGCTCGCCCTCCTCGCGCCGGTCGCCGCCCACTACAAGTGGCGCCACCGCGGCTACTGGCTCGGTTCGAATCACGCCGTCACCCGCAACGGCTTCCTCCGTCGGCAGATCAAGATCGTCCCGTACTACCGGATTCAGACGGTCATCGACTCGCGGACGGTCTTCCAGCGACGGTGGGACGTGGCGACTGTGACCGCCGATACCGCGGGGTCGCGCTCGCTCGTCGGTAACGACGCCGCCGCGGTCGACGTGGACGAGTCGGTCGCGGACGACCTGCGGGCCATCCTCCCGACGCGGCTCAGGGAGTCGTTGGCGACGCGCCGGGGCTGGGTCGACGAGGCGGGCGACGCGCGAGACGACGTGCCCACGGACGAACGCGACGACCCGCCGAGCGGCTCCGACAGCGCGCCGTCGACGTGACTCCTCACTCCGTCTTCGGCACGGCGGCCGCACCGGCGACGAAGAAGCCGAGTGCGACGACCCCGAGGACGAGGAGCGCGACGGTCGGATCCTCGCCCGCGGTGGCAGCCCGGACGCCTCGTGAGAAGTAGGTCAGCGGCGAGAGCGCCGTCACCGACTGGAACCACGCCGGGAGCATCGACGGCGGGACGAACGTCTCCGAGAGCACCCAGACGGGGAAGGCGACGGCGTTGCTGGCGGCGATGACGCCGTCCTGTGAGTCCGCGACGCGACCGATGATCGACCCCAATCCACAGAATAGCGCGACGCCCGCGACGACCAGCGGTACGAGGACGAGCAGTCCCGGGCCGGCGACCACGCTCGCGCCCGTCACGAGCAGGACGAGGACGAACAGGAGCAGGGCTGCGAGGCCGATGATGGCGACGTTGACGAGCGTGTGCGCGAGCAGCCACTCCCAGCGGCGGAGCGGTGTCGTCGCCAGTTTCTCGAAGCGATTGCCGTCGCGGTGGCGCGCGATGGTGCTCCCGACCCGCGACAGCGGCGTGAACACCACCACCACCCCGAGATAGCCGGGGATGTAGTACGCCGGCGGACGGGCGAACAGGCCGCCGCCGGTCGGCTGGGTCTGCACCAGCGCCCCGAAGATCAGGATGATCAGGATGGGGAAGAAGAAGGTGAAGAAGACGGCCGTCTTCCGGCGGAGGAAGGCGAAGAGGGCGGCGACGAAGGCGGCCCGGATGCGCCGAGGGCGGCTCATCGGCGACCCTCCCCAGTCTCCAGCGCCTCACCGGTCAACTGGAGATACACGTCCTCCAGACTTGGCTCGGCCCACGTGAACGAGTCGAAGTCGACGCCCCCATCCTCCAGGTCGGCGACGACGCGCCCCACGTCCGCGAGGGCGACGTCGTGGACGACGAGTTGGCCGTCACGTTCGTCAACTTCGGCGTCGAGTGCCGCGGCGACGGCGTCGGCGTCGACGCCCACGCCGTCGAGGAGCAGGTGACTGTCGCCGCCGTGTTCCGCGATCAGTTCGTCGGGCGAGCCGACGGCGACCACTTGCCCGTCCCGGAGCAAGCCGACCCGATCCGCGAGGCGTTCGACCTCCGTCATCGAGTGGCTGGTGAGCAACACGGTCGTCCCGCCGGCCGCCAGGTCGTCGATCAGCGACCACAGCGCCCGCCGGCCCGCCGGATCGATGCCGGTCGTCGGTTCGTCCAGAAAGAGGACGTCGGGGTCGTTGACGAGCGCCGTGCCCACGCAGGCGCGTCGTTGCTGCCCGCCCGAGAGGTTCTCGTACCAGGTGTCGGCGTCGTCGGCGAGTCCAACGTCGTCGAGGACGGCGCCGACGGCGCGAGCGTCGTCGTAGAGGCCGGCGTAGTAGTCGATCAGTTCGCGCGCGGTGAGGCGATCCGCGGGATGAAAGGACTGCGGGAGGAGTCCGATCCGGTGGGGATCAACGGCGTCCGGCGCCGCACCGAGGACGCTCACCGTCCCCTCACACGGCGTCGTCCCCGTGAGCGCGCGGACGAGCGTCGTCTTGCCCGCGCCGTTCGGGCCGACGAGCCCGAACACTTCGCCGGCGGGAATCGACAGCGACACGCCGTCGAGCGCCACCGTGTCGCCGTAGCGTTTGCGGACGTCGTCGGCGACGAGCACCGCGTCGGCCCGCGTTTCGGCCTCGGCCATACCCGACGCTGGCGCCGGTGTGACAGTAAGGGTTCTGTTTTCTCATACGGCTCGTCGTAACTGTTTCCCGACGGTCGCCACCCGTGGTCGGCGACTGCCGAGACTGACGTGCAACGGTCCGTCTCAGGCGGTCGCGCCGATCCGATCCCGAACCGTCGCCACGAGGTCGTCGACGTCGTAGTCGCCGTCCTCGTCCTTGTCGTAGATGGTCTCGCCGTCGACGTGGACCCGGAAGACGCCTTTGTCGCCGGTCACGAGCGCCACCGAGTCCAGATCCTCGCCGAGCGTGGTGAGCAAGGCGTGCTGTACGGTTTCCGCGCGGTCGAGGAAGCCACACGGGACGCAGTATTCGATTTCAACATCCATCATGATCGTTCGTTGGGGAAGCGGCGAGTTAAATCCCCGGCCCGGACTCGCTCGAATCGGTTAATTTATCCCCCGGCGGCGTTCGAATACGGGTGACAGGGCGCTTAGCTCAGCCTGGACAGAGTGTCTGGCTTCGGACCAGATTGTCGCGGGTTCAAATCCTGCAGCGCCCATCGCCGATTTCTCGTTCGTAATCGCACGACAGCGTCGGGGTGATCGTCGATATCATCGTCTCTGAGTGCACTGTCGTTGATTTCGTTCGGTCACTGAACGATTCCGATTGACGGCGGTTTCGTCCTCTGGTTCGCTGCCTCTACGGCGTGACGCATGGCTGCTAATCATTGGGTCGTTGAACGTCACTCGGGCACGAGCAACTGAGCCTAACAATATCGAGAGCTGGGAGTGGTTACGAGACCTCGTACTGTGACTGAGTGGGAGTTCCGACGTAGCGTATCCGAGATATCTCGGATAGTACCTGAAACCGAAGTACCAATGTCGTGATTCGATCGTCGGGTCTACTGGTAGTTGTTAATTACGGACGTTCCACATCGAGAACCTACTAGTAGACACCCGTCTGCGGTAGATTAGTAATCAGAGCCGAGTCTTCGGATAGAATCCCTCGATGTCTGAGATGATTTTGGAGGGCTGCTGAATACAGAGCGCTTATTCAGAGCTCGATCCCACTGAATTTGGGGATCACGCAGGCGCTGGTTCTTCGCACGACTCGCCGCCAACGAGGTCAACATCCAACAGTACTGCGTAACGACTCCCGAACGATCATTCGAAGCCGAGACTGTATTCAGAGCCTCCCTTGGTTGCTGTTCACTCCGTCAACACCGTATAGAGCAACTTCCGAAGTGATCATACCCACTGTCCACAAACCTAGTTAGAACATTTGCCGGCAGGGAGTCGTTTCAACGACTGGGAAATGTTTATACAATCGTATAGACTATGTTGCAGTATGAGCAGTGACCGACATTCTGTTCCGGTCTCTCTCCCACCGGAACTCGTTAACCGTCTCGACAGGCTCGTTGAGGATGGTGTCTTCGGGTCACGGTCGGAGGCGCTCCGATATGGCGCTCGGCTCGTCGTTCGCGAAGAGCATCTAGAACGCCTCCACGAACAGGCCGACAGCAAAGCGCGGGACGATGTCGAAGAGCGACTGGATCGAAAACGTGTATCTTGATCTCGACGTCATCCTCGCGGAGTTGAAAGCCGATGACTGGCTCGCGAGTGACATCGATATCGGTTCTCTCGATGAACCGAAGACGTCAGTCGCGACGGGTATCGAACTCCAGTACGTGATGGAAGACGAGTGGGATCGAGGTCGCGTCATCCGGGCGCATCAAGAGATCGCGAGTCAAAATATCGAGCTGGTACCACTGACCAGCGATGCATTGGATGCCGCTGCCGACCTCCGATCACAGTACGAAGCCCTGAACGTATTCGATGGGGTGCATCTTGGCAGTGCGGCTGTCCTCGACGAGCCGATCGTCTCAACGGATACGCTGTTCCCCGAGATCCCCGAAGTCGAGCACATCGATCCGCGCGATCTCGAATAGTGGTCGAGTAGGTCCCCTCGGCACGTGGGCACGGGATCAACGTCTGAGTCGCGCTTGGTTGGATTGGTTGAGCGCAGAGGACGCGATAGAGGCTTTCCAAGGATGAATTTAATTCTCTTTACGATTCCCAGTGTCGCTTCCGGGACTCGAGAGACCACGCAAGTGCGACCCGCGTCACCCTTACCTGCCACGCTTCTCCAGCGCCAACTCTACTCGGTAAACAACCTGCTTCCCAAAAGCGATTCAGTAACAGTTTGAGAGTTAATTCCGAACTCCGTGTGGTTCCATTCTTCCCATAACTTACCTGTATGGCGACTCAACCGTTCCGTATACCTCTCAGTATGCCTCCAGTAGATGCTACTCGGCCGGCTCCCAATGACGTCCAAGGCCATCCACCCATCCAGTGTGAGGACTGTGAGTCTGCTCTCCACAGCCGCGACGACAGTGTTTCATTCCTGCTTCTGGATCAGCTTACCATCCCTATCATCGGTTGCGGCAACCACGTCGACCAGTTCGTTTCGATCTGCGAACTCACCACTACTGGTAGAGTAGACGTCATAGAGCATCGACCGGCTGGAGGTATCCGCTGTCCCAGCTGTCAGCTCGCACATTACAATCTCCATCAGCCAGTAATCCCGATCCAAACCGGAGCAGTCGCCCTCATGGCCTGCTCACAGCACCAAACAGAAGTCCTCAACCGCTTCCAATCAGGGCTGGAAACACAGCAACAGCTGACATCCTCCATCGACACATCACTATAGGCTGAGAAACTCAATCGCCCAGTATAATTTGAGTTTATTGGTGCGATTGTGATGGTTTGTCCTGTCAAACGCGCGTGTCGTAAAGAACATTTTATACTCGAATGCGAAAGGCCAAACGTCGCTCTCCCGTACTATCAGTTAATGAGTGAGTCAGAAGACACTGCCACTCAGGCGGAACGGATTCGACGTGTGAACTAATCCACTATCGATCGGCTGTCGTGTCTGACCAAGGCTTCCTCACGGAGTTCTCATATCAGGTTGTGCTTGAGAATGGCGATGAGGTGATCATCGGTACGCAGTCGGGCGAAATCACAGACCTCGGATCCACTGATGTGCGCGAACCGAGGTGGCTTGTTGATGCCCGTGCCGCCACGAACTAACAGCTAATCTCTCTTCGATATCTGCTTTCTCGGGAGCACTACTTGTGGCTCTTGCAGTGCAGTCCAGGCCTCACACTTCGGTGTTGGCCTCGCTCTTCCCTGTCTGCTCTGCCTCGTCATCGTCGACTGCCACCTCAAAGTCATCAATCGTGTGGTCCCGCCGACTGAGCCGTTCGGCGATCAGAAATTTCCGGAGGCGGTCAAGTTGCTCCCAGTGGAGATGTGGAGGTGGATCCGCATCCAACTCATTGAACCGCTCGATAACCACAGTATTGACGAACCGATCGAACTCTCCGCAAACGCCGCACGTGCGGGAAAGATGTGAAACGTCGAATTCACGCGTGACGGTCTCGTCCATACAGGTGATACAGCGGTACTTCGAGGAGTGGCTCACATCTATTCTTTGAGGAGAGTCGCCTTGTATTCACGGATCGAACCCGGTGCGATGGAAACGGATCCTCGATCTGCGATATGCGAGTCGTCTCTCGGAGTGTCAGCGACCGAGACCAACATATCCTTCTCAACGGTGTATTCAGCACCCCGATTTCGACCGGTTCAGGCCCAACAAGGGACGTCGTTCACCGAGCGACCGAGCGCCTGCAGCGCCCATCATTCTGCGTGACGGGCAACATTTGGCAGACTGCGGTACGGCGTTTATAAAGGAACCCCTCTTCGGCCGTTTTGATTTCATCACGTTTCGGAACGGGGGTCGCCAGTGTCATGCGATTTGCTTGCATTTGAATGACAGTGTGGGTACATAATACTAGGGAATCATGAGGCGACTAGGAGCGCGAACTAGGGGGAATCCACCTCTAGGTGGCGCCGTTAGGTTAGAGAATCTTTGGAGAGCGACTCTCCGAAGAGATAATGATGTTAGGATGGCAATTACGGTGTATGACTGACGGGGGGATCAAGTCATGGACTGACGGGCTCTCCCCGAGAACGCCGCAGCTTCGAGTTCGTGGGCTGGCGGCCACCGCGGATCTTGGACGTCGGGGTGATACTGATTGACTGCTTCCGGGCTTGCCTCAACGGCGACGACGTCCGGCTTGTATCGAGTGATCGCTCCGACAACTCGGGCGATAGCGATCGGATGGCTGTGCAGAACGCCCAAGACGTGAATTCCGTCGATTCGGCCCGCGGCGTCGCATTTGCTGATCCCTGTGGGCTGGATTTCTCTCTCATGATCACCGGGGTGTGGTGGATCCCCAGCGGCTATAATTGCGATATCTTGGTCAGTCGGCGTAGGGTCGTTTGTACTTGCGCTCCACTGTTCCTGCCCTCTCTCAGACGATGAATCGTACTTATCCATGACTAAACAGGCCTCATGAATCAGTCGCTTAAAAAGGTCTGCCCGCGAACGGGCCCCACACGACTGTCTCCCGTATGGAATTTCGGTGGCTGCTACTTAGCTCCTAATCGCCGCTTCCCTGCTAGGCCGACGATTTCTCGGTTAGGACAGATACTTCAATGATTCCCTCGGTGTGGAGTCTTGACTAACAGCACGGGGAGGTAACTAGCTGCACGACCATATCGTCGATAGCGGACATAGTTCGGATTGCCCCCGCGATCGTCATTGATGGTTGTTTAGGGACGGACCTTTGGGATGCTGTACTATCCAGAACTGACCAAATCGCCCCATTCGATAATTTGACGGATCATACTGGGGCGCGGCGACACACGTATCGAAGATTCGTCCGCGATCAGCTACCACTCTTCAGGACGGTGTGAGGAGATCATCTATTTCTGTAAGGCTACACAGCGACCAGTGTTCGTCAAGTTGGTCTTCGAGTCCGTCGACGAACCCACTTTTCGAGAACAGCGCGAAGTACTCCTCCCGGTCATCTGGTCCCCATCTAACGTTCCCTGCTTTTGTTCGTAGATTCTCGGCGAGCGACGTACCGACTGGTTCCGACGTCCACTTGCACTCGGCGAACAGGATCCGATCGTCGTTCGGTGCGAGCCCGACAATGTCGATCTCGTCTTCCCTGTACCACCAGCGGCCGACTTCCGAGTACGGCTCGAAGTCACCGCGCCGAACTGCTTCCCAGACGGCCTCCTGACATACCTCCTCGAACGTGGTTGCGACGTGCGTCGGGAGGTCAGGCGCGATCGTTCCGTCGTACACGATGTCCGGTGCTTCTTCGATACTGGAGCGGTTCGGCTCGACGTACCGGAACCAGAACCGAAGGAACTCATCGGCTACCCGGTACCGCGACCGCTTTGATTTCTTCCCCGTGGCCGTAACTGGTACGTCCCGTTGGATGAGCCTGAGTCGGCGAAGTGTCTGGAGGTACTTCGAGAGTGGTCCCGAGTCGATCCCCGTTGCGCCGGAGATCTCGTTCGGTGTCGTATGGCCCAGCGCGACCGCTTCGAGGATGCTCATATACCGGGCCGGGTTTCGGAGCTCGGTTCGCAGGAGGAACTCTGGTTCGTTATACAGCACCGCAGACGGTGACAGCATGTGCGACCGAATATTCGCCGCAAGCGACTGCGTGTAGTCGAACAGCGTGAGGTACATCGGGGTACCGCCCGTGACGGCATACGAGCGAATCGCATCCTGGATGTCGTACGAGATGACTTCTCGGGCCTGTCGAAACGAAAACGGCGTCACGTCGAGTTGTGCCGTTCGTCGCCCGTATAGTGGGCTCTCGTGTCCTAGGATCTCTGACTCCATCGTACTCACGCTCGACCCACAGAGTACGAGCATCGAATCCGTCCCATCGAGTTCCTGGTCGACGAACCCTTGCACGTACGACGGGAGCGAGTCGTTCTCTGCGACGAGATGCGGGAACTCGTCGATGACGACGACGAGATCCTCACGCTGGAGTTGCTCCCCGAGGTACTCGAACACCCCGTCCCAACTGTCGATTCGCGGGACGCGCTCGTCGAAGTGGTCCGCGATCTGGTCGAGGAACTTCTCTCGCTGTCTATGCTCGGCCTCCTGCGCGGCGAGGAAGTAAATATGGGGACGGTTGGCACAGAATTCTTTGAGGAGCTCTGTCTTCCCGACTCGACGTCGCCCGTAAACAACGATGAAGTCCGAACCAGGGGACTCCACCGCGGCGGTGAGGGTATCGAGTTCCGCCTCCCGGTCGTAGAAGGTCATACTCTAGATAATGATTACTGTGATAATGACTTAAGCATTCGGTCAACCAGACCTACCCGGGAGATGCTCAGGCTGCGAGCAGAGTACCGAACCAAGCCCGGCGAAAGATTCAGGCGAAACAGGGCTGGAGAGACGGGTATACCGTCCGTCCAATAACGCGGGTTCGACTGGTCACTCCTCGAATCCTGGACCGACGGTGAATGAGTCCGGTGCGCAGGTCAGTTGGTTGTGTTGGCACCACTGGCAGTGCTCGCCAGCAGTATACCGGCTGAACGAGAACTCAGCAATGCGGTTCATTGACTCTGTCACGTCGTCCCTGACTCCTTCTAGGTCGCCATTGCTGAACGTTCGGGATTCGACCTTCGGCCCTATCTCCCCGACATAGGCGTATCCCGCACGTGCTACAGGCTCATCGTACAGGTCACGACACGCTAACAGGTAGATCGGGAGTTGCTTATCGTCCTCCAAGTCGCGGTGACGTTCGGTGGCCTTGTAGTCGATGACGAGGAGCTCATCGTCCGGGGTCCGGTAGACGGCGTCGATGTAGCCGACGAGTTCGTGCCCGGCGATGTCCAGTGCGAACTCCCGCTCCGCGTCGATGATCTCGTAACTGGGAAGATCTAACTCGAAGTGTCGGTCAATACACTGCTTTGCCGCCGGGAGCGCGTCCTCGGAACGGCGCTGGCTGGCGAGCCGGTCACAAATCTCGTACCAGCTCTCACGGTCGCTCACACCTTGATTCGCGGCTTGCTCTGCAGTGTCGTGGAACAGCAACCCGATTTCACGCTGAGACACGCCATCCCCGGACCCGTTCGTGGCCGCTATCTCCTGATAATCGGGGAACGCGTTGACCACGTAGTCCAGGTAGTGACTCCGCGGGCACTCCTCGTAGGTCGCCAGCGACGTGTAGCTGTGCGACAGCGACGGCGACGGTGTCGACGGGCCGGTTAGCGACGTAACTTGGAGTGTCTCCCGCTCGACTCTCGGAGAGAGATCTCCGTTGAGAGTGGCTGTTGCGAGGTCTATCACGCGGTCACGCGCTGCCTCAACCGCGAGTTCTTCTCCATCGTGATTGACAGTACCACCAACGTGCCCGACAGTCTCGCTTGCCAGCGTGTTAGTCCAGTCTACCGCGTCATCCGGGAGACACTCCTGCACGTCGGTCCAGAGCGGGAGCTGCCCTCGCTCAGGCTGCCACGGGGTTCGGGATGGGAGAATCTCGTCAACAATCTCTGAAACCGGGTGCACGTCCGCAGCATCGTCGTCCTCGCTGCCGCCCTGAAGCACGAGGACGTCTTCGGCGCGCGTGATGCCGACGTGGAACACGCGGCGAGTCTCACGGGCGTCACGCTCGACGAAGTCCTCGGCAAACGCAGCCTCTGGGCCATCCGAGAGGCCGGTTTCGAGCGCGTCGTAGGTGCGTGAACTCGGTACCCACTCGTCGGCCGTGACTTGCGGGATGAGGACGACCGGGAAGTCTAGGCCCTTGCTTTTGTGGATGGTCATCACGTTGACCGCGTCGTCGGCGATGTCCGGCTGACTCGTCGGGGAAGAGCCGCTCTCATCGAACAGGGAGTCATAGTGTTCGAGCGAGTCGATGAACTCCGGCGTGAGCGGTGGTTGGACAGCACTATCCCCGTACTGTTCGATGACATCCTCCAGCTGGGCGAGGTCCCGGCGCTCCTGCTCGCTGAGATACCACTCGATATTCGTGAGGTCTGTAAGTTCGCGGTACATGTGGCTGAGCGACGCCGAATTTCGGAGGTTGAGGAGTTCAGTGACGTGCTCGCGGGCCTCTGCGACGCGGTCGGGTTCCTCGAACTCGTCGAGCGGCGTTTCGCGCAGTGTGTCTACGAGCGGGTCGTCGCCTGCATTGAGCGTGCGGAGGTCTGCGTCGCACAGACGGTACCGCATCAGGAGGACGCGGTTCCAGCTCACCTCGTCGTCCGGCCGCGCGAGTGCCTTCAGGTAGGCAGTCACGGTGCCGACGCCGACTGATTCCGTGGCCAGATCGCCAGCAACTTGGTACGGGATGCCGGCGTCTTCGAATTCCTCGATGACAGGTGTCGCGTGGTCGTTTTTCCGGACAAGTAACGCGATGTCGCCCGGATCGTACGCCTCATCGAGGCTCGCTGCTGCACCGCTCAATAAATTCTGCACGACGGTTCGAAGTTGGATAGCGCCGTCCGCATCGTCCTCGTCCGGCAGTTCGACGGTAGCGACAGTGTCCCCGTCGTACGCAGGTTCGTCGACTCGTTTCAGTGTCTTGTGTCGTTCGCGGTGATCGAGCTTCTGTATCGCCTCGTTTGCCAGGTCGAGAATCGGCTGTCGGGAGCGGAAGTTCTCCTCCAACGGCTCATCTTCGAGCGCGGCGAACGCGCGGTCGAGTTCGTCGGTGATGTTGGCGACGTGTGCGCCACGCCACTCGTAGATCGCCTGATCGTCGTCACCGACGACGAACAGGTTGTCGTCGGTGACGAGTGACGTGACGAGGTCGAACTGGAGGCGGTCGGTATCCTGGAACTCGTCGCAGAACACGTAGTCCCACCGGTCAGCGATTTCCTCGCCAACCGGCGACTCCATCAGTGCAGCCGTCTCAACGACGAGACCGTCGAAGTCGATGAGATTCCGCTCGTCGAGCTCACGCTCGTACGCGGCGTACCCCGCAGTCAGGTCACGGGCAGTGAGACAGTCCGAGAGGAACGAGTCGAGATGGTCCGTGAGTTCGAGGTCGAGATTATCCGGAATCCCTTTCGGCGCACCGCTCGCGTACCCACCGAACAGGTACTTCGGGAGCTTGTACGCGTTGTCCGGTAACTCTTGGTCGCCTACCTCATGGGCTTCGAACGCTGCTTCCAGCGCATCGCAAAGATCCACAAGTCGGTCGAGGAAGTCGCGTACGCTGGCCTCCATTCCGTCCGTCCCGAGCGCGTCGCGTTCAGCGACGAGGTCCGCACGCGCGTTTGGGAGCGAGTTCAGTACGCTCGACACGGACCGGCCGCCCAGATGGTCGCTGGCAATAGCCTCGACGCGCTCCGAGAGGTCAGCGAGTTCGTAGACTCGGTCAGCAGGGCCGAGGAAGGCGTCGATGTCGCCGGGCGTGATGCCGCTGCGCTTCATCGACCCGATGAAGTTGAGCAGCTTCGACGCGGCCCCCGACGCGTACCCGTCGCTCCCGTACACGTTGGGTTTCACAGACCGGTACTCGATATCGTCCAGAACGTCCAGCACGATGGCGTACTTCTCGGCATCCGTGGCGACTTCGAAGTCCGGATCGATTCCGGCTTCGTAGGCGTAGTCGGTGAGGATCTCGTTACAGATCGAGTGGTACGTGTATGCGTCGATGTCGTACCCGGCTGTGCCGAGTTTCGCGTTGAGTTTCTCCCGCATCGAGTCCGCAGCGTTGTTCGTGAACGTCAACGCGAGAATCCGGTCCGGGGACACGTCCTCCTCGTCGATGAGGTGCTCGATCTTCCGCACCATCGTGAACGTCTTCCCGGTCCCAGCCCCGGCGAGCACACGCATCGGGTACGCGTCGGAGTCGATAATCGCCCGCTGCTGGGGTTCCGGGGACACATCTTCTTCCGGGACCGGGAACCACGACGGATACTCAGGCTCTTCGCTCATCGCCGCACCTCCATCGACAGTCGGTCAGCACACATCCCTCGATAGTCACAATCCGGGCACGCCTCCTCGTTGAGGAGATCGAACGGTTCTGGCTCGTGAGTTCCGTTCGTGATGCCGTCGTGTGCGGCGCGAATGAGCCCCCAAATTGTCTCGTAGTGGTCTTCGTAGATCTCCGTAGTTTCCCGTGGCCACCCGCGCGCAGACACGTTGTATCCAGTGGGAGTGCTCTCGAACGACGTTTTGTTGAGGAGGCCGTAGAAACTGAACCGGACCTCCATTCCGTCCTCGTAGAACGGTTCGTTCTTCACGCCCTCGATGTACGTCGCCGTCTGGAACGCGTTCCGCACACGCTTCGGCTCGTGGGCCTCCCCGTCGAGGTGGTCGCCGAGGTACTCGGCTGTCCCGTCGGAGAGCATCCCGTGTGTTTTCCGCTTGTAGTCGAAGATGTGGAGCCCGTCGTCCGTCCGGATGACGTTGTCTGCTTTCCCGTGGAGCCCTCGCCCATCTACTTCGCATTCTACCCAGCATTCGGTTGTGATGGAGCGGCGTGCGTGTTCGATGCCGACGCCGCCGTCAGGATCGAAGAACGACTCGATGGCAGCCCGGTTCTCAGCACGCTGGTACTCTTGATGCGCAGCAGATTCGTAATCATCCGAGGTGCTGTGTTCGTCCCACTTCGCATCGAAAATCCGCAGCGCCCGGTCGTGAATCACCTCTGGTGGATCGTCGCGGCCGGTCGCCTCACACACGTCCTCGATAGTCTCGTGGTAAATCGTTCCTTGGTTGAGATACAGTTCTGTACGGTCCGGCGCGTTCACGTCCTGTACGTATCGATAATCGTACAGCCGCGGGCACGTCGCATAGTTCGCCAGCCGCGACGGTGAGAGCGACTCCTGGCTCATCGTCGCACCTCCCCGTTAGCGAACTCGACACGCGCACGCAACGCCTTCCGGAGTTCCTCGCCACGCGCCCCGCTCTTATCGAGCAGGTCCTGAATCTCGCCGAGTTCCACTTCCACCTCGTCGAGCGACACCGTCACGTCCTGACTGTTCGCGCGACGAACCGCGGCGAGCGCGTCGTCAACCCGCGACAACAGGAAGTCCTCCGCCGCTTGCTCGCTCGTGATGTGTGGCTCGTCGGCTTCGGTGACCCACGGCAGGCGGTCGTACGCGTCTGTGAGAAACCGCGACGCCTGCGCACGCTCTTCCAACGCGGTGTCCTCGAACTCGTACAGACAACAGTACAGGTGCTCGTCCGCTGCGCCAGCTCCAATCGCCAGGCGTCGCCGCGCGTGTTCCGTGTGGTACCGCGCGAACGGCCGACTCGACGCCGTAGACGTCGTCGGGAACGTCGCATCCACGTCCGGCTCGTCGAGGTCCGTAACACCAGGGTAGTCCGGCATCGACGCGACCCGTTCAGTGGGGAACAACCGCGTCAGGAACGGATCACCCGGGTACTCGCTATCGACGAGGTTCACGAGAAACACCGCGCGGAACGACTCGTTCTTGATCGCCTGCAGGTGGTCCACGCGGACACCGCCGTCAAGATCCGTCGCACTCGTCTGATTCTGTTGCGGTGCGTACTCGTGGGCCCGTTCGAGCATCTCCTCGAAGGACTCCCACGTCGCATCCACGAACTCGGTCTCTTCGAGGAACTCGGCCATCCGGAACGCCCGCCGGACGTTCCCGAACTGCGCCCGTGCGTCCAGCGGCGTCGCGCGCTCCGCGATCCGCTCTTTCAACCCTGCGTCTGTCGCCAACCAGCGAATCCCATCTTCGAGGTTGTCAATCTCGCGGACTCGGTCTAAGCGCTCCGTATCGAGGTCTGGGCCGTGGTCGGGTACCCCGTCCTCGTCGTCGGCAGCAAGATGCCGAACGACAGCGAGGAGTTCCCGAATCGCGGGGTCGTCTCCGAAACCAGTGACTGTTGTCGATTCCGTCGGGATTCCAGTGCGCTCGAACGCCTCGATGACGTCCGTAACCGTACTCCCACTTTGCTTCGTGGCGACAGCGATGTCGTCGTAGTTCCAGTCCAGCTGCGCGACGAGTTCTTCAATCTCGTTGGTGATTTCGGCGAGTTGTTCGTCACTGGAGTCCGTAGCGAGGACGGACACCGACCCTGTTTCCGGGTCTTCCGGGGCCGTCTCGTCGGCGAAGTACGCTGCAGTTGCAGCCGGGCGTGTCGACGGCGTCTCTGACGCGCCGTGTTGGGACTCGCTGAACGAGACGTAGTCCGTGACAGGCCCTGTCTCGACCCACGTGCGGCGCACACTCGCGTTCTCTTCGGCGATACAGACGAGGTCACAGTCCCCTACGAGCGCGTCGAGATACGCGCGGTCGAGCGGAAAGAACTCCTCAAACTCGACCACGAGCACCGCCTCGAAATCGACGACATCGCCGCGGGCATCGCCGGTGAGGACATCGAGCGCTTCCGAGATGAGTTGCCCACGTTCCATGTGGCCGTGCTCGGCCAGCCACTCGTGGAACGCGTCGAGCGCAGCCGTGAGGTCACGAAGTTCCGGGGTTTCGTCCGGCGTGACCGTCTGCCAGGATATCGTACTCATTACGGCGTCCACGTCCTCGATGAACGACGGCTGTTCAGACGCCCGTTGAAGATACTCTGTTTCCCACTCGTAGTCTTCGAGAAATCGGTGGAGGAGTTCTCGCCGCAGCGCGTCGGAGAGAATGACGCGGTCATCGGTCTGGTTGAGGACATCGGTCGCGTGCACCACGAGCGAGGTCACGTACGGCGTCGCCGCACCCGGCAGTTCCTCACCTAAGGTCTCCCGGAACGTGTCTGCGCTCGTCGGCGCACCCGTGACGACGAGCACATCCTCAGAATCGTGCTCGTCGAGGAGCGTTCGGTATTCGTTCCGCGCTGTCCTCTCGACGTTTTCGCCCCCGAAGGGTGCCGTGACTAACGTCCCGTTGTAGTCGCGTCTCACAGTGTGACTACTCATCAATGTCTGTCTCCGTTTCGACAGGGATTTCGACAACTGGGTCCGGATCTGCGACGCCGTCCACACCTGCCTTCGAGAAGGCGTCGATATCGACCTGGATAGATCGTGTAACGCTCACATCGTGCTCGACTTGCGCATCAAGTAGGCGGAAGGGATTTGCAATTGTTCGGATGTATGGGTCCGGATTGGTTGTCTTCGAAAGGTGACCAATTACATACAGGTAGTAGAGTGGGGTGTCTCGCTGCTGTACCCATTCATTGCGAGCGGTTGTCCATTCATTCCATGACACGGAGGGTTTGCGACGACGACACGT